>JANNPH010000250.1:0-1818 GCA_031399965.1 Gloeobacteraceae cyanobacterium SOY_34_metabat_159 | reverse complement strand
GTTGCGCTTGACAAGCAGGAAGATGGACCCCGTCACCGCACTCGGATAGAAGTCGGGGTTGCGCTGCCAGCGGCGGATGGACTGTTCTTCGAGCAAACTGCCCTGGATGTTGGCGATCACCAGTTCGCGGTCGTTGCGCTCGGCGGGGGTAAGTGTCGCCGGGTCGAGCGCTTGAAACTGCTTGAGAAAGCGGCTGAGGTCGCGGACCCGTTCTGTGCGCGCCTCGCGGGTAAAGCGCTCGAACTTGCGGTCGTACTGGTGAAAACCGGCGGCGGTCGCCTGGGTCGGGTTTGCCTCGAAGAGGTTGTCAAAATAAGCTTCGACCAGAGCGTCATAAGCCGGTGTTGCCTGGACAGCCATACCCAGGGCAAAGGCGATGAGATTCAGACCCAAAAACCAGCGCACCCTCACGAAGCACCCCGCGATACTGTTGCCAAGATACAGTACCGCGCGGGCTTACCAGCGGTCTGACGCACCGGTCGTTACTCAGGCGCAGGGCTCGTCTGAAAAATCTGCAGGGTGACCATCTCTGCCAACGCCTGTCCAGCCGCCGCTGTAGGATGCGCTGTGTCCCAGAACAGATACTCATCAGGGTTGGCGCACACCGAAGTGGGCGTCACACAGGGCGAGGTCGTGTTCGTGAAGCCGAACTGCGCGGGGTGGTCGAAAAACTGGTCAAAGCTTGCATGCAAGTCCAGGAAAATAATGTTCAGATCGGGTCGAGTCTCTTGCAATTTGTCCAGGGCAACTTTGAGCTTGTTGTTGAACTTTTTCACTTCCTGCCTGAGTGACGGCAATGCTTCTGGGTTGGATTGCGTGAGTGGAAACCGGCTCAGGTCTGGAACGTTGCTGATGACGATGTTGCGGGCACCGTAGGCATAGAGCGTCGCAACGGCAGTTGAGAGGTTCTGAACGGGAACGGTAAAGTCCAGTTCACGGCCAGACAGAAAATCATTCAGAAAATCGTTGGCACCTGCAGTGATGAAGTAGAGCGTCTGTGGAGTGACCGTCGGCCTGGGCTGGCTGAAGGTGCCGAGTTGGTAGAGCAGTCCCGGTGTTTCTGGGGGTGGACCACCGGGAGCAATGGGTTGTTCTAAGAAAAAGCCCGAGGGAGCACCGCCAAAGGCAAAGTTTTGCCCCCCCGCCGTACTGGGTACCAGGCTAATGCCCAGGGGAGAGAGGATATTTTCAATCCAAAGTGGCCCGTTGGAGAAACGACCATTAAAGTAAGGCGGACTCGGGGGAAACAGACCACCGCTTGCATTGAAGACGTTTCCGGTATCGACCAGACTATCGCCAAACACGTAAACGCCTGCGACAGATTCCGGCGGTATTGGTGCATTGGAGCGGCTGGAGTTGAGAATCTTGTCATGAGTGACTTTGCTGCTGGTTTGGGCTTGAGCAGCCATCGGAGCTGCCGTCAGGAAGAGTGCAGTGCAGGCGCCAAGCCAGAAACGAACACGAGCAGATCGAACAGTAGTGAACATGAGAAACTCCTTTGCGGTTTCACGGTCTATCTGGGACAAATAGGCGAGAACTTTAGGGTCATCGTTCTGTTTCTGTAGCGTTCGTCAGAGCGCCGGAAGGATTCAAGCTTTCCAGGAGACGGGTTCTGATCTTTCAATGCCAAAACCAGCTAAAGTTTCGGGCAAATGGGTCTATATGGACGCGGATCTCTACTGCAGCGTGTTCTCGTCGCTGCTGCCAAACCGGAAACGTAAGGACACGCCATGAGAGTCTTCAACCTGACCCGCCAGACCCAGCCAAGCATTGCCGATGCCCTGCACGAATTGGCCGTGCGGCTGCAACCGCTGGTGA
>JANNPH010000179.1:0-2667 GCA_031399965.1 Gloeobacteraceae cyanobacterium SOY_34_metabat_159 | reverse complement strand
TCGAGATTTCCCACCTGAACGGTCGGCGGGTCATCTATCTCACCTCGAACCTGGCCCCCGGCTTCACGATCGGCGAAGCGACCGACCGACTTATCGCCGAAGCGAAGTCCGTTCTGCCGCCTTCTGTAAGCCTGAGCCAGGGCGGCGACGCCGAGAACGTGGCGAGTGTCTTCAGTGGCTTTGCGGTCACCCTCGCTCTCTCGGTCGTCTGCATCCTCGGTGTATTGCTGCTGCTGTTTCGTAGCCTGACGGACGCCTTCGTGGTCATTCTTTCCCTGCCCCTGGCAGTCGTAGGTGCGATGCTCGCCCAGTTCGTGACGGGCTCGGAGTTCGGTATGATCTCAGTCATCGGCATTATTTTTCTATTGGGGCTTGTGAACAAAAACGGGGTCCTGCTCGTGGACTACATCAACCAGCTGCGCGCACGCGGCATGGGCATCGACGAGGCGATCTTGAAAGCAGGACCGGTGCGCTTGCGGCCCATCTTAATGACGACAGCGGCGATGATCCTCGGGATGCTGCCGATTGCCCTTGGCCTTGGTGCAGGAGCGGAACTGCGTGCCCCGATGGCAATTGCCATTATTGGCGGCCTTGTCACCTCGACGCTGTTGAGCCTGATCGTGGTGCCGGTCGTCTACAGCCTGCTTGAGCAACGCCGATCGCGCCGGTACGAGGTCCGCCCGTGACCCGGCGTGCTTTTGTAACTGGAGGAACGGGTTTTGTCGGAGCCAACCTGGTGAGGCTCTTGCTCGAAAAGGGGTTTACCGTGCGCGCCCTGGCCCGTCCGGGCGGAACCCCTACCAACCTGGAAGGATTGCCGATTGAACTGGTACGGGGCGACCTCAACGACCCCGAACTGCACGTTCAGATGGCAGGCTGCTCGGTACTTTTTCACGTCGCCGCCCACTACAGTCTCTGGCAATCTGAACGCGACGCCCTCTACCAGTCGAACGTCCTCGGCACGCGCAATGTGCTGGCTGCGGCAAAGCGTGCAGGTATTGAGCGCACTGTTTACACCTCCTCGGTTTCAGCTATCGGCGTCGGCGGCCCAGACACGAACGAGACCCACCAGAGTCCCGTCGAAGACCTGGTAGGTGCCTACAAGCAGTCCAAGTTTCATGCCGAGCAGGAGGCGATGAAAGCAGTCCGCGATGGCCAGGACGTCGTAATCGTCAACCCGGCTACCCCGATTGGCCCCTGGGATCATAAACCGACTCCATCCGGCGATATCATCCTGCGTTTCTTGCGCCGCGAGATGCCTTTTTATCTGGAGACCGGCCTTAACTTCATTCACGTGCGCGATGTCGCCCAGGGTCATCTGAATGCCCTGGAACGGGGCCGCACTGGAGAACGCTATATCCTCGGGCACCGCAACCTCTCCCTCAAAGCGTTGCTCGATGAACTGGAGCGCATTACCGGCATCGGTGCGCCGCAGTTTGCCGTGCCTACCTGGTTGCCGCTGGGTATCGCCTGGCTTGATGAGCAGGTGCTCGCCCCCCTCGGCAAGCCCCCCAGCATCCCCCTCGACGGCGTGCGGATGGCGACTCAGGCGATGTACTACGACGCTTCAAAGGCAGTGCGCGAACTGGGCCTGCCCCAGACACCGATCGAGACTGCCCTGCGAGATGCCGTAGACTGGTTTGTTGAGCATGGATACATCGGTACACTCAGGGGAAAGCGGTAACTATGGCAGTCAGTTTTAAGCAAGCCTTCGAAGTCGGCAAGTATCTGGTTACCCAGCGCCTGATGGGACGAGAGCGCTACCCATTAGTACTCATGCTCGAACCACTCTTTCGCTGTAATCTGGCCTGCCCCGGTTGCGGCAAGATTCAGCACCCCAACGAGATCTTGCGCCAGAACCTCTCGCCTGAGCAGTGCTTTGCCGCCGTCGAAGAATGCGGTGCGCCCATTGTCTCGATTCCGGGTGGTGAGCCGCTGTTGCACCCGCAGATCGACGAAATTGTGCAGGGACTGGTAGACCGGCAAAGGTTTATTTATCTGTGCACCAACGGAATTCTGCTTGAGAAGAACCTCGATAAGTTCATGCCCTCAGACTATTTCAGCTTCACAGTCCACCTCGACGGCCTGCGCGATGTTCACGACCACGCGGTCGATCGCAAAGGCGTCTTCGACGTGGCCGTCAGAGCGATCAAGGCAGCCAAGGCCCGTGGCTTCCGGGTGACCACCAACACGACTATCTTCAACAACTCCGACCCCAAAGAAGTGCAGGCCTTCTTCGATTTCCTGGAGACCCTGGAACTCGACGGCATGATGGTCTCCCCCGGCTACAGCTACGAATGGGCACCCGACCAGGAGCACTTCCTGCAGCGCGAACAGACCCGCACCCTGTTCCGCGAGATCCTCGCTCCCTACCGCTCGGGCCAGAATAACTGGAACTTCAACCTCACCCCGCTCTTCCTCGATTTTCTCGA
The DNA here is from genome assembly GCA_031399965.1 of Gloeobacteraceae cyanobacterium SOY_34_metabat_159. Lineage (GTDB taxonomy): Bacteria > Cyanobacteriota > Cyanobacteriia > Gloeobacterales > Gloeobacteraceae > JANNPH01. The sequence goes on along the minus strand of JANNPH010000179.1, from coordinate 235 downwards.
AGGACTCAAGGACTACGACTGCACGCCCTGGGGCATGCCCAGCTACAGCGTGCTCGGCTGGCAAAAACCCTGCTACTTGCTCAACGAAGGACACTACGAGACCTTCGAGCAACTGCTCAATGAGACCGTCTGGGAAGAGTACGGTCACGAGAGCGGTAACCCCAAGTGCCGCGACTGCATGGTCCACTGTGGCTTCGAGCCGACCGCCTCCGTCGATGCGATGCAGCCGGAAAAC
>JANNPH010000127.1:0-2972 GCA_031399965.1 Gloeobacteraceae cyanobacterium SOY_34_metabat_159 | reverse complement strand
AGTGCTTGAAAATGCGCAAAGCAGTACCGCTTGCAAGGTTCATATCCTTGTCGAGAGAAAGAGCAACGTCGGCGATGGATGCTGAACTTGCTTGCAAACGCTCCTTAAGTAACGTGGAGACATTGAGCAATTGCCCTGCCTCTAGGCCCGGCTCGGCAAGCGAGCTGAGATGGTAGTCGGCGTGGATGTACTCCACGTTTTGGGCAAAGACTTTGGGGATATCTCGATCCGACATTCCGCAGGTAGGCCAGAGGGCTACAGTATTTTGGTAGGATACACGGGCCTACCCCTGAAATTCAGGTCCCGAACCTCGACCACCTCGGCATTATCGCCGGGTGCATCGACTCCATCGGTCTGGGGCGAAGAGGGCGACCGCCTGCTCGGCACCCATCCCTAGCAGCACGTTACCACAGGTGTCTCTTTGTCTCTGGACCTGCACAGTCTCGACAATGGTCGTGTTGGAAACCGACTCCTTGCAATTGGAGACGAAATGTTTGAGCACTTGGTGCGTTGTTTTACAATTGTTCAAAAGCGATCTGGTGTCACGGTGGATCAGTACGCAGATCTCAAACTCCCCTGGCGGTCGTACAGCACAATCTTGGATGGAATTAAAGAGGCCCGATCAACAAGCCAGGACAAGGCGGAACTTATCGCACTCAATAAGTTGGAATCAGCGTTGCTTGAACTCGACAAAACTGAAAGCGGGGCAATCTTTGTCGGCGACTAGACAGCCAAAGACGTCTAACCCGTGGTTGCAGTGGACTTGCTTCGCTCGCCGTTGAACTCCAGCGTTGGCCCTCGAGTCATCGGTGGGAGTATATTTGGGAACTACATCTCGTATGCCGAGTACTGCCTCAAGCTATTTCTGAAGAACTCGCCTCCTCGATTGGCTGTGTACAGTTCAACAGTGCGCCCTGCCTGTCGATGTGATGCAGCACATGGCCAATGACCTCCTTGGTTAGTTCATTGACAACAATGAGGTGGGGAACCCCGTACACTGCCTGAATGTCCGTGCCATCCAATCGGTCTCCGGTGTTCATCAGCAACGCTGGGGTCACAAACCAGCACCATCGCCGTCGGCCGTCGGATAACTCGACATCTACCTCCACCCAGCCGCTCGGTTCAGGTTCGAGGGTATCTCGAACAGTGATGCCGGATAGAACGGGCGCGTCAGCACCTGTTAGGTCGAAGCAACCAGACGGGAACCACCGCGCTCGGCCGTTGTTGCCCTCGACCTTGACCTGCCTCTTGGCCTCGTCTAGAGCCAAAATCTCGTACTTGCGGCCACGGGTGAGGGCCGCTCCGTATACCGATTCACCGATACAAGTCGCCTTACTCATGCCATTAGATAGTAGCGGCGACATCGCTCCGGCAGAAAGAGCAGAACCTGCTTGCGCTCCTGAGTCAAGTTCGACACCTGCTTTGTCCCAGCGACTTCCAGCAGATGCACCGCCTGAAAGCTCTGGAAAATCCACCGCAAGGTTGGCGTTGCCGTTGGCTTCTTTAGTTGGTTCTTGACGGTCGCTTTCGCCTCAGCCAAAGCTTGGCGCAACTGCCGCTGCCCGAGGCTGTAGACCAACAAGCACAGCCCCATCACCATCGCTACTGCCTCCACTCGTTCGGGCGACTTGAGGAAAACACTCGAAGTAAAAAACAGCGGGTCTTTGAGAAAGCGGAAGCCTCGCTCCACCGACTGCTGCGCCTTGTACTCAGCCAGAACCCTGGGGGTGGGGAACTGCTGGCTGTCTAATACGTACGTCGCCAGGATGAACTTGCCCGCCAGGTGTCGTTCGACCTCGATGGTTGTTGGGTTACGCACGATTTCAGCAGTAAGCAGCCACACGCCCGTCTTCTCGGCTCTGCTGCCCCGCGCCGGGCGACCCGCTTTAGTATGACGGCTCTGTTCGATAGCGCGCACTGCCCCCATCAGGTGGTACTTCAACCCGCCGGCAAAGCGCTCTGCTGCCTCCAGGGCATCCGCTTCACAGGCAAACTCAATCTTGCACAGCTTCGAGAGTTCCTTGCCCAGCTTGGTATCGAGTTCAGTGAGCTTCTTGTCGAGGGTGACAAAGTCACTTTTTCGTCGCTCGTCGCTTTGGACGACCACCCAGCGTTGCCGGACCTGACCATAATCGCTGCACACCTCTGCTACTTGATAGCCGGGTTGGGCTACCACGAACTGCTCGTCGGTGAGCACTGCCAGCAAGTGCTTGACTTCGCCCAGAGTCGAGGGGACGCGGGTCAGCCAATGCATCCCTTTCAACTGAGTGAGATTGTCTGCGCTGTAGAGAGCACTATCGACGACGAACAGGGCTTCTGCGTCCCACTGGGCCTGGAAGTCCTTGATTATTTGGGCAAAAACGGCTTTGTCGGCCTGATTGCCATCGCCCACCTTCAGATACAACGGCACATCCCCGTCACCGCTGGTAACCACGCTGAGCAGGAACTGCTTGAGGTCGGGGCGATGGTCCCGTGAGTAGCCATGGGTGATGAGAATAGGCTGCGGCTCGTCTTCCGCCCGAGGCGCAACCCGTCCTTTCGGAGTGTATTCGCCGTCAACATGGAACGAAGTCGAGTCCAGGTGCACGCTGTTGGTTCTTACCCCAAACGCTCTCGCCGCCTTGAGCGCTAACTGCACGAAGACCTTAGTCGTGCCTTCTTCGTAGAGTTTGTCGAGTACCCGGCCGAGACGGTCGTCATTGAAATGCTCTGGCTGCACGCCTGGTCCAATCAGGTGCTCGGTCGCTTTACCGACGAAGAATTGCTCGAACAGATACAGGGGAGCTGAGACGAAGCCCAAGCCGTTGTCCATGCCAGTACAGCGCTGATTGAGGCTGAGGTAGGCACGCTTGGTGAAGCCGCGCATGCCGCAGTAGATGTCGTGAATGGGCGCTTTGAACCAGGATTGACCCATTTTGGAGAACATGGGGTTTCCCCACCAGCGGTGTAAAAACGGCATCGCCCCGGGCATC
>JANNPH010000051.1:0-4859 GCA_031399965.1 Gloeobacteraceae cyanobacterium SOY_34_metabat_159 | reverse complement strand
GTAGAGGTGCTCGTTGGGATAGTTGACCACCGCCTGGGGCTGGAAGACCGCTGTCGGGTAGGTCTCGTGCTTGAATTCGAGCGAACGATAGGGCAACTTGCCGTAGCGCAGGTCAAAAAATTCATCGACCGGGCCGGTGTAGATCATCTCGCCGTAGGGGATGTCGCCAACAATCTCGCGGTAATCCGTATTGAGCATCACCTTGATATTTGGGTGCGCGAGCATGTTTTCAAACATGCGGGTGTAGCCGTGCAGGGGCATTGCCTGGTAGCTGTCGGTGAAGTAGCGGTTATCGCGGTTGGTGCGGGTCGGCACGCGGGCGATCACCGAGGCGTCGAGTTCAGAAGGGTCGAGTGCCCACTGCTTGCGGGTGTAGCCCCGAAAGAATTTTTCGTAGAGTTCGCGCCCGACCTTGCTCACCACCACATCTTCTGAGGTGACGATGCGTTCTTTCGGCTCCGCGACCGAGGCGAAAAACTCGGTGAGCTGGAAGGAGGTCAGGTTGAGCCCGTAGAGCGCGTTGATCGTATCGAGGTTAATCGGTAGGGGTACCAGTTGCCCATCGACGCTCGCCAGGACCCGGTGCTCGTAAGAACGCCACTCGGTAAAGCGCGAGAGGTAGTCGAAGACCCGGCGCGAGTTGGTATGGAAGATGTGCGGGCCATATTTGTGGACGAGGATACCGGCGTCGTTGTAGTGGTCGTAAGCGTTACCGGCGATATGGGTGCGCAGATCGACTACCAGCACTTTTTTACCCAGCCCGGCCGCGAGTCGCTCGGCGAGCACACTGCCCGCAAAGCCCGCGCCGACAATCAAATAATCGAAGAGGGGCTTGCGGTTGAGGGGCCGACTGGTGGGAGGCGTCAGCTTTTCCGCCTCGCGAGCACTCACGGTCGATTCGATCAGCTGCACCATGCTTGCCCAGGTTCTATCCCAGGAGATCTGGTCGAGAAAGGCGTCTACCCGGCCAAGCCAGCCCGATTCGCGGTTGTCCTGAGCGAGAGCCAGTTCGGCGGCCGCTACAAATTCAGCCGGAGTGTCGGCGATGCGCACGAGTCCTTCCTGACCGTAGGGACGCACGACATCGCGAATCGACGTGGAGACGACCGGTTTACCGGCTGCCAGATACTCAGGCGTCTTGGTCGGACTGATGAAGCGCGTCGCCTGGTTGTGGGCAAAGGGCAAGATGCCCAGATCCCAGTGGCCAAGATAGGCGGGCAGAGCCTGGTAGTTTTTGGGCCCGAGGTAATGAATGTTGGCGCGCTGGGGTAGGCTTGCCGGGTCGATCTTGGCGACCGGGCCGACCATCACCAGTTGCCAGTCGGGCCGGGCGTCGGCGATGGCGGTGAGCAAGTCGAGGTCCATCCGCTCGTCGATCACCCCGGCAAAGCCAAGGCGCGGATGGGGAATCGCAGCCTGGTCTGCGGGGTCTTCACCGGGACTGCGCGCCTGCTTGAAGTGGGCGACATCGACGCTGCTCGGGAAAGCGTAAATATTCTGGTGCTGGTCGCGCTTTGCTTCGTAGAGGCTCTGCCCACCGGTAAACACGAGTTCGGCGCGCTTGAAGAGTTCGAGTTCGCGCTCTCTCAGGGCGACCGGCGCACTCTTGAAACCTGACAGTTCGTCCATGCAGTCGTAGACGACAGCCTGCGAGCGCAGGTGGCGCGTGAACCCGAGGGCCATCGGCGTGTAGTACCAGAGCAGATGGTGTTGAATCTGGTGCTCCGCAAACAGGCGATCGATCAGTTGGCGCTGGGTGACCTCGAGTGTCAGGTTATCCAGCCCATGCGGCAGGTGCGGCACTACCACCCAGACACCGCTCTTGTCCTGACAGACTTCGAGCCGCCCCTGGGGCTCTACATCGCCGAATACTGGTTCCTCAATAAAGTAGACCCGCAACCCTTTAGCAAACCGACTCATCAGATGCTGCGGTCGCTGGTAGACATAATTCCAGCGCAGGTGCGACAGGCAGACCAGGGCCGGACTGTGTTTATCGGTTGCGTTCACTTCAGCAGTACTCAGAATACCGGTTGCGCTTGCGAGCTGGTGCATGGTCTCCCGCACCGCTTTCGACTCCGACCCTCCCATCTCGTCTGGCTGGAATTTTGCGGTATTCTTTCCGTTATTTTGCATAGGTTGATTTACCGACTGATGATAGTGTTGCTATACAATTACGCTTGCGGATATGCAGACGCCAGGCGCAGGCCTGTCCTGAACCCTGTAGCACCAGCTACTAAAACTGATTGCGCTTTTTACCTGAGACCGAGCACTGGCGGACAAGTTTGGACAAGTCCTACCTCTGACTGTACTCCTTAGCTCTTACTAAAACCGGAATTCTGGATTGGCACATCTGTCTTTGGAGACAACTGGAAGTTCTGTCCGCATTTTGGCCGTTTCAGGGCTGCTGCTGTTTCTGAAAACGTTTACCCCTCGGTTAGCATGGTGACAGAGACAACAAAAACATTGCTGAGCTTCACCAGAGGGTAAGACCCTGGTGAATCCGAGAGCACGGTTCGGTTTTGGTGTGTTTCACTGTCGTTAGTTGCATTCAACCTGAGGGTACGATCCCTCTGTATTGGCAGGAAAAAAGCAATTAGATGGGAACGTCAAGTATCGCTTTTGAGGGTGTTCCTCAGGAACGCAGCAACCATCTTCAAACCCAGGTCAATCAATCGGCCGGTTACCCGCGTCCGCAGCTCAAGCGCCCCGACTGGGTTTGCCTGAATGGCCTCTGGAAGTTCAGGTTGGACGACGAAGGTAAGTATAGCCAGCCCCACGAGATAGCCGAGTGGGATCAGGTGATCGAGGTACCCTTCTCGCCGGAATCGGTACGCAGCGGTCTGAATGAAAACGGTTTTCACGTCAACTACTGGTACGAGCGCGAGTTTGACCTGACAGCTGATGCAGAGCGAGTGCTCCTGCACTTTGGGGCAGTCGATTACCAGGCCCGCGTCTGGGTCAACGGGCAGTACCTGGGCGAACACACCGGGGGCTACACACCTTTCACTTTCGATATCACCCACGCCCTTGCGGCCTCCGGTCGGCAACGGGTCACAGTCTGGGTCCAGGACGACCCGCAAGATCTGGCCAAGCCGCGCGGCAAGCAAGACTGGCAGCTTCACCCCCATAGCATCTGGTACCCGCGCACCAGCGGCATCTGGCAGACCGTCTGGGTCGAGCGGGTAGCACAGACCCACATCAAAAATATCCGCTGGACACCACACCTGGAGCGCTGGGAAATCGGCTTCGAGGCATTCCTGGCCGGTGAGCGCTCAGGCACGATGCAGCTCAAATTGAAGCTCACCCTGGGTGACCGCGTCCTCGTGGACGACACCTACGCGGTGGTCAACCAGGAAGTACACCGCCGGATTGCCCTCTCAGACCCCGGCATCGACGACTACCGCAACGAGATTTTGTGGACCCCCGAGAAGCCGACCCTGATCCAGGCTGAAATCGAACTCTGGGAAGACGGTCATCTGCTCGACACGGTCAGCTCCTACACCGCTCTACGCGGGGTCGGCATCCAGCGCGACCGCTTCATCCTCAACGGCCGACCTTACTATTTGCGTCTGGTGCTCGACCAGGGCTACTGGCCCGACACGCTACTCACGCCGCCCTCCGACGAGGCAATCCGGCGCGACATCGAGCTGATTAAGGCGATGGGCTTTAACGGTGTGCGCAAGCATCAGAAAATCGAAGACCCGCGCTTCCTTTACTGGGCCGACGTGATGGGTCTGGTGGTCTGGGGTGAGATGCCGAGTGCGTACCGCTTTACACCGACCGCCATCGAGCGGATGACCCGCGAATGGACAGAGGCCATCGAGCGCGACTACAGCCACCCGTGCCTGGTCGTCTGGGTGCCCTTTAACGAGTCGTGGGGAGTGCCCGACCTGCCGCAGACCGCCTCCCACCGCAACTACGTGCAGGCCCTGTACCACCTCACCAAGACCCTCGACCCGACCCGACCGGTGATTGGCAACGACGGCTGGGAAAGTGCTGCCACCGACATCATCGGCATCCACGATTACGACTACAACAGCATCCGGCTACGGGAACGCTACAAATCCGACCTCAAGGTCACCGATGTGCTCGACAACAAGCGCCCCGGAGGCCGCATCCTGACTCTCGACGGCTACCCCCACCACGGTCAGCCGCTGATGCTCACTGAATTTGGCGGGTTCGCCTACTCCGACACCGAGCAGGGCTGGGGTTATGCCCGCTGCAAGACAGCAGAGCAGTTTCGACTCAGCTACACGGCACTGCTGAAGGCCGTGAGCGATATCGAGATTTTCAGCGGTTTTTGCTACACCCAGCTGACAGACACTTTCCAGGAGATGAACGGCCTGTTGTACGCCGACCGGACACCCAAGTTTCCGCTCGCAGCCATTGCCTCCGCCACCCTCGCCCACGGTTTCCAGGAAAAATATGTACCGCCAGGATCTGTCGAAGCCGGATGGTCGCAAGCTGACTCTCTACAGCCGATCCCCTATTGCGGCCTCTGCGGCCCCGAGTCCGAGTAATACCCCAGTTAGCGCTAACCCCCACCTGCGCTGGCACCCGCTGCGCGGCGAGTGGATTGCCTACGCGAGCCACCGGCAGGACCGCACCTTCCTGCCGCCTCCGGAGTACAACCCGCTTGCCCCGACGACCGACCCCCGTTTCCCGACCGAATTACCTGCAGGCGACTACGACATCGCTGTCTTCGATAACCGTTTTCCTTCTCTGGTCCCGACTGCCCACGATCCGCCCGCGCTCATCGTCGAGACGCGCCCCGCCGACGGGGCCTGCGAGGTGGTCGTCTTCACCCAGGACCCGCAAGCTACCCTGGGACGACTGCCCCTCGCGCACCTCGAACTGCT
>JANNPH010000226.1:0-42871 GCA_031399965.1 Gloeobacteraceae cyanobacterium SOY_34_metabat_159 | reverse complement strand
ACGAAAAGCTGACCCAGGCGGGCCTGCGCGTCTACCAGACGACCGGCTGGGGAGGAATCCTCGGCTTCCCCAACCTGACAAGCCCGGTCTGCCATACACCCATCGAGCGGCTGGTGGCCGAGGGCTTCGACGAGGCGATGCAGTTTGCCATCGTGCTTGGGGGTGACGGCACGGTGCTCGCGGCGGCCCGGCAGGTCGCTCCTTATGACGTCCCGCTGCTCGCCATCAACACTGGCCACATGGGCTTTTTGACCGAGGGCTACCTTCCCAACCTGCACATGGCCCTCGAACGGGTGATTGCCGGACAGTACATCCTCGAAGACCGCTCGATGCTCGAAGTCAAGGTCTTTCGCGAGGAGCACCTGATCTGGGAAGCGCTCGCCCTCAACGAGGCCGTGCTCCACAAAGAACCGCTCTCCGGCATGTGCCACTTCGAGGTGGCAATCGGCCGCCACAACGTCGTCGATATTGCCGCCGACGGTGTCATCATCGCCACCCCGACAGGCTCCACCGCCTACGCCCTTGCTGCCGGTGGCCCTGTCATCACCCCCGACGTACAGGTCCTGCAACTCATCCCGATTTGCCCACACTCACTCGCAGCCCGCGGCCTGGTCTTCGCCGATACCGAATCTCTCGTCCTCCACCCGCCGGGTGCCCACCGCCACCTGATTTTGTCCCTCGACGGCAATTCCGGTTGTTACGTGCTGCCCGGTGACGAGGTACGTATTCGGCGTTCGCGCTACCGGACCCGCCTTATCCGCCTGCAACCGCCCGAATTTTTTGCTCTCCTGCGCGAAAAACTCGGCTGGGGCCTGCCGCACATTGCAAAGCCGCTCTCAGTCGAGTTGCCTTAAAAACAAATTGCCCCGGAAGGAAGTACCGAGGCAGGCATAGGTATAAGGAGAACCTACGGTTAAGATACCCAGAAAGTTAGAAATAGTGCTATACCGCCAGCTGTAATTTGCCGGGAGCTATTACTGCCGGTGGGAAACTCCTCAAAAATAGTTCCCAGACACCGACCGTGCAGGCGATAGTATTTTGGACACTGCCGGCACTGGTGCCCCGTGTTATCTCGAAAACGTTCCGCCTGCCTCGTCTACAACCCGGTCGCCGGTCAGGGTGACCCGGAGGCCGACCTCTGGCTCATCCGCTCGTATTTAGAGCCTGGCATCGACCTTGATGTGAAGCTGACCACGGCCGAAGTTGGAGCAGACCGGCTCGCACGCGAGGCGATCAGGGGCGGAGCACAGCTAGTAATCGCTTCCGGTGGCGATGGGACGCTCTCGGCGGCAGCGGAGGCGATGGTCGGTACGGGCATCCCTTTCGGGGTGATTTCGCGGGGAACGGCGAACGCTTTTGCAAAAGCACTCGGGTTGCCGCTCGCAATCGAAGCGGCCTGCGAAGCGATTCTTGACGGCATCACCCGCCCGGTCGATGCGGCGCGCTGCAATGGACTGCCGATGGTGCTGCTTGCGGGGGTCGGACTGGAAGCAGGCACCATCGCCCGGGCCGACCGCGAGACCAAAAACCGCCTGGGTGCCCTCGCCTATTTCTGGGCCGGACTGCAGCAACTGGGTGAATTAGAACCATTTGAAGCCGTGATCGAGACGCCCGACGGCATCCTCAGCGGCCAGGCCACGGCAATTACGATTGCCAACGCCGCCCCGCCCACCTCGGTACTGGCCCAGGGAATCGGCGGTTGCTGTTTCGATGACGGCCTACTGGACCTCACTATCTTTGCTCCCCACGACCCGGCAGAAGTGGTCGCGGCGGCCTTCGACCTCTGGCAATCCGCCGTGCGCTCGGAGGTCAACGCCCGCACCGATGTCGGCCATATCCTGGTGCCCTGGGTGCGCCTGACGACTGACCCACCGCAGCAAATCGCCCTCGATGGCGAGGTAGTCGGGTTGACACCACTTGAAGTCGTCTCACTGCCGGGGAGCCTGCGGTTGATCGTGCCGGTCGAACAACTCCTGCAGACCTTAGAACCCGTACAACTCAATAGACCATGAAAGTGACGGTGCCTGATGAGAGCCCTTTGCGGCGCCAGGCACTGTTCACCCAGTATCAACGGCACCCAGTACCTGCAGTGTGGCTCTCTGCAGTTCCGTCAATCCGGTTGCACCGGAGATGTTCATCTGCTCGTAGAGCCGTTTGGGTCGCAGAACCTGAAGACATTGTCCGGTGTGCACACTCCACACGCGAATCGTTTCATCCTGGCTGGCTGTTGCGAGCTGCCTGCCGTCCGGACTCACCTGAACCGACCAGAGGCAGCTGGTATGTCCGCATAGGGTATGAACACACCTGCCTGTCTCGGTGTCCCAGAGCGAGGCACTATGGTCGTTACTGCCACTCGCCAGCAACCTGCCATCGGGACTGAATGCAACGGTACAGACTGCACCTGGGCTTTCCAGCACCTGAAGGCATGCACCTGTCTGCAGGTCCCATAGACGCAGGGTTCGGTCTTCGCTGCCACTGACCAGCATCGGTTTGTCCGGGTGGAAGGCCACGGACCAGACAGTGCCGGTATGTCCTGTAAGTGTTCTCAGACACTGTCCGGTGCGCAGATTCCAGACTCTGACGGTTCGGTCGCTGCTACCACTGGCGACCAGTGCATTCGAGGCGCTGGTCGCCACGCAGAAAATCCAATCGCGGTGCGCCTCTAAGGTGAGCTGACAGCGCCCTGCACGCCCAGAACACAGCCCAGACAGATCCCAGATTTTGATGGTGTGATCAGCACTGCCGGTTACCAGAACAGTACCGTCAGCGCTGAAGGCAACACTGCGCACCGGGTGCGTATGTCCACTGAGTACGGCAAGGCATCTGCCGGTGTTCGACTCCCAGATCCGGGCGGTGTAATCGTCGCTGCCACTGGCGACCCACTGTCCGTCTGGACTGAAGGCGACGCCCATCACCCAGCTGCTGTGACCTGTCATGTTCAGGCATGCGCCGGTTTCGAGATCCCAGAGGCGCACGTTCCGGTCTTCGCTGCCACTGGCCAGTCTGCCGTCCGCACCATAGGCGACCGACCAGAAGGCACTGCTGTAGCCCTGGATGGTGCCCAGACAGCGCCGGGTGCCGGTATCCCAGACTTTGAGCGCATGGTCGTCGCCCCCGCTCACCAGCGTGTACCCGGTCTCAGGGGTATCGCGGGCGTTGCGAAAGGCCAGGGACCAGATGCGGGCAGTGTGCCCATGTAGGACTTTGAGGCCTTGCCGGGTCTGGATATCCCAGAGCCGGACCGTCAGGTCGTCACTGCCGGTGGCGAGCACCCCACCATCGGGGCTCACCGCCAGGGCAAAGACACCGCGACCGTGAGCCTTTGAGGTATTCAGGCACTGACCGGTCCGGGCTTCCCAGAAGGTCACCGTGCCATCGACGCTGCCGGTGATCAAAAGCGCTCCATCCGGAGTGAACGCCAGATCCCAGATCGGATGGGTGTGTCCCTCCAGCATGCGCAGGCAGGTGCCGCTGGTCACATCCCAGAGTCGGATGATCCGGTCCTGACCGGCGCTTGCCAGCGTGCGGCCATCCGGGTGAAAGGCAACGGCCTGGACCCAGCCCGTGTGACCCTCCAGTGCGCAAAGTGTGCTCCCGTCCGCCCAGAGTCTGACCGTGCGATCGCTGCTGCCGCTTGCGATCAACGAACCGTCCGGGCTGAAGGCCACCGACCAGATTCCCTCACTGTGGCCGTGCAGCATCTGCAGACACTGGCCCGTGCGGCTATCCCAAAGACGCAGGGTGTGATCGAGGCTGCCGCTGGCGATGGTCTGACCGTCCGGACTGAATGCTACCGTTGTGACCCAGTTGGTATGCCCCCGACCGGTCAGGCGCAGGTGGTTGGTCTGCAGTTGCCAGCCGCGCACCTCCCCATTCGAATCACCCGCTACCACCCATTGGCCATCCGGGCTCGCCGCCACAGCCAGAATTGCCCCGAAGGCATGACTGAAAGCGCTCCCAGATAGATCGCAGCGACTGAAGTTGGCGTTGTGAAGCGCGAGGTTGCGCAGGTCCGCCTGCCGGATAGTCAGACCGGAAAAGTCCTGACCACACAGGTTGAGCTCCAGGTAGCGCATCAGGTTCAGCAGGTTTCCACCCGCGTAGCCACCCGCGCCGGGCGGACGGTCGCGCAGATGCGCGCACAGCGTCTCAAAAAAGTGCGCGGGCGCCTGACGCGAACTGAGGGTTTGGGCAAGGTTCTGGGCAACGGGTTTGAGGAAAAGCTCAACCTGGGCCTCCCGGATGTCGTCTCGGACGGTCGCTTGGAGCAGGGGATATTTCTCGAAGCTATCGAGCACGAATTTGCCCTGAAGAAATCCCGCGCTCAGCTCTGCTGTCACACACTCGACGACCTGCTCCGTCACGTACTCCATCACGACCGGTTGCTGGGTGAAGCCGGACACACCCAGGGCCGTATCGAGCACGGATTCAATTAAAAACCGCCGTCGCAAGAATTCGAGCGCCTCCAGCAGGCGCTGCCGCGAAACCGGCGGCAGGATATCGTCGTGCAACTGCGATACCGAGACCCCATCCCGACCAAGCGCCAACCAGAACATGACCTGCTGTTCGAGGGGGGACAGGCGCTGGAATTGTTGTTCGAGCAGCTGGCGCAGGCCGTTGAAGACGACTGCCCCCGCACCGAGGAACTGGGCGATGTCACCGGCAAAAATATCGCGGATCGAAGTGCCGACCAGTTTGAGGGCCAGCGGGCTGCCCTGGTAGGCCGCGCTCAACTGGCGAAAGGACGCATCGTTGCCGACCAGACCCTTGTCCTTCAAAATGCGCAGCCCCTCGGCCTCCGGTAGGCCCTGTAACGGCAGCACCCGGACTGGAAGTGCGTCCCCTTCCAGAATCGCCACTTCCTCCGACTTTTCACGGCTGGTCAGCAGCAGGCAACTGGAATGCACCGTTTCGCCGATGCGGCGGAACCATTCGCCGTAAGGCTCGGCTCCCCGACGGTAGGTTCCGAATCTGCCACCGGCTTCCAGCAGCGATTCGCAATTGTCGAGCACAATCAGGCAGCGGTGCTGCCGCAGCAGGCCAAGCAGCCGTGTGATCGCGGCATCGAGGTTCTCCTGGGTGGGCTCGGCCTGCGGTCCCTCAACTAGAGCCAGCAGATCCGCGAGTATCCGGCTGAGGGGCGGAGCATTGCGCAGCGAGCGCCAGAAAACAAACCCGAATTCACCGATCCACTGCTGGGCAAACCGCACCGCCAGGGAGGTTTTGCCCACACCGCCGCTCCCGAGCAGGGCCACCAGACGGCAGCGTTGCACCACAATCCAGTCGTGCAGGCATGCCAGCTCCTCCGTCCGACCGTAGAAGATCGAAACGTCCACCGCCTCACCCCAGTCCGTCTGTGCCTGCGCCGGAGGCGCGGGCTCACACTCGCGGACCGGCAGGCTGGATGCTTCCTCGATCGGCACCGGCAACGCCCTCTGTTGCCGACAGCGTCTGAGGGCAGATTGCAGATTCGTTTTGCTGACCCGCTCGCCGCTCGCTTTGCTCAGGCGCTGCCACAATCTGGCGCCGACATCGCGCACGTAATCGTCGTCGTAGCCGGTCACCGTCGCGATCCGCTCGTAAGTCAACCCTTCCCAGGCGTGCCGAAATACGAGGGACTGCACATCACTCAGGCGTTCCGGGGAGAGAACCGCATCGAGGAGGGCAAGGGCTTCATCGACAGTCATCGCTTTTGCCGTTATGACGACCAGTGCTGGTGAGAACCGTTTCGCAAAACGGATCTGATGTTTTCAGATATTCTCCGACATTTTGCCCCCCCGGGGCCAGAGCCTGATGTGCAGCCTGAAAATGTTACGACTTTTTTCCACAGTCAACGCTCGGGCATCTCCGTACGCTGCAGATAGGGGTGAGCTCAGAAGGCATCTCCATTGAGCATTCCACACAACCTGTCCTGAATCCGTGCAAGGAGAAATTATGCATATCCTCGAAGACCCGCAAATCAAGCTTACCGTCAAGGCAGTGAAGCCCCTCTTCCTCCTGAGTGGCGCCCTGGCATTCACAGTCGTGTCGTTCGGTGCAGGCTGGTTTGCACATCAGTCACCGGCACAGACGAGTCCGGGCGCAGCCGAGGTACCGGCGCCAGTCCCGGTGAAGACTGCCACGGTAAAGCGCGTCGCCGGGGCCGCGACGCGTACCCTTACCGGCAACCTCGAGGCGGAGAAATCCGTGACGCTCACCTCCCGGGTTGCTGGAGTCGTGCGTTCTCTGACGGTGCGCGAAGGGGATCGCGCGGCTGCCGGTCAGGTGCTTGTCCGGATCGACGTCAATGACATCCTCGCCCGGCGCAACCAGGCGGAGGCCGGGGTGAATGCCGCCCGCTCCGGGCAGCTGACGGCCCAGGCGCAGACCCAGCAGGCGCTGGCGCAACTGGTGGAAGCCCGCGCCCAGCTCGTAGACGCCCTGCGCGAACAGCGACGGATGAGCATGTTGCAGTCGGAGGGCGCGGTTTCCCAGTCGATGCTTGACGCTGCCAACACCAAAGTGGATGTGCTGGAGGCGAAGATCGGCCAGAGTCAGGCTGCGATTGCCCAGGCCAGAGCGCAGGTGGCGCAGGCTGCAGCCCTGGTGCGCGAGGCCCAGGCAGCGGCGAAGGAAACCCTGGCCAACCTGAATTACGGGACCGTGGTCGCCCCATTTGCCGGCACCATCAGCCGCAAGTTCACCGAGATCGGGTCCATGGCAGGGACAGGGGAGCCGCTGCTGAAGCTTGAAAGTACGGACCAGTTGCGCCTGAGCGTGTCGGCACCTGAATCCCTCGTGGCCCGGTTTCGTCCGGGTCAGAAGGTGAGCGTCCGGGTCGATGCCCTGGGTCGTCAGCTACCCGGTGTCGTCAGCCAGGTAGTCACCTCTGCCGATCCCCAATCCCGCAACTTCACCGTCAAGATTGCCCTGTCGAAGACCGAGGAGGCGATCCCCGGCATGTTTGGCCGGGTGCAGATTCAAGCGAGCGATCGCAAGATCCTCGTGGTGCCCGTTGCTGCCCTCAGAGAGCGTCTCGGAGTGTCAGGCGTCTACGAGGTGATCGGCAACGAGGCCCATTTTCGCGCACTCACGCTCGGTCAAACCCGTGAGGACATGCAGGAAGTGTTCTCCGGGCTGGGCGAGGGCAGCCGCGTCATCCTCGCCCCTGACCCTGACCTTGCCGAGGGGACGCGCGTGAGCGTCCGGTAAGTCTGCTTGATTGCCCTGGAAGCTCTCTGTATAGGATTTCACTGCTATGTCATCGTCATCGAACAATCCCCGCGATCTGGTAGGCCGGATCGCGGCCTACTTCATCAATTCGCCGGTCACGATTCTGCTGGTGGTCGCGCTGGCCCTCTTCAGCGGCATTGCTCTGGTTCTCACCCCCAAAGAAGAAAACCCGCAGATCGTCGTACCCTCCGCCCAGATCACGTTCCTCTACCCGGGCGCCTCGGCTGCCGTCGTGGAAAAAAGCCTGACGACGCTGATGGAGTCGAAGCTCCGGGAACTCGAAGGCATCGACCACATCTACTCAGCCTCCCAGGATTCCGGCAGCACGATCAACGTGCAGTTCAAAGTCGGCACCGACTGGGAAAAGGCCATCTTCAATCTGCAAGATCAATTGTTTGCCAATCGCAACTTCATGCCCCCGGGGGTCAGCTACGAGGTGCATCCCTCCCGCACCGACGATGTACCGGTTGTGACCCTCACCCTGCACGCTCGAAACTACAGCGACAACCAGCTACGCCGGGTGGCGGAGCGGGTGCTGGAGGACCTGCGCCAGATTCCCGACACCGGCAATCTGACCCTCAGCGGCGGGCAGTCCCGCATGATCGCGGTGGATGTCGATCCCGAGCGACTCGCCAGCCGCAAACTTTCACCCCTCGCCATCGCCCAGGCCCTCCGCAGTGCCAATACGCGGCTGCCCGGCGGAGATCTGGCCAACGGCCAGTTCCGGATCTATGTGCAGGGGGGCAACCTGTTGCAGACCGTGGAGGACGTCGGCAGGGTGGTGGTGGGCTTCGGCGAAGACCGTAGCCCGATTTACCTGAGCGATGTCGCAACGGTTCAGGATCGCTACAGAGATCGCACCTCCTACTCACGCATTCACTACCGCAGCGACTACGACCTCACGGCTGCCGACCCCGAAATCAATGCCCGCCCCAAAGGAGAGTTTCTGAGCGGTACCGCCGTCTCGATCGGTGTAGCCAAGCGCAAGGGCACCAACGCCGTGGCCATCGCCGAGGCGGTCTTTCATCGCCTCGAAGAACTGAAAGCGCACATCCCAGCAGGTATCGAAATCGCCGTGACCCGTAACGACGGCTACACCGCGGAAAGTACCGTCGAGAATCTCTTCCACGAGCTGATCGTGGCCACGGTGGTCGTGGTGGTGATGATGATCGCGTTTCTGGGCTGGCGCGATTCGGTGATCGTCGCCGTGGTCATTCCCCTCACCCTCGGCACCACTATCGGCATCGGCTGGCTTACCGGGCACACCATCAACAAAGTGGCGATGTTCGCGCTGATTATCTCCCTTGGCATTCTGGTCGACGACGGGGTGGTGGTGGTCGAAAATATTCACCGCCGTCTCGAGCTCAAACCCAACCTCACCTTCAGCGAGAAGCTCGAAGAAGCGATCGCCGCCGTGAGCGAGATCGGCAGCCCGACAGTGCTTGCCACCTTCACCGTCGTTCTGTCGTTCTACCCGCTCAACTACATCACCGGCCTGGTCGGACCGTACCTTGCACCCCTGGGGTTCAACGTACCCATCGCCATGATCTTGAGTCTGCTACTGGCAATCACGGTGACTCCCTACATGGCCGTGCGGTTGATCAAGATCAAACCTGGACACGCCCACGGCTCCGATGTGAAGCATTCTAAGATCTATCGCTTCTATTCCCGGATCATGCAGCCCCTGCTCAATTCGAAGCGCTCGCGGCAGGTGGTGCTCTTCACAGTGAGCGGACTGCTCCTGGCCACCCTCACCCTGCCCCTCTTCCAGGTGGTCAAGTTGCGGGTGTTGCCCAAGGGCAACGACTCTACGTTCCTGGTGCAACTGGATGCACCGCTGGGCACCGACCTCGCCCGCACCGAGCGCCTGGCCCGCGAACTGGAGGCGGTGCTTGCGACCCATCCGGAGATCATCCACTTCGAGACCTACGTGGGCACCAACGCGCCCATCGACTTCAATGCCCTGATCAAGGGGGGAGCGAACCGCACCGAGAAGCACTACGCCGATATCCGCGTACACATCACAGACAAGGCGGCCCGGGGGATCACGACGGAGAACCTGGTGATCGGGTTGCGGCCCAAACTGACGCCGGTGGCAGCAAAGTACAACGCGGTCCTCCGGATACTCGAAAATCCCGCCGGTCCGCCGCAGCGCTCCACGGTGCTGGCTGAGGTTTACGGCCCCGACAACCAGGTGCTGCGCACCCTGGCCAAGCAGGTGCGGCAGGTCTTCAACCAGACGAACGAAGTGGTGGATATCGACGACTCCAGCAAGAACCAGGTGCCGCAAATCCGTCTGGCGGTGGACCAGGACAAAGCGATGCGATCGGGCATCGCCACCTCGGATGTCGCCCAGACCCTCAGCACGCTGGTCTCCGGCACCGATGTTTCTACCTTCGAGGTGCCGGGGGAACTTCTGCCGGTCGGCATCCAGGTCCGTTTCGCCGAGCATTTCCGCAAGCGCATCGAAGACCTGAACCGGATTCAATTACCCGCATTGTCCGGCGCGCTCGTTCCCCTCAGTGAACTGGTGCACCAGACTTCCGAGGCTGCCGATCAGCCCATTTTCCACAAAGACCAGCGCCCCGTGGCCTACGTGTACGGAGAAATGGGGGATCGCTCCTCGCTCTACGCGGTCTTCGACCAGCTCGCCTACTTCGCCGAGCACCCGCTGCCTGCGGGGTACCACATCGAGTGGGACGGCGAATGGCGTCTGACGGTGGACCTGTTCCGCGACATCGGGCTTGCACTCACAGCCGCGATGCTCATGATCTACCTGCTTCTAGTCGGGCAGTTCCGCAGCTTCAAGGTGCCGCTCATCATCCTGGGCAGTATTCCCCTGGCGTTTATCGGTATCCTGATTGCCTTTGCCCTCAATCATGCCTACTTCAGCGCCCTCTCGCTCATCGGCGTGATTGCCCTCGCCGGCATGGTCGTCCGCAACGCGATCATTCTGCTCGAATTCATCGGTGAGCGTCTGGCGGAAGGGGAAGACCTGAAGCACTCCATTCTCGAAGCAGGAGCGGTGCGCTTCCGTCCGATCCTGCTGACCAGCCTCGCCGCAATTCTGGGAAACGCTCCCATCCTCCTCGATCCGATCTGGGCCGGATTGGGATGGACGATCATTACCGGCATGATGGCTTCTTCGGCCCTCACCCTCATCATCATTCCCCTGCTGTACTACGGCGATCAGCTCAAGCGGCAACCCCAGCTACCAGCTGAACCCGAAGCACCCACGGCGAACCAGGAGCCGGTCCTGAATGCTCTGGAAACCTGAGTGATGCACTTCGTTCGATCTGCCACCTCGAAAGCGTGGCAGATCGAGGTGTTCCTGTACTTTCAGTCTCAATATTTCGCCTTATGCACACTGTTGAAACTATTCTGTGCCTGCTCGCGGCCGTCTGCGTCCTGTTCGCTCTCGCCCACAGGATCGCCGTTCCCTACCCCATCTTGCTCGTACTGAGCGGGCTGGGGCTGAGCCTCGTCCCAGGGTTGCCCCATGTCGTACTGGAGCCGGAACTGGTGTTCGCGCTCTTTTTACCGCCGCTGCTGACCGCCGCTGCCTGGAATACCAACTGGCGCGACTTCAAGGCCAACCTGGGGCCCATCTCGCTTTTGGCCGTGGGTCTGGTCTTCGCCACCACTGTCGCCGTGGCCGCCGCCGTTCGGGCGGTCGTGCCGGACCTGCCATGGGCAGTGGCCCTGGTGCTCGGAGCGATTGTCTCGCCGCCGGATGCGGTGGCGGTCGCCGCCACCGCCCGGTCCCTGGGGATACCGAGACGGGTAGCGACCATCCTCGAAGGCGAGAGCCTCGTCAATGACGCCTCGGGCTTGGTGGCCTATCGATTCGCCGTGGCCGCTGTCGTCACCGGCAGTTTCTCGCCAGTGGACGCGGTGGCACAGTTCCTGCTCCTGGCCGGCGGCGGGATCGCCGTGGGCCTGGCCATGGGGCGGCTTGTGGCCTTCTTGCACAGGCAGATCGAGCAGACCCACGTGGAAATTGCCCTCACCCTGCTGAGCCCTTTCGGGGCGTACCTGCTGGCAGAGCAGTTCCACCTTTCCGGGGTGCTGGCGGCGGTCACCTTCGGCCTCTACCACCGCCGGGTCAGCGCGCAGATCATGAGCCCCGCCTCCCGCCTCCAGGCCGTCGCCGTCTGGCACATGGTGGTTTTCGTCCTCAACGGCCTGGCCTTCCTCCTGATCGGGCTGCAGTTGCCGACCATCCTCGAGGGGTTGACCGAGTACGCCCCCACCACCCTGGCCCTGTACGCCGCCGTGGCAAGTGGGGCGGCCATCCTGGTACGCCTGGTGTGGGTCTATCTGTGCGCCTACCTGCCGCGCCTGTTCAATGCCGGACTGCGCCGGAGCGATCCTGTTTCCTGGCGGCCGCTGTTCATCGTCGGCTGGGCCGGAATGCGGGGAGTAGTATCGCTGGCGGCAGCGCTCGCCGTACCGACGCTCACCGCCACCGGCACCCCCTTTCCCCAGCGGGACCTGGTGCTATTTTTGTCCTTCAGCGTCATCCTGGTGACCCTGGTCCTGCAGGGCCTCAGCCTGCCGCCTCTGATCCGGTTCCTGGGCCTGGGCGACGATGGCCTCGCCAGGCGCGAGGAGCACAGTGCCCGTCGCCATGCCGCAGAGGCAGCTCTCGCCTGTATCGACGGCCTGATGTGCGAACGCCCCGCCGAGTGTGCAGCCACACCTCTGATTGCTGTGATGCGGGAGCGCTACACCAATCAGTTACGGACTTACGACGAGCAGGCCGTAGCGGCGGGCAACACCTGCCTGTCTGACCAGCCGGCGGTCGAAACCGAGCTGCAGCTGCGGATCCTGACTGCTGCGCGGCAGAGGGTTCTCGAACTGCGGGCTGAAGGGCTCATCGACGACGAAGCTTTGCTGATGATCGAGCGGGACCTGGACATCGAAGAGTTGTGGCTCATCAGGCCTGCAGACGGAATTTCATCGAGAGCGCAGACCTGAACTGTTGCAAATATTTCCAAAAGTACTACAACCATCGCGAACGAGGTGCAGCGTGATCAGGCTCTCGAATTTCCTGCAAAAAGAGCTGGTCGTGAGTCAGCGGACTCCCGAATCGGCCGCTACTCTCAAGCTCGCCATCAAGACCGGTCTGGCGGCGCTGCTCACCGACGTGCTCGGGCGATGGCTGAACCTGCCAGGTTCCGACTGGGCAGTGGTGACCTCGATGATCGTCATGCAGGCGAACCTGGGCAGTTCCTTCAACGCCAGTTTTCATCGCCTGGTCGGCACAGCCGTCGGTGCCCTCACTGGTGCCCTCTTCGTCACCTTCGGCGGCACGAACCCTGTGCTCATGGGCATCGGCACCACGATCACTATCCTCCTCTGCGCACTGCTACAGGTCTACGAAAGCTTTCGGATAGCGACGGTCACCCTCGTGATCGTGATGCTGGTCCGCAGCGCCGACGTCAGCCCCTGGCACTTCGGCCTGGAGCGCTTTGTCGATGTCGGCTTCGGCATCCTGGTCGCCCTGGCGGTAACGATCGGTCTTTGGCCACCCCGGGCACGCCAGGATCTGCGCCAGGCGCTGGCCGACACCCTGAGCATCGATGCCCGGCTCTATACCCACCTCGTGGAGAGCCACCTGCACGAGGAGCCTGCAATCACCATCGCCGAAATGCGCGGGGCAATCAAACAAAAGCTCACGGCGGCGCAGGCGCTGATGGAAGACATCGGTCGGGAGCCCACCGACCGTCGCGATCCCGCCCTGGCAACCCTGGTTGCCGCCGTGGACCACCTGCAGGTGCGCCTGTTTGCCCTGGAGGAGAACCAGACCGTCATCGAACACAGCTTCTACTGCCGCCTGGAGGCCGAACTGCTATCCCTCTGTCAGGTCACTGGCCAGACGCTCCAGAATCTAGCCGAGGCTGTGCGCCAGGAGCGCCCTCCGGCGCCCCTCCCGGAGCTTCAGCAGGCGTTGCTCACCCTGGAGCAGCGCTACGGTGAATTGAGGTACGCCAGCATCCTGCGGGAACTCGGTGCTGAGGAAGCACTGCGCTTCGTCGGTTTTCTCTCGGAGCTCAAGAGCATGGTGCTCGAACTGAACCAGCTCGCCGATGCGCTGACTGACTGGATCCAGGACTAAAAAAGGGCACGGTTGCCCGTGCCCTTCTGGCTTAAGCGGTGTTGAGCGTGTTTACTTCTTCATCGCATCGCCGCTCATCGCGCTACCCGTCGGGGGAAGCAGGACGGTGTCGATGACGTGGATGACACCGTTGTCGGTGGTGATGTCGGCCTTGGTGACGTAGGAATTGTTGATCTCGACGGTCTTGCCTTCGAGCTTGACGTTGACGGGTGCGCCTTCAACGGTCTTGACCGAGCCGGGCTTGAGGTCGGTTGAAAGCACTTTGCCGGCGACGACGTGGTAGGTCAGGATCTTGGTCAGCTTGGCTTTATCTTTGAGCAGGGCCTCGACAGTGCCGGCGGGCAGCTTGGCGAAGGCAGCGTCAGTGGGTGCGAAGACGGTAAACGGTCCTTTGCCCTTCAAGGTCTTGTCGAGACCGGTTTCCTGCAAAGCCTTGGTCAGGGTCTTGAAGCTGCCGGCACTGACAGCGGTCTCAACGATATCAGCCGCTTGAGCAGTCGCTGTAAACAGACCACCGAGCACCAGGGAGAGTCCCAAGCCGACACTGAGCAGAGATTTGCGAAGCATTGTTACCTGTCCTTTACATATTTTCATTATTATGACTTGAATTGTGACAGATTGTTCCCTGATAACCGAAGTTTAAACCGTCACGGGTTCCGGGAAAACAGTCGCGTCTGGTACCAGGAGTGCGGCAGACATCGCAGGGAGAGGCCGATGCGAGAGCTTTTAGGGATGGGTCTGCTGGTAGTCTGGCTCGGGTCCGGATCGGCTCTGGCCCTGGAGGTGCAGGGGCATCGGGGGGCGCGTGGATTAGTACCTGAGAACACGCTCCCTGCCTTCAACGCCGCTCTCGACTTGCGGGTCGATGTGCTGGAGTTGGACCTGCATCTGAGCCGGGATGGCGAAGTCGTGGTCACTCATGACCCGTTTGTCCTGAGCGAGAAGTGCCGGGCAGCCGAACCGGGCGGACTGCAACCGGGTCCCACCACAGCGATTGGCAGTCTGGATCTGGTCACTTTGCAGCGGGCTTTCATTTGCGACCTCAACCCGTCAGTGGAGCGGTTTCCTGCCCAGGACAACCGCTTTGGCCGCACGGACGGGGGAGAATCGGTAAAAGCATTCCAGGCCCGTGGGCGTGAAGAGCGCGACGCCTACGCGATCCCGAGTCTGCGCGAAGTCTTTGAATTTGTGCGCTTCTACGGTACCAACCCGGCTGATGCCGCCTATAGCCGTCGGGTGCGCTTCAATATTGAACTGAAGCGCCTCCCGAGTCGCCCCGAATTGCTTGGTCCCGCCGAGGTTCAATTTGAAGCGAAGGTCGTCGCCCTCGTGCGTGCTTTTGGACTGGTCGGGCGCACTACTGTGCAATCTTTTGTACACGGGTCTCTTCTAAAGGTGCGCACTCTTGAACCCGCGATCAAGACCGTCGCCCTCACCGCCCAGGACGCTGTAGCCAGGCCGGAGCAGGTCGTAAGAGCCGCCGGGGCGACGACCTGGTCGCCGGATTTCGGCTGGAATACGGCGTCCCTTACCCGCCAGGTGCGGCGAATGGGCATCAAGGTTGTGCCCTACACAGTCAATAGTCCCCAAGAGATTCAATCTGAAATTGCTAAAGGCGTCGATGGCCTCATCACCGACTTTCCAAACCGCCTCCTCTGTATACCCGGTGCACTTCAGCCACCGCGCCCCCAACCACCCGGCTGTAAACGCTTCCCTATCGAGCGATTCTAAAAGGCTGCCTACACCGAACAAACGGTGATTCTGGCAAAGGCTATACTGTCGTTCGCAACAAATCGAAAAACAATGACCCGGTTGACACCCAATTCCAGTTACAGC
Source organism: Gloeobacteraceae cyanobacterium SOY_34_metabat_159 (assembly GCA_031399965.1). Taxonomy (GTDB): domain Bacteria; phylum Cyanobacteriota; class Cyanobacteriia; order Gloeobacterales; family Gloeobacteraceae; genus JANNPH01. The sequence continues at coordinate 27,702 of JANNPH010000226.1, read as the reverse complement.
CTGACCCTGCGCGTGCACCTGCCCAACCAGCCCGGCATGCTCGCCAAGGCGATCACCGCCATCGGTCAGGCCGGTGGCATCATCGGTGAGATTGACCTGGTCAAGCAGGACCGGAGCTATCTCGTTCGCGATATTACCGTCGATGCAGCGAGTGAAGTACACGCCCACGACATCGCCGAACAAATCCGACTCATCCCGGAACTGAAGCTGTTGCAGGTGGACGACCGCACCTTTAAAGCCCACATCGGCGGCAAGATTCAGGTAGTAGGCAAGTTGCCGCTCAAGAGTCGGGCCGACCTTGCCATGGCCTACACTCCGGGCGTCGGTCGCATCTGCCTCGCCATTGCCCAGGAGCCGGAACGGGTCTTTGAACTCACCATCAAGCGCAACACCGTCGCTGTAGTCACCGACGGCTCGGCCGTACTCGGTCTCGGCAACATCGGGCCTGCCGCCGCCCTGCCGGTGATGGAAGGTAAGGCGCTACTTTTTAAAGAATTTGCCGATATCGACGCTTTTCCGATTTGCCTTGAGACCCAGGACGTCGATCAGATTGTCGAGACGGTCGTACAGGTCAGCACCGTATTTGGCGGAGTCAACCTCGAAGACATCAGCGCTCCGCGTTGCTTTGAAGTCGAGCGCCGACTGCAAGAACGCCTCGATATCCCGGTCTTCCACGACGACCAGCACGGCACGGCAATCGTCGTCCTCGCCGCCCTCGACAATGCCTTCAAGCTCGTCGGTAAGACCCTCCAGACGGCTCGCATCGTGATCAACGGAGCCGGGGCGGCGGGTATCGCCATCCACCAGCTTTTGAGTGCTGCCGGGGCGAACTCGATTGTCGTCTGCGACTCCCAGGGCATCGTGAGCCTCGGGCGCGGCGATTTGAACGATGAAAAGCGCAGCGTCGCGGTCGAAGAAGCGGGAGACCTCAGTGCGGCGATGAAGGGGTCCGACGTTTTCCTCGGCGTGAGCAAAGGCGGTGTCGTCGATCGGGCAATGGTGGCGAGCATGGCAAGCAACCCCATTGTCTTTGCCATGGCAAACCCGATCCCAGAAATCAGCCCCGAAGAAGCCCACGGTCTGACGGCCGTGATGGCCACCGGTCGCAGCGACTATCCCAATCAGATCAACAACGTGCTCGCTTTTCCGGGCATCTTTCGAGGAGCCCTCGATTGCCGAGCGCGCTGCGTCAATCTTGAGATGAAGATGGCGGCAGCACGGGCAATCGCCGCCCTGGTAAGCCCTGACAGCCTGGACGCCGAAGCGATTATCCCGAGCGTCTTCGACCCGCGGGTTGCTCCGGCCGTCGCCGCCGCCGTCAAGCTCGCAGCGCAGGAAACGGGAGTAGCCAGAGCCTAACCTGCGAGCCAAATCCGATTGTGCTGGTCGTTAGAGCTTGAAGTCTGCGCCCAGGTAGTATTCACGGACGGATGAGGTGGCGGCGAGCGTGCTCGGGGTACCGGCGGCGAAGACTTTGCCCTGGGCCATGATGTAGGCCCGGTCGGTAGTGGTCAGGGTGGCGCGCACGTTGTGGTCGGTGATCAAGATGCCGATGCCCCGGTCGCGCAGGCGAAAGATCATCTTCTGGATGTCGGCGACGGCAATCGGGTCGATACCGGCAAAGGGTTCGTCGAGCAACAGAAACTGTGGTCCCTCGGCCCCGGCTGCCAGGGCGCGGGCAATCTCGACGCGGCGCGCTTCGCCCCCGGAAATCTGGATACCGAGGCTTTTACGAATCTGGGCGATTGAAAATTCTTCGAGCAATTCTTCGAGGCGTTTGCGCCAGAAAGCGCGCGGCACACCCGTCTGCTCCAGGACCAGTAGGAGATTATCCTCGACGCTCAGGCGGCGGAAGATGCTTTTTTCCTGGGGCAAGTAGCCGATACCGAGCCGGGCACGGCGGTCAATTGAAAGCGAGGTGATGTCGCGTCCGCCCATGTTGACCCGGCCGCTATCGGGCTTTTCAAGGCCGGTGATCACGTAAAACGTCGTCGTCTTACCGGCGCCATTCGGTCCGAGCAACCCGACCACTTCGCCCTGCTCGACTTCGAGGCTGACTGCATCGACGACCACCCGCCGACTGTACTGTTTGGAAATCTGGTCTAAAGTGATCTTCACGCTTTACTTTGCCGGGCTGGAGCTGGTCGTTTGCACTGGATCGGCTGGAATCTCGTAGCTTGATTCGACTTGTTTTTTGACTTTGCTGTCGGGTACGTCGTTGGTCTTGGCCTGAAAGACTCCCTCGCTGATCAGGTAGGTGACCTCGTCGGAGAAGATCCGATTTTTCTCTTGAAAAGCACGCACGTTGCCCGTCAGGATGATCTTCTTTTCGCGGGTCCGGTAAACGGCCTGCTCAGCAGTCGCGCTCATCTTACGGGCCGGATAGTCGATGCGCACGTTACCTCGAGCAACCACCTCGCCGGTCTTGGTATTCGCTTCTTGCGTATCGGAAAGGATGCTCAACTGACCACCGCTAGTGCGAGCTGTCTGGGCGCTGGCGAGTGAACCGGTCGTCACAGCAAGCACCAGGGCTATCATCCAACTTGTTCGCCTGCGCATGGGAGATTGCCGAAACTTCTTCCTATAATGCCATTGGTCGCGTTTCAATGCCGAGAACCGCTAAGATACCCACTGAAAAAGCCCCGGATTCTTTTCTGTAATGAGCACTGAACGCCTGGCCCGCACCGCCATCCATCAGGGTCCACGCCTCAGCCTGTATCGGGACCGCGTCCGCCTCGCAAATGGCCTGGTCCGCGACTGGGAAGTGCTCGAACAGCCGCCGGTGGCCGTTATCTTACCTTACCGCCGGGCAGCAGACGGCACGACGGAGCTACTTTTCGTGGAACAGTACCGCTACGCCATCGGCTCTGACCTGCTCGAATTTCCGGCTGGTATCGTCGAAGCGGGCGAAGACCCCGCCTGGGCTGCCCGCCGCGAACTGGCGGAGGAGACCGGCTTCGCGGCCGAGCACTGGGTAACCTTACCGCCGGTCTACCGCATGCCGGGGTTGAGCAACGAGCGCACGCACTTTTACCTGGCGACCGGCCTGACAGCAGCAACCGGCTTCACCCCCGACCCGGAAGAATCGATCACCCTGCGCTGGCTCACCGTTGAAGCTTTTGAAGCCAGTATTCGCGCAGGACAGATCATCGATGGCAAGAGCCTGTGCCTGTGGGCACTCGCGAGACCTTATCTGAATGGTTAGAAGGGCGAACGCACCTTCGGCTCTTGATAGTTTTTCTCGCGCAGTCGGCGCTTGATCACGGCGAAGTATTCGCGCATGAAGGGGTCAACTGCCGTGAGCGACGCAGGCGGAATTTCAAATATTTCGCCGACCGCATCCATGTCGGCCTCGTAAGGTTTACCCGTGGCGAAGACCTCGCTAAAGCGCAACAGGTCAATCAAGTTGGGGTTGAAAAATTTCGCAATCATTTCGTTGATCCGCTTCTGGCCCTCGCTCAGAATGCTGACTTTGGGAACCTGTTTTACCTTGGCAAGTTCGTCGCACAGGTCAATCAGTTGCTGCGGGTTCCAGGTCTCAGGACCGCTCAGCCCAAAAGTACGGTTGCGGGCAGCCGAGGTCGCAAAGGCAGCGACGACAAATCGTGCCGCATCGAGGGTGCTGATGTATGCCATCGGGGACGGGGTGCGCGGCACGCGGATTGGCTTTTTTTCCAGGATTGGCAGGGCGTACTCGGGAATAATCCCCTGCATAAAGCCGCACAGGCGCAAAATCGTGTAGGTGAGGCCCGATTGTTCCAGGTGCTTCTCGACGGCATGCTTGGTCGCCATCATCCGCACGGACGGAAATTCGTCGGCCCGCAATATCGAGGTGTAGACGACGTGCTGGACGCCCGTTTTTGCCATGACGTCGATAAAAGCGCGGGTGCCCCGGTCGTCCACGGCCTCGATGCTATTGGTTTTATCGCGGTAGTCGCGGTTGGCGAGGGCACTGGCGGCGAGCACTACCCCCTCGATACCGCCCAGTACCGGTGCAAAAGAATCAGGTTCGCGCAGGTCTCCCTGGAAAAGCTGTGCGCCCCACTGTTCTAGAAATAGAGCCCTTTCGCGGTTGCGCACCATGCAGCGCACCGTATGCCCCTCGTCTATAGCCCGGCGCACTACCTGCCTACCGAGGTTGCCCGTTGCTCCCACTACCAGGATGTTCATTAAAAATTCTGTCCGCGTCTTTAACAAAATTTTACAGTCTGCGCGGGATCCGGGATCAAATCTGTTCGGATGCGGTAAGGGCGAGGGTAACGGCTTCAAGTTGGCGGGCGGTGGCCCTGCCGAAGCGGAGGGTCGTATCGACAGCGGTAGCGACGAAGCTCAGTTGCTCGGGCGCGTAGAGCACAGCCGGTGGTAAGTAGGTGACTAGATGAGAAGGGAGTGGGGCACAGCGACCGGGGAAGTGGCGGTCGAAGTAGATGATGTGGTCACTTTTAAAGAGGTTGCATTCCTGGCAGAGGGGCTGAATATTTTTCATCTCGTTGGGGCCGTTGCGGCTCACCGGCACGATATGGTCGCGGGCAATGAGCGCCACTGCAGCCCAGGCTCGCCCACAACAGGGACAACCGCTATACCAGCGCAGCAGATCCCAAAATTCGGCATCCTCGATTTTGCCAATGGGGTCGTAGCCAGTGCGGCGGTCTTTGGCACGGCGGGTGCGAGTTCTTTCATTTTCACGGTCGATGCAGCCCGGACAGGGCTCGACGCGCATCAGAAAGTCTTGATAGCAAAATTCACAGCGGTACACGGGTGCCTTTCTCGCTGGAGGCGGGTGGATATGCCGACCGATAGAGGTCTGTGCGCCGACCAAACCAGTCATAGCGGTTGTCACGCACCTGGACATAGCAGGCGTCGCCGAAACCCGGTAGACCCGGTAGAGCGCGGTAGGCAGCCATCAAGCTTTCTCCTCCCGGCAGCAATTCACCGATACGCTCAGCAGCGGCACTGCCCTGGTAGCGCCGCTCAGGCGGCCCCGGCTCGATAAGGAGCATGCCCGCTTCGCACTTGGCAGGAACGACCTGATAGTTAGCGAGAGTCGCTGCATCTTGCATCGGCACGTACCAAAATTGCCGACCGGCATCGACACGTTCGAGCACCTGAACCAGGTTGACGCACAGATTACAGAGGCCGTCGTAAACTACAGTCGAGTGCATCGGATCACAATCAGGGGCCTGTCTATCTTAAAGTCCGCCAGTACCTGCGCAAAACCTTGAGGAGCACAACCAGAGGCATCTATCCAATGCATACTCCGCCACAAGCAGGGGACTTCGTGGTTTACGAAAGGGAGGATAAAGACAGACAAGGCGTGTGATACCCCTTCGGATGCAAAAATACTTGGCAGTCCCCTCTTAAGTGTGACAAGTGGACACACCTGACTCTGCTCATCTAGTCATGAAGCACCTCTACGACAAATGTCCTGATGGCTGGCCAGACTATCGCTGGGGACCGTGGGGTCGCTACTCTGAACAGCTATGGGTTCAAGATCCAGGCGCACATCTCATCGAACAGCTCAAGGCCCTCGGCTGGCGTAAGATGAGCCTCTCCCCCATCAATGACTGGGATTGTTTCGCAGATACGCGAGTGGAGGCGTGCAGTGAATGTTGGCGGTTCAACAAATGCCTAGCGGGGATAAACTTCTCGGAAGAGCCTAATGTTCAACCATTTAACAAAAGGTAGATCTGATTCATGGTTTGAGCACCAGCAACCCTTCGGTGGAGCGGGATACCCAGGGCCGGTTACTGCCGGTGGGCAATTGGGCGGGGTCGAGCTTGGCGGCCCAGGGCAGCGAGAGTTCCCGGCTCAGCTGCAGGCATAGCCGCACGGTCTTGACGCTGGTACAGTGCTGCAGCAACTCACGCAGCACGTCTGCGCGCAGGCTGTAGGCACTTTCTATGAGTTCCCGCGCTTCCTGCAGCGGCTGGCGGACGCCAACTTCGCTCAACACTTCGAGCAGCGCGCGCTCCGGTGCCGACACCTGGGGTGCACCAGAGCGCTTTTCGAAAGACCCGACGTGAAGCAGGGCATCAGACTGTTCCTCGAACAGCCGCTTGCGGTGGTATTCCGCTGGAAATCGGTTGGTGAACCAGCCGGGCAGTCGTGCCGCCGACCACCCATATAGGTGCAGGACCGGTTGCTGGGACAGGTAGTGGCGCACCCCATACCAATCGAGCGCCGATTTGCCGCCGACATGCAACCCGGCGAGGTTGCGCTGTAAGAGCACCAGGCTCGGGTGCAGTGCCAGCACCTCGTTAGGTCGGCAGTACACGCCGCGTGCCAGCCGGGTGAGCCAACCGGCGCGCACGTAGTGGACGGCAAGGTCGGCTGAGATACCGAGCGCGGCCAGATCCTCTGACGCCAACGGGCTTCCGGGAAGCAGCCGGGTGTAGAGTAGATTTAGTTTACTTCGATTCATCGTAGCCATACTACGATTATTAGAATATTTTCAATTAATTGCTAGATTTTTCTAAAAGCGATCCAGAGCCTCCACTGACAAGTCAGTGGCAGAATAGTCCTGGTCATCCCAGGCTTTGCCATGCCTTTGCCCGAGACTTTCACAGAGGCGCTTCAGCAGGCGCAACTGGCTGTCCGCAACGCTGTTGCCGCCGGGCACACTCGGCTGCAGGTCGAAATCCAGACCGGGCGCTGTACGTCCGTTGCCATTGCCCAGCCGATCTTGAACGCGTTGCCCCAGCCATTAACAGTTGTCTTCGGTACCGGTACGGCGGACCTTGCCTACAACACCTGGGATCAAGTCCCTCACAAACTGCTCAACATCAGTGAGCGCGACTACATCGGTACGGGCTGGCAGTCGCTTGTGCTGGTCGATGCTTCCTCCATCGATGTAGATGAAGTCGAGGCCCTGGCAAAGCGGGCCGGGAATCGCGCCTTTTTAATGGTCAATAACTGGCCGGAAGCTCCCGGCATGACCGGCATCGGGCGCGGCCGGGAATCGCTGCGCACGCAGTTTCGCTCGACCGTCGAAGTCCCCTACTTCATCCAGGCTTTTCGCTACCGCCCGGTCGTCCTCTTTCGGCGCTACCCGGACCCATGGCAACTCTGGCAGGAAAAAGACGGCGAATACCAGCTCATCGAATCCTCCGAGAGCCTGTTTACTCCCAAGCAACTGGCCCGCTACAGTCAGGTTCCCGACCCCCTGCAGGCGGTTAACCGGTTCTTCAGAGGACCACGCTTTTTTGAAAGCTGGTAAAAGATGAGCGTCATAGTGCTGTGCGGTCCGACGGCCACAGGTAAGACGCGCCTGGGCATGTTCCTCGCCGACTATTTACAGACGCCTGTGCTGAGCGCTGACTCCCGTCAGGTCTATTGCGAATTTGACATCGGTACTGCCAAGCCGACCGTAGCCGAACGCACCGCTGTCGAGCACCGGCTCATCGACATCGCTCAGCCGACCGAGGTCTTTAATATTGCCCTCTACCGGGCTGCTGCTCAAATCGCACTTGCCGAGATTCACAGCCGTTCGCGCCCCGCTCTTTTTGTCGGCGGCAGTGGACTTTACCTGCGCGCGGTGACAGGCGGACTGGAGCTACCGATGGCCCCACCCGACGCGCATCTGCGCATCTCGCTCCTGGCCCAGGACGCGGGTGTCCTCCACCGCCAATTACAGTCACTAGACCCGGTAGCCGCTGGACGCATCCATCCCCACGACCGGGTGCGTCTGGTACGGGCAGTGGAAGTCTGCCTCACCACCGGCGACTCGCTCGCCACCCAGCAGCGCCGCACGCCTCCCCCCTACCCGGTGCTGAATATCGGCCTGCGCGCCGAACGTCCGGCCCTGATCGAGCGCATCGAGCAGCGTACCCGCCAGATGGTCAAAGCCGGGTGGCTTGCAGAGGTCGAATCCTTGCGCGCAAAGTACGGCGCGGAGCTACCGCTTCTACAGACGCTCGGCTACCGCGAAATAGGTGCGTACCTGGACGGCCTGACCAGCCTGGAAGACGCCCTTGAGCGCACAAGCCTGCTCACCCGCCAGTTTGCCAAGCGGCAGATGACCTGGTTTCGTCGTGAACCAGGGATGCACTGGCTCGACGCTACCCTACCGGAAGCAACGCTACAGGCAGAAGCACAGTCTCTGATCGACGCATTTCTTAATCGGCGCGGGCCATAAGTCCTCGCGAAGGGCAGCCTGCGGAAGCAAAGTGAGCAGGAATCCTGGCTCTCAGGCCTGAGAATTGGTCACTTTCTTGAGCGCATCAGGCCTATGCGCAGCTTCTTCACCAGTTTTGTCGCTAACCACCAGGTATTGCGGGTTATCCCTGGAGGCGGCGACGTGATGGCCTTTAATATCGATGGGCTCGGTCAATTTCTTTTTGACTTTGCCGGTGATCGTACCTCCCGAGGAACGCCACTCGACATGATCTCCGACTTTGAATCCTTCTGACACAGTATGACCTTGAGGCAGTTCAAGACCGATCTTCTCAGGCCCGCTTTTCGTGAGCCTGTATCCCCGGATGGATCGACTGGGCCGTCTCAGGCGAGACGCCTGGTTTTTCTGGCCTGCCAGGTCAGAGTTTCGATGAGGTGGACGAGTTTTGCTTTGTCGAAAGGTTTGGCCATAATCGGCAGCCGAGAATGTTCACCAGTGTCCCTCCCCCGTACAGGCTCTCAAAATCACCCGTCGGTCTTCAGGAGCAGTGGCATTTCAACCAGCCCACCACCCTCTACTTTTTTGACTCGCTCTTAAAAAAGCTGTTGAGGAGCTTTGGCCACCGGGCCGATTCTTCTTCGACCAATTGTAAGTAGTGGGCGTGTCTGGAGTCGAGGTTCGCCTTCTTCAATAGTTGAACTGCTATGCGCGCGTTAGCCGTCGATTGGCGCAAAACACGCACGGTCTCCTGCAGTCGTGCATCGACAGACCACGTCGAGACAAGGTCCGCTTCTTCTCGCTGCTTGCGGTCGCTGATGTCGAGACAAAAGCCGCTGTAGCCGGCAAATTGTCCATTCTCCGTCCAACGCGGCATGCCCATGTCGAGCATCCAGCGGTAGCGGCCATCCCGATGCTTGAGCCGAAATTCGCGTCTGAAGGGTTCCTGGCGTTGAAAAGCATACCAGTAGCAATTTACGCAGCTGGCCAGATCCTCGGGGTGAACACTATTGGACCAGCCATCACCCAATTCTGCTTCCAGTGAGCGACCGGTGAATTGCAGCCACGGCCGGTTGAAAAACGTATAGAGCGCGTCGCTGCCGGACTGCCACAGTAGCAGCGGAGCGGCATCGGCAGTGGCTCTGGCTGGTCCGCTGCACTCGCCTTCGACTCCCAATACGCGCATCAGGTGGTGGGTAAACGTCTCGAAAAAAGCATGTCCCTGGGTATGCGCGAGAACAGCAGCCGCTTCTTCTGCAATAGCCTCCGTGCGTGCCAGCCTGCGCTCAGTGAGCCTGTGCTCAAACTGGCCGGCGACCAGGGCTCCCAGGGTTTCGAGGGTAGCGCGTTCTGCCGGTGAGAGCGTGCGGGCCTGCCAATCGATGAGACAGAGGGCTCCGAGGTTGTCTCCGTCGCGGGTGGTCAGGGGCACTCCAGCGTAGAACCGGATGTGCGGATCGTGGGTCACCAATGGGTTGCCCGAAAAGCGCGGGTCGCAGCGAGCATCAGGAACCACGAGCGAGTCGGTTCCAAGGATCGTATGGGCACAGAAAGCAGAATTGCGACTGGTCTGGCGGATTTGCAGACCGTGGCAGGACTTGATCCACTGCCGGTCGCTATCGACCAGGCTGATCAGGGCGACCGGTGTACCAAACAGGCGCGCCGCCAGGGTTGTCATCCGGTCGAAGACCGCTTCAGGTGGAGTGTCTAAAATCTCGTAGTGCCGGAGTGCTTCTAGCCGTCTGGCTTCGTTGGCGGGGAAAGGAGCAATAATCATGCAGGTCCTGAATCATTGGAAGGGCTCTTCGAGGCTGAAGCTGAGAAAGCATTGCGCGATCGTCGGTGCACTATCTATCAATAGATCTCTTGCCTGAACTGGATTCCGGAACGAGTTCTCAACGGTTTGAACTGTTCATGTCGGCATTCGCGCAAGAGACCTAATGTGCCCAGCACCGTCGGATAAGCGTAGTGTTCCAAGTTTCAGAACGGCTGCCATCTTTTGCGAATGAAGATTTGATGAAGTTCAGACTGAGCATCCGGAGAAGTGACCGCAGCTACAGCCTCGGCCAGAGACCCAGTCCATTGTGGACCGACCGCTCGAAATTGCCTTCCGGACGATCGCGCAGATGGCCGCTCAAGTAGAAGGCACTCGATCCGCCGCCGTCGAGGTTGAGAGCATCCTGGACCGAGAGCCGGGTTGTGATCAGGCGGGTCAGGGCCGTGAGAGACATCCCCTCAGCCTGGGGGCCGCGCTCGACGACAATAAGCATTCCGCTTTCAGCCGTGCGGGCAATCACCGTCCGGGCCACACCGTCCGCCTGCACATCGGGCCGAAAGCGCTCCAGATCGGCGTCGAGTACAACCCGGCCGTCTTTAACCAGTAAGGGTCCTGCCGCCAGCAAAGACGGCTGCCTGAGCGATGGCGGGTCGATAGCGATTTCGAGGTCGAGCACAGCACCCGACTCGGCAAGTTCGCCGAACCGGCTGCTTGCGGGTTCTTCGCGGGCGGCCAGCAGAAGCCCGTCTTCTGGTATTGCGATGGGCGTTTTCGGGCTGAGCACTGCCCGGAGCTTGCGGTCTTGCAAAAGCGCGAGGCGCTCACCGGCTCGCGGGACATAACTTCCCCAGGCACGGCTATAGGCGGCGAGGCCGGGACCGGTGAGGGAGCTATTGAAAGTACCGACCGGCAGGTCAAACCGGCCGCGCACCGTGCCCTGCCAGTGCAACCGGTCAAAAGCGAGTGCGAGGTCAGACCAGGCCACTGCTCCTCTAGCCGGGATCCCCGGCACCGGACCGCTCCACCAGGCACCGAGAGAACGCAGCGCGCCGAGCGCTTCTTGAGTATTGCGGTTGAAAAAACTGCCGTTGACGGCTCCCCAGGCCCCGGCGAGTTCGGCCATGGCACTGAGTGGTCCGGTCGTCCGTCCCTGTGTACTGAGTATGCCGAGCCGCACTTGAGCAAGCACAAAGGTCAGGACATGCACGCGCCGGGGCCGTCCCTCCCAGACCAGTTGCCACTCGCGGTAGCTCAAGAAAGCATTCAGAGCCTGCAGGCGCGACCCTTCGCCTTCGATTTGCCACTCGACTACCAGCCGGGGCGGTCCGGCCAGGGTAGTTACTGTGTAAAAACTGCTACCCGGACCGCTTGCCTCAATCACCATCTGCTCGGGAGTAGCAGCTACCTGCACACCCGCCTCCAATTTGAGACCGGCGCCGGGGCGAGACTGCACACTCAGCCGCACACCCCCCGGTATCGGTGTGACCTGATAAAATACCGGCCTGTCCAGCTCAATGACCAGCCTTTCGCCTTTCGCCTGTTTTTCCCGGCGAACGGCACGAATCTCGGCAGGAGGCAGTCGCAATTGCACCTGGGTACCGGTCGTCTCCAGAGTAGCCCCGGTCAGTTGCTTGAGGTTCCCCGGCAGGACCAAACGGCGCGGACCCGGTTCAACCGGCCACTCGGCGCGTGTCCCGTACCACTGCACCGGCTGCAGGCCGACGGTAGGTGCATCGAGTAGTTCGACCCCCAGGCGCGAGGCTACTTCAAATTCGTCGAGCTTCCCGGCCGCACTCAGGTTGAGGGTTGTCGCCGGGACCGGACTACCCAGAATGACCAGCAGGCAGATCAAGGTCACTAAAAGCGGGGTCAACCGTACGCTACTTGCCGGTCTTAGACGAATCGCCTTTAACCTCTGCACCCGATTGCTCCTCGCGCCGCTTCTGGAGGACCGCTTCTTTGTAATCGCGCATCTGGGTATTAAAAGTCATATTGCGACCGTTGACCCGAAAAACATACGAGGCGAGCCAACCCACCAGCCCAATCACCAGGACGAGTTGCGCCCAGTGCCCGGCCGTAATCCCCGGCACCCCGAAAACGGTCAATCCCAGGTAGAGGATGCCGCCCAGGGCCAGCACTCCCAGTCCGATAGCAACGGCGTCGATGCGGCGCATGGCAGTCAAACCCGCGAAAAGAGGCGCGACCAGAAGCCGGGCCTCTTTTCGAGAACGGGCGGAGTGTCCACCTCCCGCTCGATAATCGTGACCGGGATCTCTTCAGAACTGAGCACTCGCTGCGGGTTGAGTTCCATCACTTCTATCGTGCGCTCAGGACCAATCAGTTCTTCGATGATGGGCCGGTTTTGGACCGGGAAGAAGGCCGGCCCTTCCGGGTGATGGGCATCAGAAGCGACCAGTTGAATCAGGCCGCGTTTGAGAAAATCGCCGGCCGATCGCTGGGCGGAGGAGCCAAAAGCACCGTGCAGGCTACCGGCGCTCATGATGGCGCGGATACCGTTGCGGACCATCGCTTCGAGCCGTTCGGGATGGTGCCGCAGGTCGCGGTTGCGCTCCGGGTGGGCAAGCAGCGGGTAGAGGCCCTTCGCCTGAAGCGAAAAAAGGAGCTGTTCGAGATAAAAAGGACAATCTTGTTGAGGTAAATCGACCAGTAAGTAAGAGCCGCCTGCCAGGGTTTGCAACTCGCCGCGCTCGTAGCGCTCGCGCAGGTCACCTTCAGGATAGGCCTCTTGCCCCGGCAGCACCACAATATCGATGCCGGCCTGCTTGTAGGCAGCCTGCAATTCGATCACGTAATGCCGGATTTGCGCTGCGGTATTCTCGTACATACCGGGCATATGATGCGGTGTGATAGTCGCAATCCGAACCCCACCCTCATAGGCCTTGCGGGCGAGGTCTAGAGCCGTCTCCCATTCCCGGGGTCCGTCATCGACTCCTGGAAACAGGTGCACATGCAGATCGATCACCGAATCGCCTCCTGGATTTTCCTGAGATCGGCCTGGACCTGGGCAACTGAAGCAGCGGGCGTCTTGGGCGCTTCGAGGACTATTTTCAGTTGGTCGGCTGCTCCGCTTAAGTCTCCCAGCCGGCTTAAGGCCAGAGCCAGGTTGCGGCGCGCTTCCCAGTAGTCGGGATTGAACTTGAGGGCAATTTCAAACTGGCTGACTGCCTCGCGTTCGCGGCTACTTTCCAGGTACAGTACGCCCAGGTTGTTGTAGGTCTGGGGGAGTTTGTCACTGATGGCGAGGGCGCGCTTGTAAGCTGCCTCCGCCTCTACCAGTTTACTCTGCTGTCTGAGAAGCACGCCGAGATTGCTCCAGGCTTCGGTGTAGTTGGGTACGAGTGCGACGGCGCGTTCGAGAGCCGGGGCCGCCTCGTCGTAGAGCTTGAGCCGGGTGAGCGTCACCCCCAGGTCGTTTTGAACACGGGCGGAAGCAGGATCGAGGCGGGCCGCTTCACGGAGGGCGGCGGCGGCAGCATCGGTCTGCTCGCCCGCGTTGTAGAGCGTGCCGAGCAGTAGATAACCGCGAGCGTCGATTGCCTTGAGCCGGACGGCCGCTTCGAGTTGGGCAACCGCACCGAAGTTTTGCCCGGCCTGGGCCAGTGCCTGGCCGAAGGCGAGGCGGTAGGTGCCGTTTTCAGGCTCCAGGTCAACCGCTTTTTGCCAACTGGCAAGCGCCTGGGTCGGGTTCGCGAGTTTCGTCTGGATCTTGGCGAGGCGCGCGTAGATGGGGGCCGACTCGCTCGAACGCTGCAAGAAGGCCCGATACTCGATTGCCGCCTCAGCGTCGCGGCCGAGCCCCTCGTAGACGGTGGCTAGATTAAGGCGATAGACCGGGTTTTCACGGTCGAGCTTGAGCGCCTGTCGAATGGCACTGAGCGACTCAGGATAGCGCTCAAGAGCCAGCAGCGCCACAGCGAGATTACTGTAGGCGTCGGCATATTTGTTGTCGAGGCGCACGGCCTGACGGTAGGCGGCAATCGATTCTACGAGCTTGTTCTGGCGGCGCAACGTCACCCCGAGGTTATTCCAGAGACGGGGCTCCTTGGGTTGCGTCTTGAGGGCGGCGCGCAGTTGCTGCTCAATCGACTGCGGTGCTGCGGCTGCGGCCGTGGGCTGGGCAGCAGTCGGGCGCACGGCCTTCACAGGCTCGGGAGCAGCCCCGGCGGGAGGGCACAGGACCAGCGAGACGAGCAGTAGCCCAGTCGGTAAGCGGGTTCTCAAGAGCGTTTCCTCGGACTTTAACGGTTGTTGAAGTTGCGGAAGATGAAGAACAAGTTGGCGACAGTGCTGGCCGGCGAAGCAAAGACGCTGAGGGCATTGAGCATATCGCCGCCAAAGCTGCGCCGCACGATCACCGCGTCCTGGTCCTGCAGCTGCACGTTCTGGCTCGCGTCGCCCCGGATTGCGGCGTTGACGTCGATGACACGGTTGGTGACCCGTCCATCGGTCTCAAGGGTGGCAATTTCGACGTTGTCGGGGGCCGCCAGATTGGTCAGCCCCCCGGCCGAGGCAATCGCATCGACGACCGTGGAACGCGCAGTCAGTTCCTGGGTACCACCCTTATTGACTTCGCCAAAGACGCGCACCTGGATTTTGCCGGGTGCCAGGGTCGTCCGGGCCAGCAGGCGACTATCGACGGGGCTACCGGCGGTGCGTCTGGGCACCCAGATGGTATCGCCGTCTTTGAGCAGAATGTCTTCCTCGGTGCGCCCTTCGCTGATCGTCCGCCACAGATCGACGCGCTTTTCGACAATCCGGCCATTGGACTCGCGGCGGGAGAGCTTGATTTCGCTGACGTCGGCCTGGTTGGTCACCCCACCGGCCGCCGACAGAGCGGCGGTCACCGTCGGCAGGACGGTGGTGGGCTGGCTGAGGGTGATATTGGCGGTCAGGGTGCTCTGGATCTGGCGCGGTCCTGGCTGAAGCACTTCACCCGCCACCGCGACGCGCATCGGCCGCAGCGATTCCATTCGAACGCTGACCCTCGGCCGCTTCATATAGGTTGCGAGCCGGCTCTCGATCGCACTGGCGAGGTCCGGAACCGTCCGGTTACTTGCCTGCACCGTCCCGATATAGTTCAGGGTCACCGTGCCGTCCGGGAGCACTACCTGGTTTCCAGAAAACTCCTCAGCGCCGAAGACTTTGATCGTCACCCGGTCGCCCGGTCCAATCAAATAGCCTTCTTGAGAAGCAGACAGATCAAAAGTCGGAATAGCGGCGGTCTGGGACGCTGCCGACGTCTGCGCTATCACCGGCAGGCACTCCAGGCTGCAGGCCATTACCAGCAGGACGCATGTCGTTCTTACTCCCGAAATCATCAGCAACCCCTCGCTTGGCGACCAGTGTATCTTAGCGGATTGGGAACCTGGAACCGTCCATGCCCCCCTACTTAAAGGTAAGGTAGCCTCTACAGTTGACATCCAGCGAACCCCGGGTCCGACCAGCCCACGGAGCCAAATAGCGGCAAAAGTAGCTACAGTTCGACAACCGAATCGTCGCCGAGCATAAAGCGATGAGCGACCGGCAGGCCCGTGTGACTGCGGATGACTGTGCGCTGACCGACCAGGCTATCGACGACACGACCAGCATTGGTAATGCTGGTACCGCCGAGGACGACACTGTGCTCGACATCGACATTGCGCAGGCTGACCCAATCGGCAATGCTCGTGTAAGGGCCGATGTAGGTGTCTTCAATGATGCAGTTTTCGCCGATCACGACCGGACCGCGCACGTTGGAGCGCACGAGGCGCGTACCCCGACCGATACAGACCCGGCCACTGACTTTGCTCTCCAGGTCAATCTGGCCATCCATCGGGCAGACAACCTGTTCGTCGAGGATGATGCGGTTGGCTTCGAGCAGGTCGTCTTTTTTACCCGTATCGAGCCACCAGCCGTTCAATTCGAGCGATTCGACCCGCGAACCGGTGGCAATCAGCTCCTGAATGGCATCGGTGATCTCCAGTTCGCCGCGTTCGGAAGGCTGAATTGCGGCGATTGCCTTGTGGATATGACTCGAAAACAAGTAGACCCCGACCAGTGCCAGGTCGGAGGGCGGAACCTTGGGCTTTTCGACGAGGCGCTTTACCTGGCCCGCATCGTCAAGTTCGGCTACTCCGAAGGCAGCCGGGTTGAGCACCCGCTTGAGCAAGATCAGGGCCTCAGGCCGGCTCGATTCAAAACGGGCAATCAATTCGTGTAGACCGGCCTGGATCAAGTTGTCGCCCAGGTACATCACGAAGGCACTGTCCTCCAGGAATGGACGGGCTGTCTGTACAGCGTGGGCCAGACCCTGGGGTTGGGCCTGGAGGATATATTCAATTTTGGCTCCCCACCTGGCGCCGTCGCCGGTCAGCGTACGTACCTGCTCACCCGTCTCAGGCGAGACGATGATCCCGATTTCGTGGATGCCCGAGGCCACCATCGCCTCGATGCCGTACCAGAGAATCGGCTTGTTGGCGACCGGCACCAGTTGCTTGGCGCCTGTATAGGTCAGCGGCCTGAGCCGCGTGCCTTTGCCGCCCGAGAGAATGAGACCGCGCACCTAGTAAGCTCCTTTGGCCCGCAGGACAACCGCGACAGTTTTGATCAAGATGTCGAAATCGAGGGCGAGCGACCAGTTCTGAATGTAGTAGAGGTCGAGGCGCACGACATCCTCAAAGTGCTTGAGGTCTGAGCGGCCCGAAATTTGGGCAAGGCCAGTGATCCCCGGCAGGACCAGGAGCCTGTCGTAGTGCCACTTCTCGTAGAGTGCTACCTCAGAAGGCACCGGCGGTCGGGGACCGATCAGGCTCATCTCGCCAATCAGTACATTCCAGAGTTGCGGCAACTCGTCAAGACTCGTGCGGCGCAACAATTTGCCGATGGACGTGATGCGTGGGTCGTTGCGCAGCTTAAAGAGCGGTCCCTGGACTTCGTTTTTGGCCATCAATTCGGCTTTGCGCTTCTCAGCATCGACATACATGCTGCGGAACTTGTAAATCCGAAATATCTGGCCGCGCACACCGACCCGCTCCTGGACGAAGAAAGCCGAACCCGGTGAACTCAAGCGCACAAGGGCGGCAATCACGATGAGCAGGGGTGAGAGTACCAGCAACCCGGCTCCAGACAGGAGCACGTCCATGAGCCGCTTCAGGCGGAAATCCATGCCGCCGATCAGGGGCGGGCAGACTTCGACAGTCGGGATGCCGCAGAGGATGCGGGTCGTCCCCACCTGTCTAAGCAAAAGTTCGCCCTCGTTGGGAACCCAGCGCATCGTGATCCCGGCGGCGCGCAGACCCCGGTAAAAGGCCGGTAGCCCCGGCAAATAGCCAAGCGTAGCCACGACGACTTCCTGGGCATTACAGGCCATCACCTGTTCGAGCAGGTTCGGGATGTCATCCTGGGTAGGGCTTGTGTAACCGACGACCCGGTAACCGGCAGCGGAGAGAATGCGGGCCATCTGCTCGCGGCGCTCAGGCGGACCGATTACGAAAGTCGGGACGCAGAAACGGTCGCGCTGGCGCAGAGAGACGATTGCCTGCTTAATCACCGAGCGGCCCATGCCGGCAAAGACAATACTCATCAACCAGGCTCCAACCAGGACCGAGCGGCCGAAGGGCAGGGTCTGCTCGGTGACGACGAACCAACCGACGTATAAAAACAAAAAGGCGAGGGTGACTGCCCGTACCAGTTCCCACAGACTGCGCCAGTAGTTGCCTCCTCGATAGAGGCCCCGCGCGGCCATCATGCTCACCATAAAGAGGACGATCAACCAGACAACACTACCCTGCGGAGCGAGGATGTTGTCGGCTGCTTTGAGCGGGAAGAAGGCGGCCGAGGCGAGCCAGGCGGCGCTAAAGGCAGCAAAGTCGCTCGAAAGCAACAGCGCCAGTCGCGTCCAGTTCACCACAGCGCCGCGGCGGAAGCGTAGATTGACCGCCGAGCGGATATCGACAAGAGGCCGGTCGAGAGTTGAAGACATGATTTACCTGGGAGGGGAGGGAGAGAGGGTGCGGCGGTCCAGTAAAACCTGCCACCAGGAACGGTTGTGGACGTACCACTCGACGGTCCGGCGCAGGCCGCTTTCAAAACTTTCGAGCGGCTGCCAGCCGAGCTCACGCTCGATGCGACCGGGGTCGATGGCGTAGCGTCGGTCGTGCCCGGGGCGGTCGGTCACGAAGGTAATCAGGGAACGAAAATGCTCGGCCCGCTCCGGGTAGAGTTCGCCGAGTATTGTGCAGATAAGCTGGACGGTCTCCAGATTGCGGCGCTCGTTGCGCGTGCCGATATTGTAGGTCTCACCGAGTTTGCCGCGTTCGAGCGCCGCCTCGACCCCCCGACAGTGATCCTCGACGTAGAGCCAGTCGCGCACCTGCTGCCCATCGCCGTAGACCGGCAGGGGCTTGCCCTGGAGAGCCTGGGTGATCACGAGCGGAATCAACTTTTCAGGAAACTGGTAAGGGCCATAGTTATTGGAGCAATTGGTCGTTACCACCGGTAGGCCGTAGGTGTGGAAGTAGGCGCGTACCAGGTGATCGCTCCCGGCTTTTGAAGCAGCGTAGGGGCTATTGGGCCGGTACTGGGTCGTCTCCGTGAAGGGTGGGTCCTCGGGAGCGAGGGTACCGTAGACCTCATCGGTCGAGACGTGCAAAAACCGGCAGTCCCCGGCTTCATCTTCCCAGTAACGCCTTGCCGCTTCTAGAAGTACGAACGTTCCCCGGATATTGGTTTCGATAAAGGGCTCGGGGCCGGAAATGGAACGATCGACGTGAGATTCGGCAGCAAAGTGGACGACTGTATCGATGCGCTCCTCGGACATCAAAGAATCGACCCGGTCGCGGTCGCAGATATCGCCCTGCACAAACCGCAGGCGGGCGTCGGTTTCGAGCGCACTCAAGTTGGCTCGGTTTCCGGCGTAGGTGAGACTATCGAGCACGACGATGCGGTCAGTCGCATGTTGAGCAAGCCAGTAGTGCACGAAGTTGCTGCCGATGAACCCGGCCCCGCCAGTGACGAGTAAGCGCTTCACAGATTCACCTTCCGTAACTTGAGCAACATCTGCCGCAAATCCGAGCGCCAGTGTGGCAGGTTGTAACCCAGCAGAGCCTCGGTCTTGCGGCGCGAGAGTACTGAATATTGAGGGCGAACCGCCCGAGTCGGGTAGGCAGCACTCGGAATCGGAACGACTCGTTCACAGGCCAGTTCCCAACCAAGAGTGCGGGCTTCCTCGACAATGGCGACCGCGAAGTCATACCAGCTTGTGACACCACTATTGGTGACGTGATAGGTGCCGGTCGGGGCCTGTTGCTCGACCAGTTGCAGCAACACTGCAGCCAGGGTCGCGCTCCAGGTCGGCGTGCCGATTTGATCTTCAACAATCCGCAGTTCGGGGCGTTCTTGAGCGAGCCGCAAGATTGTGCGCACAAAGTTTTGACCACCGACGCCGTAAACCCAGGCAGTTCGCACGATCAGATGGCGCGGGGCGGCCTCGGCAACGGCTATTTCACCCTGCCGCTTGCTCTGGCCGTAAACCCCGAGTGGATTGGTATCAGCGTCCACTTCGTAAGGTAGCGAAG
Organism: Gloeobacteraceae cyanobacterium SOY_34_metabat_159; assembly: GCA_031399965.1. Lineage (GTDB taxonomy): Bacteria > Cyanobacteriota > Cyanobacteriia > Gloeobacterales > Gloeobacteraceae > JANNPH01. Next base: position 8,240 of record JANNPH010000226.1, on the reverse strand, counting down.
CCGTGCCGTCGAAGACATAGTCGGTCGAAACATGCACCATCAGGGCATCCCGTTCAGCACACAGGCGAGCTAGAACCCCCGGACCAATCCCGTTCACTTTGTAGGCCAATTCAGCCTCGTCCTCGGCCCGATCCACCCGGGTGTAGGCTGCACAGTTCATCACCACGTCAGCGGTTGCCGCCGCCAGTGCCGCCTCAACCGCCGACGAATCGCAAATATCCAGCTCAGCGCGATCAAAACCATGGACCGGGAACTGCTGCTTGAGCAGTTCCATGACGTCCTGGCCCAATTGCCCGCCAGCCCCAGTTACGAGAAAATTCATCTCGAAAAGAAACCGCCGTTTGCCTGAAGACGCTCCACAGCACAGGAAGAAATCCCTTGGGGAACACCTTGGGAACGCCGATGGTTGGTTCGATTTTTCAGGCAGTGGATTGAGCTAGCTACAAATTTATCGCTTAGGAGTGGACTTACGTATATAGGCATATGGTGATCTCACACTAAGAGCTCTAACCCACCGTGTGCACCCTTCTACTACTCGACACTTCTCGTATGAACTCTACCATACTTCGCTTGAAGTTCTCCGGGCAGAAGACCTCAGAATGCCTGCGAATCAGTTGGGGATCCCACTGGATCTGACGGCTCCTCAGGACAGAAGCCATCAGGGCCTCAGCAGCCGGTTCATCAAAAAACAGGCCGCTTTTCTCTTCGATGACCGTGTCCAGGGCACCGCCGGCGCGGTAAGCAATCACCGGTTTACCGCAGGCGTTGGCTTCAAGAGGCGCAATACCGAAGTCTTCTTCGCCCGGGAAGATAAAAGCGCGACAGCGCCCAAAGTAGTCTTTGACTTGATCGTCGGGCAAGTAGCCGGTGAAGGTGATGTGGCTATCGGCGAGCCGCTGTAGATAGGCTCTATCTGGACCGTCGCCAATGATCACCAGGGGCAGACCCAGTCGATTAAAAGCTTCGACGGCAACGTCGATGCGCTTGTAGGAGAGCAGTCGCGAGACAATTAAGTAAAAGTCTTCACTGCGGCTGGAAACCTTGAAGCGGTGTACGTTTACTGACGGGTGGATGACCCTGGCCTCGCGACCGTAGACCCGGGCAATACGCTGCTTAACAATGGAGGAGTTGGCAATAAAGTAATCCGGCTTGCGTGCAGCCTCAAGATCCCATTGCCTGAGGGACTTTAGCATCGGCTGAAGCAGTTGCTGAGCAAGCGGACCGAGTCGTGGCCGACCAAGATAGTCTTCGACCGACCACAAAAAGCGGGTCGGGGTATGGCAGTAGCAGATATGAATCGTATCCGGGCCGACGCTGATCCCCTTGGCAAAAGAACTCGAAGAGGAAATCACGACGTCAAAACCCTGGATGCGCATCTGGGCGAACGTCAACGGGTAGAGCGGCAGCAGCGCTTTGAAGTACCGTCTGTCGATCGGCAACTGTTGTAGCCAGGAGGTAACAACCTTGGAATGCTTCAGGTCTGGCCAAGTGTAATCGGGGTAATAGATAGACGTATAGATCGGCGCATCTGTGAAGATTTTGGCAAGCTCACAGACAACGCGTTCAGCACCGCCGAACTGGTTGAGGTAGTCATGAACAATTGCAACCTTCATCAATACCTACTAACAAAAACCGTTTACACACCAGTCAGAATTTTAACAGTATTCTGAGCTGTTTTATCCCACGTAAATTGCCGGGCACACACAAGACCAATCTGGCGATATGCTTCGCAGCTCAGCGGATGATTTAGAAAATAGTACATCTTCTCAGCCAGTGTTCGATGATCAAGGGCCGGAAAATGCAGATCCTCGCTCTGGACAACTTCGGTCATTGCCGTCTCTGCTGAGACCAGGGTGACGACTCCGGAGGCCATCGCTTCAAGAGCCGGTAGGCCAAATCCCTCGCAGAGTGATGGGTAGATAAACAGCTCAGCATTCGCGTAAAGTGCCGGCAGGTCGGGATCAGGGACGTAGCCCAGGAATTTGACACCGGGGAGTGCAGGTAGATTTGCCGGAGCAAAGTTAGGGTGAGCGTTGCCGGCAACAACCAGAGCGTAGCCTTCCAGACCGAGGGTGCTCTGGGCATAAGCAAAAGCTTTCAGGAGAGTTTCCACATTTTTTCGCGGTTCTAGCGAGCCTGCGTAGAGGACATAGGGCAATTTCAAGTCATACTTATCGCGCACGGTTGTCTCTTGAGCGCGCAGGGTAGGACTGAATACCTGGCTGACACCGTTGTAGATAGCCGACACTTTGTCCTCATCTACTCCTGTGTAGCGAATAATTTGCTGCTTTGAAAATTCTGAGACCGTCACGACATGTCGAGAACGCCGAACCAATTTCGGGATCAAAGTCGTGTAGTACTGGCGGAACAGTCGGCTGTAAAACTGGGGATGACTCATGGCAATCACGTCGTGGAGCACGAGCACATTGTTGGCATATCCAAGGGGAGCAAGATTACAGGGGTTGTAGAGAATATCGCCGGCTGCCAGTCTACTTGGTAGTACTATCTGCTCCCAGAAGTGCCCATAGAGCACTGAGGAACGCTCCGGTTTCCGCACATCAAGGCTACACAAATGATGCAATCTAGAAATCACTTCATGAGCGTAGCGTTCTACTCCTGAGATGCGAGTCTTGAGCAGATACCGACCGTTGACTGCAATCACAACTTGCGTTCAGGAACGGCGTTTGCCATTTTGGCCATTCGAGAACAGCTTTAACCAAGAACGTGAACCGTTGTTGACGGGAACACGACCCGTGTTGGGGTTGGTCGTGTCCGTTGAGTAGCGGTTGTAGTAGTAGTAAGCAGAATAACCTTCGTTTTCGGCGATCACGCCGTTTACGACCTGGCCCAGCAGTTTGACGCGTTTGAGGCTATCGCGCAACTTGGCGAGGACGCGCTTATTGGCTACGCTCGGACGCACAATCAAGATCAGGCCGTCGCTCAGGGCAGAGAGGACCATCGCATCGGTCGCGGCGGTCAGTGGCGGCGAATCGATCACGATGAGGTCAAATTCACTACGCAGTTTCAACAGCAAATCGGCCATTTGCCGCGATTCGAGCAGAGCAACCGGGTTGGGTGGCAGGGGGCCTGAGGTCAATAGCGTCAGTCTGTCCTGCTCAGTTGGCTGTACCAACTCGCGCCAGTCACCCTCACCGACCAGCACGTTGGTCAGGCCAGCCCGGTTTGGCGTCTCCCAAATCTGGTGCTGACGCGGCTTGCGCAAGTCAACGTCAATCAGCAATACCCGCAAGCCTGATTGGGCATTGACGATTGCGAAATTGGCGCTGGTAGTCGATTTGCCTTCTTGTGGTCCGGCACTGGAGAAGACAACGACCTGAATTGCCTGCTCGGCGCTCAAGAATTTGACGTTGGTGCGCACGCTCCGGTAAGACTCGCTGATCGGTGAGAGCGGATCGCGCAGAGCAATGAGGCTCAACTTGGTACTCGCTTCATTCATGCGCGGGATCGTGCCCAGTACCGGCGCACCGAGTACTGTACGCGCTTCGTCGGCAGTCTGAATCGACTCGTCGAGGAATTCGCGTATGAAGGCGACTGCTGCTCCGAGGATGACTGCTACCAGACCACCTGCTCCCAGCAGCAAGAGTGTCCTGGGCCAGATCGGAATCTCCGGTGGGACCGCCGGTTCGACCAGGGTCGCGTTGCCGATATTTTCTGCTTCCTGGATGCGTGAATCCTGGAATTTGCGCTGCATCAGCTTGAAAGCTTCCTGGTTGGCTTCGAGGGTGCGTTCGAGTTGGCGTTGGGTTTCTTCAAGGCGCGGCATATCGGCGACTTGAGCGCTGTAGCGCTCAGCGACCCGGTCGAGGGCTTCAGCGCGGGTGCGCACGGAGATTTCATCGACACGCGCATCGATAAAAGCTTTGAGCAGGTCTTGCCGCACTTCGTCGAGGCGCGGTAAGTCGTCTTTCGCAGCCGGGCTCGCGAGATCGGCCTTGACGGCTGTATCGACCAGCGACCCTGGCGCTTGCTTGCGTTGCAGGAGTCGGCCAGCCTCGCTCTGCAGCAATCCGCGCAAAGCATCGCGCCGCTTTACGAGTAGATCTACTTCCGGGTAATTTTCTTGATACTGAGTGCGCAGGACGGCAAGCTTTGACTCGGTGTCGAGCAGGCTTTTGCGCAATTCTTTAACGCCGTCAGTACGACTGAGGGCACTGGCAGTAATGGCGTCGCTCTCGGACATACCGATGCGGGAGGCGAGGCTATTGGCGCGGGTGGTTATCTCAGCCAGTTGAATCGCGGTGCTTGCCTGCTCGCTTTTATATTTGGAGAGCTGCTGGACAACGGTCGATTGCTCGGCCGGGAGGGCGACACTACCGTACTGCTCTTTGAAATCGCGCAGTTTGCGCTCCGCGATTTTGAGTCGTTGTTCGAGCACTGGTAATTGAGACTCGACGAAGGTACGTACTGCACTCGCCTCGGTGCGATTTTCTTGAATATTGCGGTCGATGTAGTTGCGGGCGACGGTGTTGACCACGCTTGCTGCAGTACGGGCATCGAGGTCGCGGTACTTGATTGTGAGTAAGTCGGTGCGGCGTAGAGCTTCGACTTTCAGAGTCTTTAGAAATATCTCCGGCTTCAGGGGCCTTTCGGGATAGCGGGGATCTTTAAGGGAGAGCGCACTAATCACTGTCAATGCCATCGGCCGCGATTGGATGATCTCGGCCTGGGTATCGAGTGGATTGCCGAAAGCAACGGAGCCGAGCTGGCCGAATTCGCCACGCGCACCACCGCTGGTGGCTGGATTGCTGAGTGCGGAATTTTTCTGCTTGAAGAGAAGTCGCCCTTGAGCTTCGTAAATCGAGGGCTGTGTGAAGGTCCACAAGGCAACTGCCGAGAAGATGAGCAGGCCGGTTGCGATGGCGTACAGTCTGTGGCGGAGCAAAATACGCAAGTAGTCGCGTAAACCCACTAGTTATCCCCACTACCGTTCTTTGCCTTAAAACTGTACACCAAAAAAGGCCGGTGCTTCCAGGCAAATCCCCCGTAAAGACTGGGATCTGGGACAATCGACCCGGCGCGAAACAGGTATCATCGCCCGCATGTCTGCGTTTGACTGACAAGAAGCTTTAAGATCGATTGGCGCTTTCTTGGTCAAGGTTCATGCTCAAAACAGGCATCGTCGGTCTACCCAATGTCGGCAAATCCACGCTCTTCAACGCCCTGGTCGAGAGTGCCAAGGCGCAGGCGGCCAATTTTCCTTTTTGCACTATCGAGCCGAATACCGGGATTGTGAGTGTCCCGGATGACCGGCTCGACGTTTTGGCACGCATCGTCTCTACGCGGGTAATCATCCCGGCGCGCATCGAGTACGTCGATATTGCCGGTCTGGTGCGCGGCGCCAGCCAGGGTGAAGGTCTTGGTAATAAATTTCTCTCGCACATCCGCCAGGTCGATGCAATCGTGCACGTCGTCCGCTGTTTTGAAAGTGGCGATATCATCCACGTCGAAGGCTCCGTGGACCCGGCCCGCGACGTTTCCACCATCAACCTGGAACTGGCGCTTGCAGACTTAGCCCAACTGGAGAAGCGTCTGCAAAAGATTACCAAGCAAAAAGGAGTTGCCAAGGACCAGTACGAAGTCGAGATCGCGGCCCTCCAAAAAGTCGAAGCCGTACTCAACGATGGTCAACCGGCGCGCACGGCCAACCTGAACGCAGCCGAACTGGAGACCGTGATTCCTTTAGAGCTGTTGACGCTGAAGCCGGTGATTTACGCAGGCAACGTCTCAGAAGACGAGCTTGCCACTGGTAATCGCCATACCGAGGCCCTAGCGGGGATTGCCGCCACTGAAAAAGCGCAGATGGTGACGCTCTGTGCCCAGCTTGAGGCGGAACTCGCAGAACTCGACCCCGATGAGCGCGCAGCCTATCTTGCAGGGCTTGGCGTTAGTAATTCAGGTCTTGAGCGCATGATCAGGGCGACTTATGCACTCCTCGGACTGGTCACTTTTTTCACAGCAGGCGAGAAAGAAGTGCGGGCCTGGACGATTCGGCGGGGTACCAGTGCCCCAGGAGCGGCAGGGACGATTCACACCGACTTCGAGCGCGGCTTCATTCGGGCTGAGACTGTCGCTTACGGAGATCTGGTAACGTCCGGTTCCTCGGTCATCGCCCGTGAAAAGGGGCTGCTGCGCTCGGAAGGCAAAGAATACATCGTCAAAGATGGCGACGTGATGAATTTCCGGTTTAACGTCTAGCCCCGAATACTCACAGGCATGATCAAGTACTGATATTCGCGGTCGCCCACCGGTTTGAGTACTGCCGGGTTGACCGCGCCATTCAGGCAGAAAGAGACATCGGTCGAATCCATCGCCTTGAGACCTTCGAGCAGGTAGCGGACATTAAACGCAACGGAGAGATCCTGTCCCCCGTACTGCAGTGGTACGCTCTCCTTGCCACGCCCGACATCCGGTGCCTCGACGGAAATGGTCATGGCACTCGTCTTGGCTGAGAAGTCGAGTTTGACGATGTGGTTCTTCTGGTCAGCCAGTACTGCGATGCGTTCGAGCGAGTTGATGAGCCGCTTGCGGTCCATGTCGGCTGTGTTGGTGAAGTTTTTGGGCAGCAGGGCATGGTAATCGGGGTAGCGGCCGTTGAGCAGGCGCGTGGTCAGGCACTGGTTGGGAAACTGGAAGATCATCTGCTTTTCGTCGAAGCGCACTTCCACCGTTTCAGCCGGCTGCTGGGCCAGTATTTTCTCAAGTTCTCTGAGTGAACGGACCGGCAATACAGCGGCAACGGCGGATCCGCCTACGACGTCCGTGCGATAGAACGAGAGGCGGTGGCCGTCGGTGGCCACGAATTCCATGCCCTCGGCCACGGCGCGTAGAGAAACACCGTTGAGAATCTGTTTTCCCTCGTCGCTCGAAGCTGCAAACAGGCTGCGCTGAATCCCACCCAACAACTCGCCGACCGGCAGCAGGTGAGCGCCAGTCTCAGGTAACTCGGGGAGTTGCGGAAATTCGGTTGCGGTTGCCCCCTGCACCACGTACTGGCTCTCGCCGCATTCGAGGCTGATACCGTTGTCTTCGCTCACCTCGATGGTCAGGTCAGTATTGGGCAGGCGCGAGACGATGTCGCAGAACACCCGCGCCGGCAGGGTGGTGCGTCCGCTGCCCTCCACCAGGGCCGCAAAGCGCGTGTCAATCCCCAGGTCGAGGTCAAATCCGGTCAACGTCACAGTCCCGGCCCGAGCGTCCGCCTCAAGCAAAATATTGCCCAAAATCGGGTGGGTCGGTCGCGATGGGACGGCGCGACTGACCAGGCTCAAGTTCTGGTTGAGGACCGTTTGCGGACAGGTAATCTTCATAAGGCTCATCGGCCAGGGTGCCCAAGAGTATAGCACTCAAAAACAAACTGACTACCCTTAGCGTCTGGCACTGCAAAAATAGCGAGTCTTTGCCCAGGTATAGTTTTGGTTTTCCCCAGCTGCTTCTACTTCTTCTTTTAATAAATTTACTGATCTAGTAGTAGTAGGGCCTGGGGAAATGTGGAAAACGTTGCCCAAAGCCGCCCCCGATGAGCGATCCCCGCTCTGCAGTGCTGTGGAATACCCTGTGGAAAGGTCGGGAGTTTTCCACAGGGTATTTATACCTGTGGAAAAACTGCCCATTTATCCACAGGTTTTTAAGATTTCTCCACAGTTGTTCCACAACGAGCGCTCAGGGAGTAGTGGTAGGCTTGGGACTGTTTGGGCAGGCAGATGAATGACCGGATCGATCGACGGATGGCTGTCGCGGGTTGTGCTTGGATTTATCGGGCTACTGGTCTCCAGTACAGCGGTCTGGGCAGCGCCTAATACGATCATGGTCTTGCAGGAGCGCTCAGCAGTGGATAGCCGCGGAGAACCAGCCCCATTTGCGGCGCTCGAATTTGTCTCCCAGGTGCGCGGTGAGCAATTTCGCAACCCGCCTTTACCCTCGGAAACTGAATATCGAATTTTTGCTGAGAACTTTTTCAAAAACAACCGCTATTTTCTCTGGCGGAGTGACGCGGAGGCAGGGACGGTGAATGCCGTAATACCTGAGAAAACCCCTTCCCTCTACGGCAGTCTGGAAGCTCCCGTGCGGTCTGAAAAGCCGCTGTTGCCGCTGCCGGAACTCGACTTGGTCATCGCGACTGACCAACCGCTGAAGTCTGCCAGCCGCAAGCCGTTGACCGAAGAGGTTCTAGATATTGTTGATGGTCTTGCCCGTGCGGCTTTTGTGAAAGAGGGTCTTAC
>JANNPH010000167.1:0-5383 GCA_031399965.1 Gloeobacteraceae cyanobacterium SOY_34_metabat_159 | reverse complement strand
TGCTGGTGGGCGGGCTCGCCTTCCAGACTCCGTCGGCCACTTTGCTCTACGCCCACCCGGGCTTTGGCACCGGCAACAACGTGGTGGGCAGCGTGGAGTTCGGCGGCGTGCTGCTCAAGCCACAGCAGGTCATCTCGGTCGAGGGCATGGTCTCGGCGCGGCTCAAGGAAGTGCTCACGCTGGAAGGCGCGCTCTTCTTCCAGCGGGTCAGCGACGTGATCTCCTTCAGGCAGGTGGCCACCGACTTCGTGGCCAGAAACGAAGGCGAGCAGGTGATGCTGGGCGCCGAGTTCTCTGCCCGGCTCAACCTCAAGCGCGTCACGCCCTTCGTCCAGGTCTCCGGAGTCGGGCACTTCACGCCGCTGGGCTTCTCGTTCGACCCGCTGCCGAGCTTCCCTTCGTTGACGGTGGTGGGCGGCGTGGAGGGCGAGTGGAAGGAAGGCCACCTCGCCGGAGCGCTCTTGATTCGAAGCGCCTCGGCCCGCGGAGCCACGCAGAGCAACCTGCTGCTCAACAACGACACCGCGTATTCGCTTCCGGCCTACGCGGTGGTCGATTTGTCGCTCCGCTCCACCGGCCTCGAGCTCCTGGGAACGGGCAGGGAGACGCGCCTTCAGTTCTCCGTGCGTAACCTCTTCGATTCCCGCTACTCTGAGCCCGGGTTCGGCGGCATCGATGTTCCCGTTCTGGGTCGGTCGTTCACGCTTGTGGTGCAGCAGTCGCTGTGAGCCGCATTTTCTCTTTTCACCAGGAATACTCATGAACCGAGCAGCCCTCGCTCTCGCAATGGTCGTCGTCTCGTGCGGTCCCCCCCCCTCCACGCTCAAGACCGTGACCTTCGGCGCGGTCATCGATCGCACCGGCTCAATCGCCAACCCGACCTGGCCGCCGGCCGTCGCGCTCGCCGTGGCCCACGCCAATGCGGGCCTGGACACCTCGGCCAAGTGGAAGAACTTTCACTACGAGGGGCTCGTCAGCGACTCGACCAACGTCACCTCCGTGGCCGCTACGCGCGCGCTGGAGCTGGTGAAGGAGAAGGGGGCGAAGGCGCTGATCACCGACACCTCCGGTGACTCGGTGGCGGTCAACAAGCTCAACTACGACGCCGACGACACCAACGATCTCAACGTGCCGCTGATCTGCCAGGCGTGCACCTCGCCCGACATCAACAAGCCCACCTTCGTCAACGCCAACGACGCTGTCGACCAGGAGACCAAGCGCAACACCAAGGGCTGGTTCTTCCGCAGCACGATGGACTCCGATCCGCAGGCGGTGGTGCAGCTCAACATCGCGATGGGTGCGGCGCGGCGGTACCGACGTTGCCTTTGTCAGGCGGGAAGGAGAAGACGGTGATCGCCACTTTTTTGGCAATCCGCGGCTTCTTGCGCAGGGTCGCCCACTTGAGGGCACGCGCTGCGACCAGTTCGATGCGGTCGGCCATCGGAATTGCCTTGCCGGTTGCGCTGTCGCGACCGGAGAGGATAATGGGCTCAATGGCACCGTCGAGTTCAGGCAGGGCCACTTGCAAAGCAACTTGCACCGGGTGAAGGCCGAGGTCCGAGCTTTCCCACTGCTCGGTGGTCTGGAAGACCAGCGGCAGCGAGACCATGTAGGGCCGATTGAGCTTTTTCATCGCGGCAATCGCCGCTTCCGGGTCATTTTTAGCAGGACCGCCCACCAGCGAGAAGCCCGTCAGTGAGACGACCGCGTCTACCAGGGGCTGGCCGTTGACCGGGTTGTAGAAATATTTCTCGACCGGTTTCGAGCAGTCGAGGCCACCGGCAAAGATCGGGATAATCCGGGCTCCGCGCGATTCGAGTTCTTCGACCATCGCCACATAGTGACCGTCGTCGCCGGTTACCAGGTGCGTACGCTGCAAGATCAGGCCGACTGTCGGTGAGAGCGGGTCCTTCAGCTCTTCGCTCGTGTCGCGCCGATTGTTGTACCAGGTCAAGTACTCGCGGACATCCTCGAACATCTTCGGGGCAAGTGGGTGCCAGACGCCCAGATCCGGGTACTCTATGGGCGGGTTGAAGGCAAGCTTGCGCTGGTTGGGGAAATAGTGGTGGGCGAGCATCAAAAGCAGATTCGCCATGTTGTCGGCCGAGCCGCCCAGCCAGTACTGGTAGGAAAGCATGAAGTTGCGCGCATCCTGCGCCTTCTCCATCGGCAGATACTTCAAGATCTTCGGGAGGGTCTGCACCATCTTGAGCATGCCTTCCTGGAAGGAGCCGCCCTTGTTATTCTGCTTGCGCTTGCGCATGAACGAGGCAAGGGCGCTCTTCGATTGGCCCATGTTGGCCATCGAGAAAGACCCGACTTTCGACAGACGCATCACCTGCGGCATGCACGGGAAGATGACGCTGGCCTTTAAGTTGGGCAGGTGCGGACCGACCGCGTCGGCAATCTTGTTGGCCAGATCTTCAATGAAGATCATCGAGGCAAAAAAGATGTCGGCCTCGGCGACATCGCGTTCAAATTCGGCGTAGCGCTCGGGGTCGCGCAGTTCCTCGATTAAGTAGCCGTTTACCTCGACAGCGAGGACCGGGTTGGCCTGATTGATCATCTCGGCTCCGGCTGCTACGGCGCTCTGGTACTGCGGTTCGAGTACCACGTAGACAAGCTTTAGCAGCGTCCGGCCGTTAAGGCTTTGTGGCGCGATGCGGGCGGTCGTGGGTGTGGGGAGATGAGCAAGCATATTCTGCACGGTTCCTTTCACGTAATGTGACGGTCTCGCGGCTGTGCGTCGGAAACGCGATACGGGGCCGCAGCCAGGGCTACCTTGCCACCCGACTGGCTTTGAGTAGGTGGATCAAGGTTGATCGTCCGCTCAGCTGCCCAATTAGGGAAGTATGTGTAACGAATCTTCATAAAGATCTGCGGTCCCACCTTTCCTTGGGTAGGCGTCATCCCGCCTACCCTCGTGAGGAACCTGTAACCCCTGCTACGGAAGCGCTCTACCAGCGCAGGCCGTGCAACTTCGGTAGCGGTGCCGAACGCGACGTCGCTTTCAGTAGAGCCGGGATTTTGCCGCTGTCGTAAACGCGAAACTCGTTTTCAATTTTTGCCCGCGACTGGCGGAGTGCCTGATTGAGGACGATCGAGCCATTCGGGTCTGAAACCGACCGGTGAAACGTGCCTTCCGGGATGCGCAGGATCTCGCCATCTGCCTCAAGGCGGACGATGTGAAATGGATAATTCCAGTGAAAGTTGACCAGATAAAATGTCCGGCCGCCGCTAATGGCAAGCAGGTTGTCCTGCTGGTTAGGGTGCAGATAAAACTGCCAGTATCCGGCTTTAGAATCGGGCGGACTTACCGCCGGACCGTTGTGGCGGACGAGATCGCGGGCGTTGGACTCTTCAACTGTGATGTCGAAGAAACTGACTGCCGGTGTATCTCTGAACTTGCGATAGCGAATTAGTTCAAACATTGATCTACTATCATTTAGAGCAATACTTCTTCGTAAAACTAAGCTGGCACAGACATAAAACTTCAGATGTTCAATCTGAACAATTGGCCTGGGCGGCGGCAACTGTCGGTCCTGCGAGAAACCTGGGAACCCTGAGTCTTGTATCGTGAGCTTCAGTATGCCCATCACCGCCTCCAGTCGCAGCAAGCGCTACATCAACGTGATGGAATCGCTCGTAGCAGCTGAATTCGAAGTTCAGCTTGCCAGGCTCGCCCCGGCCGTTCGCCCACGGCTCGACCGCACTGATGTCGAAGCGTGGGCGCTCAACCAGTTACCGGCCCGCTACGCCACCAGTAAACGCTGGATCCCAGTTGTCTCAGCCCGAGTGCGCGAAAAGGAGAGTGCGCGCATCACCGAAGCGGTGCAGCGCGGAATCATGACCGTCTACCAGAACAGTCAGCCGGCCGCAGAAGCGGGTATTCCAGAAGTGGACTTCCCCTGGGAGCAGGGTTTTTAGGTCAACGGCGGCCCTGGAAGACGCCGCGACCTGGGTTTGTCTGTTACATTACTTCTCAGTGCTGACGCGCAGGCAGACCGTTGCGGGCGGGAACCCTGGAACGCGTGTGCTGCCGATATCCGGCCATTGATGATATTTCCAGGAGTGATTTTGAATGGTCCAACAGCAGAGGTTTGAAGAGTCGAATCGCGTGCTTGACCGTCAGCGGATCGCCGCCCTTGAGAATAAGGCGACCCTCAGCGACGTGATACAGACCATTCCAAAGGCCTGCTTCGAGATCGACAACACCAAAGCCTGGGTGGGGCTGTTCGTCAATGTCCTGCTCGTCGCTGCGGGCTACGCGGCTCTAGCATTCAACCCCTGGTGGTGGCTGTTGCCGCTCCTGTGGCTATTCACCGGCACCGCCCTCACCGGATTTTTTGTGATCGCACACGATTGCGGCCATCGCAGCTTTTCAAAAAGCCGTCGGGTCAACGATATCGTCGGGCACCTGTTTTTGCTGCCGCTGCTCTATCCGTTTCACGGCTGGCGCATCAAGCACAACCAGCACCACGCCTACACCAACCAGATCGAGATGGACAATGCCTGGCGGCCCCTCTCGGTCGATACCTTTCAGTCACTGGGTGGTTTCGCCCGCTCTGCTTACCAGTTCGCTCGCGGTTGGGGTTGGTGGATTGCCTCGGCTTTTCACCAGATCAACATCCACTTCAAGCCATCACTCTTTAAAGAGAAAGACCGCGCCGACATTCGGCTCTCGGCCAGTGTCGTGATCGTCTTCGCGGTACTGCTGTTTAGTGGTCTGTTGTGGCTCGGCGGTCCCTGGGCAGTCGTCCAGTACTGGCTGATGCCCTGGCTGGTCTATCACTTCTGGATGAGCACGTTTACGCTTGTGCACCACACCCACCCGGACATTCCTTTCTACCGGGCCAAACACTGGACGCCGGTGACAGCCCAGTTGTTTTCGACCATTCATTGCCGCTACCCGAGCTGGGTCGAATTTTTGTGCCACGACATCAACGTGCACATCCCGCACCACGTCTCGACCGCTATCCCCTCCTACAACCTGCGCAAGGCACACGCCGCCCTCAAGACCCGCTGGTCCGACTACATGCATGAGACCGAGTTCAGCTGGTCTTTGATGGCCAGCATCGTCAATAACTGTCACCTGCACGACGAGACGGGCTACTATCTGGCCTGCCGGGATGTCGATACTCCCGCTCAAGAAGCGGGCCGGTAATCCACATCGAATCCATTTCCTGCTCTGGTACATTCCACAAACAAGCCCTCCATTTATTTGAGCAAATGGAGGGCTTATTTGTGGAACTAGCTCAGGTGGCTGACTCAGATCTGCAAGGTGCCGCGCTTGGATTCGTCGAGGATATGGATGGTATCGACGAAGCGGACGGTGTTTGACTGGCTGGAGATGACCATCGTCTCGGTGCGGACACTGCCGGGG
>JANNPH010000154.1:0-2983 GCA_031399965.1 Gloeobacteraceae cyanobacterium SOY_34_metabat_159 | reverse complement strand
TTTTTGACCTGCGCTACGGCAAGTTGCCCTATCGTTCGCTCGAATTCAAGCACGAGACCTACCCGACAGCGGTCTTCCAGCCCCAGGCGGTGGTCAACTATCCCAACGAGCACCTCTACACGCGGGTGACCGAATTCAAGTACCTGACCGGTCAGCAGCACCCGAGCACCAGCGTCGTCTACGAATTTCCCCAGGCCGAGGGTGACCCTTACTACCCGGTGCCCCGCCCGGAAAACGCTGCTCTCTATAAAAAGTACCAGGCGCTTACGGAGACGGTCCCCGGCGTCCAGTTTGTCGGTCGGCTGGCCACCTACAAGTACTACAACATGGACCAGGTGGTAGCTCAGGCGCTCACGGTCTACGACAAGCTCAATATCCAGACCGCTTCAGGAGACAGGCATGCCGCAGGTGCCGCTTCTGCCCTTGCCAATTGAGTGCTGGGCCGGGATCGAATGTACCCTGAATCGCGTCGGTGACCGCTACTTCGACCAGCTTGCCCAAAGCGGTCACCTCGAACGCAGCGACGACCTCGAACTATTCGCCGGACTGGGACTACGGACCCTGCGCTACCCGGTGCTCTGGGAACAAATCGCACCGGATGGCCTTGAGCAAGCCGACTGGGCTTTGCCCGACGACCGGCTCGCTCGACTCTTGCGGCTCGGTATCGCGCCTATTGCTGGTCTGATACACCACGGCAGCGGTCCACGGTACACAAGCCTCATCGATCGCGCTTTTCCCGAACAACTGGCCGTCTTTGCCGGGGCGGTCGCCGAACGCTATCCCTGGATTGCGCACTACACCCCGGTCAACGAACCACTGACGACTGCCCGCTTCTCAGGGCTTTACGGGCACTGGTATCCCCACGGACGCGACGAGGCGACTTTTGTCCGCGCCCTTGTCCACCAGTGTCGGGCGGTGGTGCTCGCAATGCGCGCCGTGCGCCGGTTCAATCCGAGTGCGCAACTGGTGCAGACTGAAGATCTGGGTAAAGTGTTCAGCGTGCCGAAACTGGCCTACCAGGCAGATTTCGAGAACGAGCGCCGCTGGCTCAGCCTCGACTTGCTCACTGGCCGAGTCGATAGTTCCCACCCACTCTGGATGTTCTTGCTCCGCTGCGGCATCGAGGAGCGCGAACTGGCCTGGCACCTTGACAACCCCTGCCCACCGGATCTGATTGGCATCAATCATTACCTGACGAGCGAGCGCTTTCTCGACGACCGCCTGCAGCACTATCCCCGCTCGCTCATCGGCGGCAACCACTGCCACACCTACGCGGATGTGGAAGCGGTACGCGTACTCGCCTCGGGCCTCGCCGGGCCTGAAGTGTTGCTTGCCGAAGTCTGGGAGCGTTATAAATTGCCAATTGCTGTGACCGAGGTGCATCTTGGCTGCACCCGCGAAGAACAGTTGCGCTGGCTTGCCGAGGTTTGGAATGCCGCTGAGAATCTGCAGCAAAGGGGCGTGGATATTCGGGCTGTCACAGTCTGGTCTTTACTAGGTGCGTACGACTGGAATAGCCTGGTCACTCGCGCCGAGGGTCACTACGAGCCAGGGGTATTCGATCTGCGTGCCCCTGCGCCGCGCCCGACTGCACTCGCGAAGATGATCGCCACCCTCAGTCGGCAGCAGAAATTTGACCATCCGGTACTGGCAACCCCTGGCTGGTGGCGACGCCCGGAGCGGTTACTCTACCCGCCTTTCGGCGCTGCTTGCGAGACAGCCGAATCAGGCCACACCCCGGTATTGCTGGTGGCCGGGGCGAATGGTCGCCTGGGCCGGGCTTTCGCACGGATTGCCCACGAGCGCGGCCTTGCCTGTCGGGGGCTATCGCGTTCAGAACTGGACATTGCTAACCCGGATTCGGTGCAGGCAGCTCTCGACCGCTGGCAGCCCTGGGCAATCGTCAACGCCGCCGAATACGGGCGCGTCGATGAGGCCGAGGGCGAACCGGAAGTGTGCCGCCGCGCCAACACGCTGGGTCCGGCCCTGCTTGCTGCCGAATGTGCCCGACGCGGTATCGCCCTTGTCACTTTTTCTTCTGACCTGGTCTTTGACGGATTGGCGCAGCGACCCTATATCGAAAGCGACGGCGTTTCCCCGCTCGGTTGCTACGGACTCAGCAAAGCGGAGGCGGAAGCCCTCGTGCTCAAAGCGCTGCCGACTGCCCTGGTGGTGCGCACCGGTGCGCTCTTCAGTCCCTGGGACCCGTTCAACTTTGTAACGGCGGCCCTGCAGTTACTGGCAGATGGAAAGACCCTCTTTGCCGCCGATGCGGTCGCTTCACCCACCTATATCCCGCACCTGGTACACGCAAGTCTTGACTTGTTGATCGATGGCGAGGAAGGTCTGTGGCATCTCGCAAACCCGAGCGCCCTCAGTTGGGCGAACGCAGTCCGGCTTGCAGCCCAACTTGCCGGTCTTGACCCCCGGCGAATCCGCCCCAGTAGCGCGGCCCGCCTCCACCGCGCTCCGCGCCCCCAGTACAGTGCTCTCGGTAGCGAACGCGGCACCCTGTTGCCTCCGCTGGAAAAAGCACTCGCCCAGCACCTGAGAGAAGGGGGCGGTGCGATTCGGGCTGCCCTGCGGTTTTAAGGCGGTACCGGCTGACACGGATGGAATCACGGGAACTTAACCAGGGATTGGTATATTCTCATCGACTCCATTCAGTTCGAGGTGTGAAGCGATGGCGATTTCTCGACGACGGCTTATTGCGAGTACCTGTCTTCTTTCTGCGCTGGCTCCTTTGCAGATTCTGCACTCCCGTCCGGCCCAGGCCAACGTTGGTCGCAGCGGTTCCCTCCTCCCTGATCCGCTGGGCCTGCTCGATCTGCCTGAAGGGTTTCAGTACCAGATTTTGACCCGTACCGGATGGATTTCCCCACCAATCACTACGTGTTCGAGGGCTGGCGCCGTTTCGGCGCCGAGGTGGTGTATGTGGACTCGCCGGACGGCCTCACCCAGCCGGCCGACGCGTGGCTGCCCC
>JANNPH010000133.1:0-1714 GCA_031399965.1 Gloeobacteraceae cyanobacterium SOY_34_metabat_159 | reverse complement strand
GTTTTGAGCAGTCAGCCAGGGCGTTGGCCAGTTCAATTCCTTTGCCTGAAGGGATTGACCTCGATAACGAGGATGCCGTACTCGACTGGGCCGCTGAAGTAAGTAGATGACGGTGCGGGTGGTGCTAGACCTTAACGTCTTTGTCGCCTACGCCCTGGGCGTTGCAGCAAGGCGTACCAGTAGCGCCTCCAGCTACCTCGTAAATTGTGTAGGACAGGGTAGTTGTCCTCTTGGACCACTTCAACTGGTTATTTCCTGGGGAATGTTGAATCGTCTCCAGACCGTCCTGGTTAGAAAAGTAGGAGCCAACGAAGAGCAGGCCCTGGACTTCTGCTCTCAGGTGGCCAAAATTGCCGAAGCCGGGGCTTTTGCCGAGTCACCTACCCTCACCCTGGGGGGAGGTGGAGTCATCGCTCTGAGAGATGCAGAGGATGCCCATGTACTTGAGACGGCCATCGCTGGAAACGCCTCGCTCCTGGTGACACGCAACTTCAAGGACTTTCTTCAAGAGATGGAAGTTATCCAAAATGGCGAGGTAGGCCGGATCAAACAGGCGGGCAGGGAAATAATCGTGGTACAACCGACTATCGCCGCCCGCTGGTTCCGCGAAGGCAAAATCGCACTATAAACGTTGTACCTATGAAAGTGAGAATTGTACAAATTGAAAACTCTTGGGGTGTTCACCTACCCAAGGCGTTTCTGGAGCAATGCGGCTTCACAGATACCGCCGAGCTATCGATAGAGAACGGAAGGCTGGTTCTCACTCCGACGACCTTGGCGCGCTCTGGCTGGCAGGAACGCTTTGCCCAGGCTACCGATATACAACTCATCACCGAACTTGATATCCTCTCCGACACAGCGAGCGTCGAATGGGATGATGCTGAATGGCAATGGTGAAATGTTTGACATCTACCTGGTTACCCTGGCTTTAACCCAAGCTTCAACGATCTGCCGACGCGCTTCGAGGGTTGACGGGGTTCAGTTCATCCACGAGGGGGGCGACGGACGGCGGCGTGCGGCGCGCATATGGTTCACCTCGCTGTCTGCCCAGCGGCGGGCCGCTTCGTCGTCCTTCTGCTGTGATTGGCGCATCCCGTAGTCCGGATAGCAGTAGGGTGGGCCCATGATCTGAGCAACCCACCCTCCGGCCTCTTCGCGCACAATGCAGCGCCAATCCCCGGAGACCCGGTGGTAGACGGGCTTGCCTTGTGAATTCAGGTACCGACGCCAACCAACGTAAAGGTGCTCCATAGCCGCCCTGCTGCAGACATTCCCCACATCCTACAAGATGTTTTCCTTTGAATAGTGCTCAAGACGAGGCAGGGCGACCTCGGCGAGCGGGGACGTCAAACCCGTGGAGCGGGTACTGCAAAGTGGCTAAACGCTGAAATCTGTGCAGCACAGTTGTTCTGGGCACAAGCAGTAGACGAGGCGCAAAGGAAACCTCGCCAAGTTTTTCGCCGCCTCCCCTTTGTGCGACTCTGGCCTTGAAACCGATCGAGAGATGACCTGCCCTACAAGCTGAGACAAGAGAGGATACAGTAGACAAAATAGTCAAAACAGACATGCAGAGCTTTACTCTCACTGATGCACGCAACCGACACGGCGAGATCTTCGACCGAGCTGCCACTGAGCCGATCCTGCTGACCAAGCAGTCACGGCCAAGCCATGTCGTGCTCTCATACCAGCACTATCAGGCGTTACTCGAACGTTT
>JANNPH010000095.1:0-1813 GCA_031399965.1 Gloeobacteraceae cyanobacterium SOY_34_metabat_159 | reverse complement strand
CAGTCGCAACTCGAGCGGAAAAAACAACATTCAAATCACTTATGATACTGACGCTAAAAGCGCCAGTATTCGAGTGACCCTGCCCATCACTCAAACCATAGATTCGGCGGGGAAACCCGTGTTTACTGCTGACTCTTACCTACAAGACTAATGGAAGATCCCAAGGGACTGACAATCACCAAATCCGCCCTCCCTGGGGCGCAGATTAGGTCAACGGTCGGACTACGCAAAATTTCTGTAAACGCAGCCTCAGGGACCAAAAGCTTTTTTGAAAAGGCAACTGGATTTCTGTTTAAAGCCGCTGCTGGAGCTATCGGGTCTGCTTTTAGTTTCACGGTCAGCAAAGTTTTCACGCTGATTGTCAGCACCGGCATTTACTTATACAACTTCAACTGGGCAATCAGCGACACAGCAATTGACGAACAAATTAAAAACCTTTGGGTGAATTTTGGCGGATTGCTGGGCGGGACGGCAGGTAACGCCATTGGCTGGATAGCCTGCGGAGCGGTCCCGGCAGCCACGATTTTCGCCTTCAATGAGGCGATGGGGCTCTATGCCCTCAAGGAAGTGGGAGAAGAAGCCCTGGAGGAAGTGGTTAACAGCATATCTGTGCTTATCTCAGCTTCCGTTCGCAGTCTTTCTCAAGGGCTACTACTATTTTCGTACAAAAATGTGCGTAAGCTTTTGCGAAATGGCGGCAAGCTCGCTCAGGCAGTGCTGGGCACAAGCAATGAAAAAGCATTGCAAGCTTGGGACCCCAAGCAAGGCGGTTACTGGAGCTTCGCTAGTGCGGTTGACAGCTTTGTTGAGAGTATCCCGAGCCCTTTTATAGAGAATGCCGTAGAAAATTTTCTAGACGAAGCTTTCGATGCTTGCATTGAAGCTGGCTATGTTGTGGCCGATAGTGTCGATTCTTATTTGGCCATGCAAAGGATGTCACTTCGGTCGCAGCAAGGCCAGCACCGAGTGGTAGAACTGCAGCCGAACCGCGAGCTGCCAGAGAAGATCGTTCTCTCCGTGCCAGAGCAGCAGGCAGAGCAAGCCATCCTCCAGACCCTGGCTAACCACACGCTGCTCAATAACCGCGACGTGGGCGCGTGGGTGGGGATGCCTGCCGAGGAATACCTCAAGGCGAAGCCCATGTCCTTGAGCCTGGTCGTCCACTTCTTCAATGTGGATCGCCCACCGTGGCGAACTCAAGAACGCACCACGCCGCTCAAACACGCCACCTACACCGTGCCCAACCTCAAGCGCAGCAAGGCTGACTGGGAAACTATCAAGCTGGCCTGTGGTGGAGCTAACGGTTACATGTGGGGCCGGTACCGATGCACTATAAACACCAGTTCGGGCCGTCAAATCGCTGTTTACGGCGGCAGCGAATCAGAGGCTGAAGACCGCGCAAAGGCACTGCTGTCGCTTTCCGACGATGAAGCGCTTACCGTGAGCGTCAGCGAAGAAAAGCGCGAAGGCCGCCGCGCTGGCACATCCAAGCTCTACAAAGAGAACACCCGGATGTATCCGGCCTACGCGTTCATCCTGCATCAGACAAAAGTTCTCAATCAGAATGAGTCCAACCGATCCAACCTCAGCGGCGATTACCGCCTTAGCAAGGGGCGGATCGAGTTGTGGACTAGTCAAAAGCCGCCGGGGACTGACGAGACCATCCGCGAATCTCTCAAGGACGGTGTGGAGCAGGCAGGAACGCCGGATCCAACGCCCTGACGCGACTACAGGAGATCGCGATAACGTTCCAGACACAGGTGCCGCTCCTGCGCAACCTGTGTTGAGTCAGTATCTGAGCCGCTGTACTGTC
>JANNPH010000094.1:0-76445 GCA_031399965.1 Gloeobacteraceae cyanobacterium SOY_34_metabat_159 | reverse complement strand
CCTGTCACCTAGCACTGCCTGCAAACCGACCGCCTGGCGGATCGCTTCGACGACGACCAGCAGCCGGTCCCGCTCCTCGCGGGCCTGACGCTCCTTGGCGAGCAAAGCCCATTCGGCCTGGCGGATAGCGATGGTGAGGTGGGTGGCGATGTGGTGGAGCAGGTCCACTTCGCTCGGCTGCCAGACTCGCGGGCGCGAGCACTGGTGGGCAATGAGCAATCCCCAGACCTGCCCACCCTGGAAGATTGGCACCACCAGGCTTGAGCGCACCTCAAAGCGTTCGAGCAGTGCGAGGTGACAGGGGGTGAGTCCGGCCGTCCGCACGTCGTCGATGGTGAAAATTCGGTCGCGGGTGTAGTGCGAACCGCGGCTTTCGCGAAAGCAGGTGTCAACAATGTCGGCTCCCAGGGTTGGAGTCCAGCCTGGTCTGACCGACTCGGCAACAGTCTTACCGGCAAACTGGGCGTCGAACTGGTAGATGATCACCCGGTCGGTCCCCAGAAAGTTGTGGGCCTCGCTGGTGCTGGTCTTGAAGATGGTTTCGAGGTCGAGCGAGTGGCGGATGCGGCTGATCACTGAAAGTAGGGTCCGGTGCTCCTGTCGGCTCTGTTCAGTCCGTCGGGCCTGTTCGTTCTCCGATTGCCGACGGTTGTGCGCGGCGGCAACCGCCTTCTCGATTGACTCAGGCAGGGCTTCACTGCGTCCGGTATCCAGGCAATCGGCTGCTCCGAGATGCACCAGGGCCATCGTCCGCTCGGTGGTGAGTGCCGTGCCTACGACGACTGCGGGCAGTGGCGGTCGCTGGTGACTAACCAGCCGCAGTGCCGCCTCGGGCGAGAGTTCCGGCAGTTCGTCGGTGAGCACGACTGCTTCCCAGGGAGCCCGCAGAGCCTCCTCGAATTGGCGGAGGGTTGAGACTGTTGTGAGTGAGGGTAAAAGGAGGGCTATCTGAGAACTTGGAGTGGCGACGAGCAATATTTTTGAGGGGAGGTGCACGACCAGCCTCAGGGGGTTGCCATTTAAGGACATGGCGTTCCTTTATGGGACAGAGTTCCTACACTGTGCCCTGCATGGGCAACGAAAAATCAGAAACCAGTAATTACCGACCTCTTCACGCAAATAAGTCGTGCAATTACGACGGTCTGCCGGTATATGGGACGTTTTCGCGAAATATTCCGTAATATCTCCGAAACCGAGGATTTTGCTCCGCAGGATGTGGTGCGCCTGTTCGCTCACTTCATTTGGAGTCAGACACCCCCCGTCTACTACGGGGCCATAGTTTCAAAACGAATGCACGGCACCCGGGGTGACGAGGTATTCGGTCGAGCCTGGGGCAATCACAGAGCCGTCTCGACAGTAATTTCGTCCTACAAGTGTCTCGACTTACGCACACCAATTGCCTGGTTGTCTACCCAGGGGAGTACAAGGAAGCTTTGCGGAATTAGTACTGTAGAAGTGGGATTTGCTATTTATGCAAAACCAAAGGCGTCGCGATGCAAACGACCCATCGTTCGATGAGTGAAACGCTCGAGCAGCGCATCTAGAACTGCCTGGGATGCAGCAGTGGCTGCACCACCACCATTAGCTTGATATCTGTTTGTTGAGTAAAGGCGGCGTTCAAGCCGAACCTACCCATATCCTGATTCTGCAAGATTGAGCCTGGCTCTACATTGCTCGCACGAATTTCCTGCTGTGCGGCCTCGAACCGACATGCTCTTGGGCGACAAGCCTGGTAACCATTTCAGCGATAGCAGCTTCGCTCACTTATTTCCACCTGAAAGACAGCTGGTACCTCCTTACCTACATCTCAGGATGAGGTCAGGCATCGCGCTTAACCCAGTCCTGGCAGGAGTGGCCAGAGCAATTATCAGCACTCTCAAAAGGAAACATTCATTATGCCCACCTTGAAATACAAAGATTGGAGCATCACGACCCATCCGGCAGACGAGGGCTTCCTGGCGGTTCTTGTCGACCCTGATGGCAACAAGCTGAACGGACCCCGAATTTGCTTACCAAGTTCTGAGTCGGCTGAATACTATGCCCAAAAGATTATCAACTGGCAGATTGCGCTTGAAGAGCGACGCCGGACTGTAGCACGTCCCGCGCCCATGACTGCTCGGCTCCCAAACACCCGGCTTAGCCCTTCCGGTCAGCTTCAGTTATCCAATTGCACGATGGGCACTACCCAGGCGAATGTTGGAGCAAACAATGAGTCGACAGCCTGACGGTTCACCCGATAGGCGGGATAATGACTGGTGGCCGGTAGTGGCGACCGATGTGCCATTGAGCAGGCTTTAAGTCGATGATTTCCCTTCATTCTGGATAAAATCCATCTGCTACCAATAACCGAGAAGGAGCAGTGTAATGACTCAATCTGATTGCATCGTGATTGGTGCCGGTTCAGCCGCTCTACGTCACAGCATCATCAGGATCAACGAGTCTGCCCTTACGGCTAGATCAGGAGAAGTTCAATGAATGACCAAACTGTGCTCACACTCAGGATTATACGCACCATTGAAGCGACGTGCGCCCGCGTATTCGATGCGTGGACCAACCCCAATAGCGATATTGGCTGGTGGGGACCAAAAGACTTCACGCTGCTATTTCACGAGAGCGACCTGAAGCCCGGAGGGTGGTGGCGAATGGGCATACGCCGCGAAGACGAGACCCGTATCTCGGGTGGCGTCTATCGCGAGATCGTTCCGCCCGAACGGCTGGTGATGACCAATAGCTGGGAGGATGCCGGGGGCAGTACCGGCCCCGAAACGTTGGTGACGCTCACACTCACCGACCACGACAGCAAGACCCACATGGTTTTCGAGCAGACCGGCTTCGCATCGAGCACCATGCGCGACAGCCATCATCGGGGATGGAATGAAGCGTTCGATACACTCACCTCTGCCCTAGCAAGAACGGCGCAGGCTGCCCACTGAGCGAAGAACAGCAATAGGCTTATCGGTTCTGATCCCCCAGGAGCCAGAACTCAGCGGTTTGCGCATAAAGAGGAGCTGGTCATCCGGGAAATGGTCGCGGTGACTGATGACTGTTAAGGGGTGTCAGGTCGTACACCCTCCTTCAACCCCTTCAGACAATGACGCCTAAACCATTAATCAACAGGAGCAATCCGATGCCCCAATCTCTCTGGCTATTCAATACCCGTCTGCGCATCGTTGCCGACCACATAACGACCGCCGGTCAGTACGATCTCATCGAAGGCTACTTCCCGCCTGGCACACAGACACCGCTCCATCGCCACACGCGCTATTGCGAACAACTCTACGTGCTGGAAGGGGAGTTCACGGTCTGGTCTGGTGAGCACAAAGTTGTACTGATCGCTGGTGACAACTTCCTGATTCCGGCTGGCACATCACACGCGGTTGCCGCGTTCGGCAATATCCCAGCCCGCGGGTTGATCGTCGCTGCACCAAGCGGCTTTGCTCGACTGATTGCAGAAGTTGGGACGCTGGATGAGACAGAGGCGTTCGACATGAAACTGTTTGAGCGAATATCTACTGAGATTGGCGACGAAATGCTCGGTCCGCCCGGAACCTACCCGACTCATGATGATGCGACGAAGATAGAGCAATTCGCTTAGTTCGGGGCAAAAAATTAGATGCGGTGTGAGGATTTAATTAACTTGATTGAGGCTGTTAGGGGTGGTACCTGTCAAGGACACACCCTCAGTCTGGAAGGTGAAAGTGTTGGCGAACAACCCGGTGTTGCCCAGCAACATTTCGAGTTTTGCGAGTTGGTCAATTGGAAACAGCCAGCTTCCAAAACTCTGACTAAGGTTGAAGAACAGTTTAATTTCTCTTGCTGTCGTCGTTTCCCGGTACGCTCCTTCTGAGGCCGCAGATTGCCACTCAGAGCCATTTACAACGACGGCGCACTCTTTTCCCATCGTCGGGATGAGGTCGGGCACCGCGCCCCGCTACATTTCATCAGGAATGGCAAGGCCAATTGACTGCATTCTCAAGAGAAAATACTAAACTCTGTGACTTCTTGAAATATAAAGATTGGACTATTGCGACCCATCTATCGAATGGGGGCTTCCTGACAGTTCTCGTTGACCCCCACGGCAGAAAGCTTGAGGGACCGCCGGTTTGCCTACCAAGTTCCGAGTCGGCCGAAAATCACGCTCAAAAGTTTATCAACTGGTACGTCAAGCTCGAAGAGCGCCGACTGACAGTAGAAAGTTCCGCACGTGCTAACTCCGGCAGGGATCCCAAACACCCAGCGAATCCGGTTGTTCTGAATCGCGCAATGGCCTTTCCACAAACAACCAATCGGGGCTAGAGAATGCACACAAATACTGGCAACACGTCAGATGGACTAGAAGGCAACTGGTGGCTTGAAATGGACACAGACGAGCCGTTCTTGTACGAATTCGGTCCTTTTGAAAGTGAGGAGGAAGCGGCGAGGTCGGTCGATAGACACGCGCCCGACCTCGCTTCAGAGGGGTGGCGAGTATTGCGCCATAATGTGCGCCAGCAATGATGTCTCGGCGGCTGCAGTCCCCCACTCCTCTTAAACGAGCCACACTCTATGCCGAAGCGTGTTCCAAGCCCACTTTCGGCAGCGTTGTTCAGAAGAGCGCAGACGATCTGGGAAGGCTGAAAGTCACCCCTCCTACCCTTGTACCCAGGAAACTACCTGGATCGTGTGAAGGATAAGTCGCTCTGGTCACGGGCGGTGTTCGTGGACTCGGATTGGCAGTAGCGGTACGCAGTTCGCGACTGGCGGCGCTCAAGAAGTCATCTTCGAGTTGGGGCAGTCTTCGAGTTCGACGACCTGGGCCAGGCAAGCCTGGTGGAGAGCAGTCCACTGTAGAGTAGGGGGACTCTCAGTTGGGTCGCTACCTGGTAGATCAAGTTGACATCGGACTCTTCCCAATGTCGCGGACCGCTGTTCTGGTAGACCGCAAGCAGACCCCAGAGTTTGTTGCTCGCAAAGAGGGGCACGATCACGTAGGCACGGGCCTGATAGCCTTCGAGCACCCGAATATGGCACTCTGAAAAACCGGCCTGATAGACATCCTCGACAACTCGAAAACTCGCCGGGTGCGAGAACGTAGCTCCCTCGACATTCTGAAGGTGGGTGTCGGTGACGGATGGGCGGTTGGCACCCAGGGTGAGCGCACTGCATCTTGAGATGTTGCGCTGCAGTACCTCATCGTGGTCGTGGACATCAATCAGCGATTTCCAGCCGAGGGTAGCCGACTCAGCCACGAACGTACCGCTCCAGTCCTCGTTGAAACGGTAGACTGCGACCCGGTCGGCTGTGAGGGTTCTTCTCAACTCGTAGACGGCGGCATTGAGCACCGGCTGCAGACCGACCGCCTGACGGATCGCTTCGACGACGACCAGCAGCCGGTCCCGCTCCTCGCGGGCCTGACGCTCCTTGGCGAGTAAGATCCACTCGGCCTGGCGGATAGCGATGGTGAGGTGAGAGGCAATGTGGTGGAGTAGGTCGATTTCGTCCTGCTGCCAGACTCGCGGGCGCGAGCACTGGTGGGCGATGAGCAACCCCCAGACCTGCCCGTCCTGAAAGATGGGCACGCCCAGACTCGCCCGCACCTCGAAGCGTTCGAGCAGTGCGAGGTGGTGGGTCGTGAGTCCGGCGGTGCGGACGTCGTTGATCGTAAGAATCTGGTCGCGGGTATGCTGCAAACCGCAGCTTTCGCCCAGGCAGGTGTGGGCAATGTCAGTCCCCAGAGTCGGGGTCCAACCCGGTCCCATCGACTCGGCCACAGTCTTACCCGAAGACTGGACATCAAACTTGTAGATGATGACCCGGTCAGCCCCTAGAAAATCTTGGATCTCGCTGGTGCTGGTCTGGAAGATGGTTTCGAGGTCGAGCGAGTGACGGATGCGGCTGATGACTGAAAGCAGCATCCGGTGCTCCTGTCGGCTCTGTTCAGTCCGTCGGGCCTGTTCGTTTCCCAATTGTCGGCGGTTGTGCGCGGCTGCAACTGCCGTCTCGATTGCCTCAGGTAGGGCTTCACTGTGTCCGGTATCCAGACAATCGGCTGCTCCGAGATGCACCAGGGCCATTGCTCGTTCGGCAGTGAGTGCCGTGCCCACGACGACTGCGGGCAGGGGCGGCCTCTGCTGACTAACCAGCCGCAGTGCCACCTCGGGCGATAGTTCCGGCAGGTCGTCGGTGAGCACGACTGCTTTCCAGGGATTGCGCAAAGCCTCCTCAAACTGGCGAAGTGTCGAGACGGAGGTGACCGATGATAGGAGAGAGCCTATTTGAGAACCGGGAGTAGCGACGAGCAATATTTTTGAGGGGAGGTGCACGACCAGCCTCAGCGGGTTGCCATTCAAGAGCATGGCTTTCATCTATGTGATGGAGCACCCCCACTGTGGCCTGCATAGACTAACTGTCAACTAGAAAACTGTAGCTACCCACCTCTCTCACCACACGTAGCGTACTGACGATGCTCTGCTGGGATGGAAGATGCCCCTGCGAAATGTTCTGTAACCTTGCAACATGTAGACTAATGAAGAATTGCCTCTATCTTAAAGACTCTAAAACACTATTAGTGGGGCATCGATATAGTCTTTTCTCCTGCAGATAGATTTTTTGATAATTCATGCTCTAGAACCTTGTAGCTGGTAGAGAGACCAAGGCGGTTTCTATGCCTTTTGATGGTTAGGGACTCAGCGGAGGACATAAAAGATCTGCCCCAGGGATGGTTTGTTACGTTTTCATTCTTCCCAATCGCACCACCAGATGTTCTGGACAAATCAGTCTCTTTGGCTAACAATCGCTCTTCGAGAGACAAAGCTTCTGCAGTGGGGGATCCTGAGCGAGTGTGATATCAGGAGTATGCTTGCCAACAGCAGCACGGCTCAACAGACTTACCCATAAGCAGATCCTGGACAAAACCGATGGGTAGCGTGTCCGTAGTTGGTAAGCACCGACATCGAGCGGCAGTACTCCCAAGTACTTAAAGTGCAGACACCCGACCACTGCGACGTCTTTTGTACACTGATGAACTGCTGAGCGTAATGTTCGGCCGACTCGGAGTTTGGTAAGCAAATTCGCGGTTTGCTCAGTTTCTCGCTACCAGAGTCAATGAACCCTGTCAGGGAGGCCTCGTTCGCCTGATGGGGTGCATCAGTCCATCCTTTGTATTTCAAGGAGTCACACAGTTGGTATTTTTTGCAAAGTAGACGGACATCACGCCAGTAGACCACCCGGCCTGATTCGGCGTAGAACTGCTGAATCCACACCTGCCGAAAAACTCAACAGCCGGTAACTGCTGCAACCAGTTTGGAGCAGACGGGTCATCGTGGATGGCGTTCAGCAGCCTGCACCCATCAGCACCGATGCTCTCTGTCAACACGATCCGGTCGCTGTCTGCGGCGGCGAGGCGGTATTCCTCAACCCGCGCGCTATATCGGTCAAACCAGTCGGGGGCGATCACGGTGCGCAGCCAATCGGGAACGTCATCTTGCGAGGGAGCCCCTGGGCGGCCGGTGCAGTCATCATGGAATTGTCTATAAGGTTGGAGGCCATTGCCTTCATACCGTGTCTTCAGGAGCGATAGAGATGGTTAATCCCAACGGGGGCCTTGATTTGAGCCAGGTACCCATCCAGGAGCAGTTGACAGTGGCCGGTGTTTTTCGCAAGCGCGGGGAGGCGGAAAATGCAGTGCTCGAACTGCGTCAGGCCGGCTTTTCTTTCGAGCAAATCGGCATCGAAAGCCGTGGTGTCCCGGCAGACGACGTTCAACGCACGCCGGATCACAAGTCAGTTGAGACCAGTTCTGTAACAGGTGGCGGAGCGGCCGGAGACGCCCTGCGCGGCGCGGGCATCGTGACCGGCCTGAGTAGTGCTTTTAGAGGTAGGCGCGACGAGCGACCGGCCATGGGGCACCGCGAGATCGATTTTGCCCACCACGGGGATCTTTCTGCTGAAGAACTGCGCTACTTCGAAAGTGCCGTGCAAAGCGGCAGCATCCTGGTCACCGTGCAGGCCGCCGACCGCACCGCCGACGCTCTCGCAGTCCTGTGCCGACACAACGCGTCCCTGGGACTGACACTCGCCTGTGAATGAAACAGAACGAGGAGCACACCATGCATGAAGGGGTGGTGTAACGGAAGGTATAACGAACTGCCACGGAGGATCACTACTTTTGGAGGACCGTGCGCAAACCCTCTCTGCAAGCGAATTTGAGCAGGGCTGTTAGATGACCAGTCGCTTGTCGAGGTCCAGGCTGAAGGTATCGTAGGGGTTGACATGGCTCCACACTAGCGGCGTCAAGCTTCGCATGTCCGCCTCACTCCGGAGAGTCACAGGTGCGCAACCGGGGGATCTGAGCGTTGTTTCGACACTCTCTAGAAAGGCAATCCCCAAGACGACTAATATGTATCTGCTGTCCTAGACCAGATCAGCGTGAAAAGACCGCGAGTGCTGTTAGCCAACGACGATCCGACCTTCTTGCTACTGCTGGCAGATGCCCTGGCGGGGGAGGGCTTTGACGTTGAGACGGCGGCGGCAATGGAGCTGGCGGAATTGGCACTGGCATCTGGGCGAGTGGACGTGCTGTTGGTGGACGTGCTAGTCGGGACAAGCAATGGACTGGATCTGGTGCGTCGCTTGCGCTTGGCGGAGTCCATCTGTCGCCTTCCGGTGGTGGTGGTTTCGGCGCGTGTCGGTCCGAAAGCCCGGGCGGTGGCCATGGCTGCTGGTGCAGACGGTTTCATGGGCAAGCCCTTGGAGGCGGTGGAGTTGGCGGAGTTGGTGCGGAAGCTGCTGGTGAGCCGGGGCTAAGCGGAGTGCTGCCCCTTGCTGCCAGTGTAGAAGTGGTGCGGTTGCCTCCCTACTATGACCTGGTGCAGGCATGAAGATTGATTGAGGCCGTACAGCTTAAAGACCTGTTGTCAGACTTGCAATCACTAATCAATAATCAACTTCAGTTATGCTCAAGTCCAACTTGTCTAGCTCCCGCTAAACGCCTGGTGTCAGAGAGCTAGACGCAGTAAGCGATGATCTCAGGCGGGAAGTAATGGGGTCACTTCTCTTAATCTGGTAACGATGCAGCCACGCGCGTGCCAATCAACTCAATGGCCTGCAAGATTTTCGCGTGCGACAAGGTAGCTACATCCATCTGAAAGGTCACTCGCGTGATGCCGCCCAGGGCTTCGCTGTGCCGGATGATTTTCTCGGCCACTTCTTCAGGATTGCCCACCAGCAGTGCCCCCCGCAGACCCGCCTGGGCGTCGAACTGAGCCCGCGTCACCGGCGAACCACCGCGTTCGCGGGCGCGGTTGGTAAACGTGCGGGCGTAGCCTGGATAAAATTCCTCGACAGCTGCTTCCGTAGTAGGCGCCACGTAGCCCAGTGAGTGCAAACCTACCTTCAACTGCCCAGGCGAGTGGCCGGCCTGGCGTCCGGCCTCACGGTACAAGTCGATGAGCGGCCGAAAGCGATGCGTCTCACCGCCAATAATGGCCACCATCAGCGGCAGCCCCAGTTCGCCGGCCCGCACAAACGATTGAGGGGTGCCGCCCACGCCCAACCAGATGGGCAGCGGGTTTTGCAGGGGCCTGGGGTAAACGCC
Organism: Gloeobacteraceae cyanobacterium SOY_34_metabat_159; assembly: GCA_031399965.1. Taxonomy (GTDB): domain Bacteria; phylum Cyanobacteriota; class Cyanobacteriia; order Gloeobacterales; family Gloeobacteraceae; genus JANNPH01. The sequence goes on along the minus strand of JANNPH010000094.1, from coordinate 66,871 downwards.
CTGGCCGGTTAATGCTGGCCGGAACTTGCCCGACCAGCGCACGTGCTCGTTATCCCGAATGGTGAGCAACAGGCCGAGTTTTTCGGTAAACAGCTCGTCATAGTCGTCGAGGTCAAACCCAAATAGTGGAAAGGCTTCTATCGAAGAGCCACGGCCCACGACCATCTCCGCCCGCCCTTGCGAAATCAGGTCGAGGGTGGCAAAACTTTGAAAGACCCGGACGGGGTCGGCAGCACTGAGCACGGTCACCGCACTGGTCAGGCGAATTCGTTGAGTGCGCGCTGCCGCCGCAGCGAGAATGACGGCGGGAGTCGAGTCAAGGTACTCAGAGCGGTGATGTTCGCCAATCCCGAACACGTCGAGCCCAACTTGATCCGCGCGTACAACCCGTTCGAGCAGCAGGTGCATAGCCTCTGCGGCCCCAATAGCCGAGCCCGTGCCGTTGCCCAGGAGATGCGACGCGAAACTATCAATGCCAACTTCCATAATTCCTCTTTTCAAGTGATATGCTAAGCACTTTTCTGTCCGAATTTAATATTGACAATACTATCAAAATTTCAAAAATTAGCTATCTTTAATTCATCCACTTATAGAAGTCAAAATGTGACACAGGCTCCAGTAAGGGGCAAGGCTGGAGAAGCGGCTTTCCAGGTCCACTCCTGCAGGTCGCTCAGAGCACACCGGACAAAGTGACAGCCCGAAAAGTTCGTGTCTTCAAGGGCGGCTTCGCGCAGGTCGGCCTGCCGGATGGTAAGACCCGAAAAATCCCAGCCCCGCAGGTCACTGCCCAGAAAGATAAGCAAATTGAGCACGTTACCCGCCGCGTAGCCCGTGCTCTCATTGGCCCGAAGTTGCTCAAGCATCTGTTTGAGCCGGGCTTTGAGGGCACCTGCCCCGCCGCACAGTGCGCTCAGACGGTCAGCCACGGGCTTAAGTACGAGGCATAACTGGCTCTGCCGCAGATCGGCATCGCCCTGGGCATAGACGAGCGCATGACTGTCGAAAAGTGCTACCACCCCCGAGGACACCTCCCGACAGAGCTGCTCGATGAGGCGGTTGGTGACATATTCCATGACCACCGGCTGCAGCGTGAAGCCGGAACCGCTCTTCTTGACCAGTGAACGCCGGTTCAGTGGCCGGCAGTTGGGCGTCCTCGGCATGGGGCCGATGTCCTCCCATCAGGCGCTGATGATCGCCAATTGGGGACCGACGACCTTTTTCCTCAACGGACACGACCACTCTCTCGTTCACAGGAATTGCGCCGAAGAACGGCAGCAGGTGAAACAAAGCCCAGTGGGTCGTCGCCCGGCGTCCCCTGAGCAGGCCCGCTGCGCCGCAGAGCAAGGCGCCTGTGCACACAGAGAAGATACTGCGCGAGCCTGCCGCCTGCTGCCGTATCCAGCCGAGCACCTCGTCGTCCTCCATCAGGGCCTCCTGACCGAAGCCGCCCGGCACATGCAGCACATCGAGTTGTGGCGCGTCGGCCAGGGTCGCATCCGGCGTCAACCGCAAGCCCTTCAGGTCGCGAACTGGTTCAGCCGTCCTGGCGTAGATTGTGTAGGTCGAGTTCGGGATGCGCGACAGCACCTCGAACGGTCCGGTGAGGTCGATCTGGTCTAGTCCCTCGAACAGCAGGGAGCCGATTTGCAGGTGGGTGTCATGCGGGATCATGGGCATCTCCGGGGCAAATGTTCGGACAAACAAGATGACTTTACACAGGCACGATCTGGCGCATATGTCAGAAGAACTTCAATTAAGCCAACATTTCCGCCCCGGCCGCCATTGCCTGACGGCTGAAGCCTATCGCCGAACTCTTCAACAGTGATTTGCAAGTTGGCGGGAGATTGCGGGTATCGCTCAGGTGGCCCGAAGAGAACCGGCCTTGTTATACAAGGAAGTTCTGCTCGTCTGTCGTCTATCTGCTCTCCCAGAAAATTAATTTGACAATGCCGTAACCAAAGCCAGTTGCCAGAGCGGCGAAGCCGGTTGTCCTCTTGCCGCAAAGCGGTTGACGTTCCGCTACATGCCGAAGCACGGCAGTTGGTTGTGGCTTGCCCCGCTGATGCCAGGGGTCACAGTTGGGGATGCGGTAGAACTTCTCGAAGATGCGGAGTAGTTCTGCCTGGGGAATCTCATTGCCGGTGTTGGCCACCGTTATTTCCAGGTGGTTCCCTACCTGGCGTAGACCAGGCGATCCGTTCGCCCGCCAGGGTGTACTTGCAGGCGTTGTTCAACAGTTTGCAGACGACCTGCTCCAGACGCGCAATTTCTATGTAAACGACGGGCAGAGTCGGCGACACCTGTACCGCGAGCGACTGCTGGCGTTCGTGCGCTCGGTCCAAGAAGGGCGAAACAATGGTAGGCAGCCATTTCCCGTGCACGTACAACAGTCTGCTGGGATGCAGGACGTTTTTGCGAAATATTCCGTAGCGTTTTTGAGACCGAAGATTCTGCTCCGCAGGGTGTGGTGAGCCTGTTCACTCACTTTTTCAGAATGCAAGGATTAATTCCCTGAGAGGGGCATCTCAGACCGAATCTTACTTTGCTCCCTTCTCAATAAAGCTATTTTCTCGGTCACTGCGTTCTAACCAGGCACGGACCAGGCGAATTTCGCCGTAGGAGTACGCCTCGCCCAGAAGCTCTTTTACCGGCTTCATTGGTAGCCCAAGCCGGTGGAAAGCAGCGACGATGAGCGAACGCCGTCCGGGTTGGACGAGCCGGTCGATGTCGATATCCTCACCCGCCTCAATCAGTTCGACAAGGTGGTTTTCGATTGTATTCGGCTTGAGGCTCCGCTCTTCGGCGATCGCCTCAAGACTCAGGCCGCGCTCGAATAGTTCAAGTGTACGCCGGTGACTGGATACCTCCAGTTCCGGTCGAGCTTTGGGAGGCTGGGCTGGGGATGCTACTGCCAGCGGCAAATTCCGGGCCTCGCAGTAGGTACGGATAGCCCCGGTAAAGACGGTGAAATAAGCTTCAAGCTTGCGGTGCCCGACACCTGGAATCGCCTGAAACTGGGCCTCGCTCTGAGGCCGCTGCTGGGCCATTGCCACCAGGGTCGCGTCTGGGAAGACGACGTAGGGCGGCACTCCCTGTTCGTCGGCCAGACGCTTGCGCAGTTGCCTGAGTTGCTGGAAGAGGTCTTCGCCCTCAGCTGGAAGCTGCATCTCCTCGCGCAGCTGGGTGCGCCTTTGCCGACCGGTTGTACTGGCCTTCTGGGTACTTGCCACCTGGGCTATCAGCACGCTCTGCCGCCCCTGAAGCACTTCCCAGGAGCGGGGGTTGAGCTTGAGCACCGAGTAGCCGTCGGTCGTTTCGGTCAGTAATCCCTGGTGCAGCAACGCGCGCCCGAGCCGTAGCCACTCGTCTTCGCTGCGGTCTTTGCCGATGCCGTAGGTGGAGAGCTTGTCGTGACTGCGCTCCTGAATTTTTTGAGAATTTGCGCCGCGCAGCACATCGACGATGTGACGCATGCCAAAGCGCTCCTGGCAGCGGGCCACACAGGAAAGCAGCTTCTGGGCATCGACGGTGCGCTCTTCGCTCGCGACCGGGCTCAAACAGTTGTCGCAGTTGCCGCAGTTTTCACCCCCGAGCACTTCGCCAAAGTAGCCAAGCTGGATGCGGCGGCGGCAGATGGTGCTCTCGGCGTAGGCAACGACCTGGTTGAGTTGCTGGCGGGCAATGCGCTGCTCGCTCGCGTCCGGTTTCTGGGCAATCATGTACTCGACTTTTGCCCGGTCGCCGTGGCTGAAAAATAAGAGGCATTTTGCCGGTTGCCCATCGCGCCCGGCCCGGCCCGATTCCTGGTAGTAGCCTTCGAGGTTGCGCGGCAGGTCGTAGTGCACGACAGCGCGGACGTCCGGTTTGCCGATGCCCATGCCGAAGGCGACCGTCGCCACCAGCACCGGTACGTCGTCGCAAATAAAGCGTTCCTGGTGGTTGCTGCGCTCTTTGGCACCGAGGCCCGCGTGGTAGGGCAGAGCGCGAATGCCGTTTTCGTTCAGCCGCTCGGCAAGTTGCTCGACGCTCTTGCGGCTCTGGCAGTAGACGATGGCACTGGCGTCGGGTGCTTCGCCGAATAAATCCAACAACTCGGCAAATGAGCGCCGGTCTTTAGAGCGCACTTCGTAGTAAAGGTTTGGCCGATTGAAACTGGCGATGTGGACGTGGGGCGTCTTGAGGGCGAGCTGGCGGACGATGTCTTCACGTACCCGCTCGGTCGCCGTCGCTGTCAGGCAGAGCACCGGCAATTGCGGGTAACGTTCGCGCACCTGGACGATTTTTCGGTACTCGGGCCGAAAATCGTGCCCCCACTCGCTGATGCAGTGGGCCTCGTCAATTGCCAATAGCGATAGACCGACGCGCTCGTCAATACGGTCGAGCAGTCCTAGAAACCCTTCGCTCAACAACCGTTCCGGGGCTACGTAGAGTAGCTTCAATTCGCCCTTGAGCGCAGCCTGTTCTCGCCGCGTGCGCTCCTCGGGTGTCGTCGAGCTGTTGATGAAAGTGGCGGCGATGCCGTTGTCGCGCAGGCGGTTGACCTGGTCGTGCATCAGGGCGATGAGCGGCGAAACGACGACGGTGAGCCCCGGCAGCAACAGGGCGGGCAACTGGTAGGTGAGCGACTTGCCGCCGCCGGTGGGCATCAAGACGAGCTGGTCGAGTCCTGCTAAGGCTTGCTCAACAACCTCGCGCTGCCCGGCCCGAAAGTCGGCGTGACCAAAGTGTTGCTTGAGGGCCTGAGCAATCGGGTCGAGTGTGTCGAGAAGCATCGGTCTGTTTGATTCCACTGGCAAAAGTTTAAAGAAGTCGCCAGCTAAACGATAGCCCGCCGCTGGGGAAGGGTCCCAATCTTCGCGCCACCCGTCTGGCCTCCCAGCCAGGAGCAGAGATCGGGGTCAGAGGTCTGCCTCCGCGAAAAGGTTAAGCTCTCTATAGGGACGCTCCCTGGATGGCCGCTTCACTTCAGACCCTGGGGATTTTCCTTTAGCGCTTCCCAGAGCTCCTGTGCCTTGGCATGAACTGCTTGCACAACAGGACTCTGGGTCAGGCCAATATCGCTCTCGGCATCGGCAATGAATCGTAGCAGGTTGTAGCAGGTAGTAAACTGTCCGCAAGCGACGAGTAAATCGACCTGGGCAGCCGCTGTGCTGCTATCGAACCAGAGGGTGGTCGGCGTCGCCGTGGCTTGCTGCGATAGTTGTTGCATCTGCTCCGTGGGTTTGAGCGCGGCAGTCGGGGCAGGACCGGGAGCGCCATCGACCGGGAGCGTCTGCGTGTCCGCTTCCGCTTCTGCCTTTGCTTCCGGCTGAAACTCGTAGATGAGGTTGGAAATCCTGCGCCCAAGGTAGGCCCGCTCACCGTAAACTTTTTTATAAATCAAGCTCCGGGTCCGCTTCAAGAAAGTAGGACCCAGGGCCGAGATGGCAAGCGCACGCGAATTGACGAGGTTGGCGGTCTCTCCGATTGTCAACCGGGCTGCCCGGTTCCAAAAATCCGCAGGGACGTCGAGAGCCAGGGTTTCCAACAAGTAGGGTCCTAACTGATGCGCTTTGCCATTCGCCCATGCGTAGGCAGCACTCAGCGCGACGGCGGCGACAGCGGCGATGAAGACCAGTACTTCCCACCCTCCGGAGCGACCGCTAAACAACGCACCCAACGCCGACGCTGAGAGAACCGCAGAAATTCCTACCAGCAACAACTGCACCGAACGAGCGATTGTCGCAAGCCCGCCGAGGGTCAGGCTCCCGCTTGAATATGACTTGAGCTCCCCGATCAAACTCCTGCCCGGCTGGATGTTGTCGGTGTCGGAGATAATCAAGGTGCCGATAGCGCCCGCTCCCGTTTGTCGGCGCACCCGCTCGTCCGCGAGGAGGAGCGCTTCGATGCCCTGATTGTCGTAGACGCCGCCGTCCACCAGTGCTAGAGGTGTGACGAATGTTGCCGCCGCGCGCGCGCGTTCCGTGGCTTCCAAGCGGGTGAGGCTTGCTTGCCAGTTGCTCGCGGTGGGCCACTCGAAGTCGTTTGGAAACAGTAGCGGCTCGAAGCCACCCGGAAAACATGAGGAAGCCGCCACCGCGTCCGCGAGCCGAATTTCGTGCAGGAGCTGTCTGGGTAGGCGGTAGTTTCCGTTTCCCGCGATGCCGCCGGAGGCAGATTTTTGAAAGCGAAAGCCCAAACCCGAGCGTAGCTCGGTGGCGTTAAAAACAATTTCTTTCAGGTGCGTGGGGCGTTCGAGCAAGAAAGCGAAGCGCTCTCCTTCAAAGATCCCCCGGTCGTAGGCGTTCGCCGCGGCCACGATTAGCGAGGGGGACTTACCTGGGCTTTCCTTGCGCTGCCGAGCGAGTTCCCCGAGCCAAAGCTCAGGAAGGTTGGTTTCGATCAAGAACCGCGACAACCGGGCAAAAAATGCGTCGAAGCTTTCTCCCCTCGCGAGCGCAGAAGCGTAGGCAGCCCCAGTAATCGTACCGCCGGAGACCGTCGAGAGCATCGTCGTCTGCTCCAGAAGACCGACCCGGTGCAGTATGTCGAGCGTTCCAAGGTGGAAAGCCGCAGCCCGGTAGCCTCCCCCAGAAAGCGATAAAGCGATGTTCCCGAAATCGAGACTTTGAGCCACTTGAGGCACAGCCGAGTCTGCGTTTTCTGTGGACATTTCCTGGCGTCCTTGGGCGAGATGGAGGCAGTTAATCGCAGTCTGAACTTTACAAGCGCGGGCAGCACTCGAACTTCAGCTCTGGATGTAGGGCTGGAGAGCGGGCCGGATGAGCTGCCGGGCCATACCTGCGTACTCCATCGGGTCCTCCATGCACTGTTTAAGTTGCTCCATTTTGCGCACGAGTTTCAGCTTCACCGGCTCAGGATTGGTCGTCTGTTCGAGTTCGGTGACGAGTTCTTTAAATTCAACGAGCATGATGCGGATTTGCAAGGCGAGTTTGGTGCGCTCTTCGACCAGACCGAGGCGATTGAGACCCAGTACTTTGATCGATGCATCGCCCTTGGGTGAGGGTTTACCTCCAATAACCAGAGGCCGCACCACGACCTGACCCTCGGCTTCGACGAATTCGAGGTGTTGGGCAGGGTCTTCCTCGCAGGGGTGCAGGAGTAAAGGCTCTTCCTGAAGCGAGTCCTCCGGTGCTCGCCACCGCGCAGTTTCGACCGCGAGTGGAAACTTGTTCGCCTTGCCCCGCAAACGCTTCGCCAGTCCCGGCGCGCCGCCCTCGCGCTGGTAGCGTTCCCGGTTGCAGTCAATACAAGAGGGAACGAGGTTTTTCCAATCAGCCGCAAGCCAGTAGTAGCCGGGTTTGAGCTCCACGTCGCCGACCAGGATTGAGCCCTTGGGCCGGTAGTGCTCTACATCCACGGGTTGTGTCGCCTTGTAACTGCTCTCGCAGTAGGCACATTTAAAGTAGAAAAGCTTGTTGAGGGCAGTGACCACTCCCTCATTTTTGTAAATCTTGAAGGGAAAACTCTTGTCGCGCTTAGTAGGATCACTGAAGTGGGTAAGCGCCTTGGACTTTTCCTTGCTGCCTGGAGAATCGGGGTTGTCCTGCAGCACCTCGGGGATATCAGTCTGTGAACGATCGACACGGATCATGAGGAGCCTCCCTCGGCTGTCTGGTGCCAGAGGTCGGTGAGGGTGTCTCGTGTTTGCGCCTTCAAGAGTGGGCGGTCTTCAGGTTCGGCGTTGCGGGCGAGTGCGAGGTACTGATCGGCCGTTTCCAGGAGCACTTGCTCTCGGGGGGTTGTACCCAACTGACGCAATCCCTGCAATTGCCCTTTGAGCACTTCGAGGTGTGCGCTTTGCGCCTCGGAGCGCTCCGGGAGTGCCAGCAGAGTGTAGTACTCCCGGAATAGCAGGTCGGTCTCGGGGTCGAGGGTGCTGTTCAGACCGAAATACTCCGAGGTGAGGAGCTGATCGATTCGCAGGCCCTTTGGGGCCGGCAGGTCAGTGATCACCTGTACCCGCTTTTGCTCGTCGCGCCACAGCACTGCAGTCTCGCCCTTTTCCAGGCCCCGCAGGCACAGAGGGTCGTGGCTGGTCATCAGGAACTGCACACGCGGGAACGTCCGCCGCAGGCAATCGACGATCTGCATCTTCCAGCGCGGGTGAAGGTGCGCGTCGATCTCGTCGATAAGCACCAGGCCCTCCGCGTCCTCCATCCTGGGCCAGAGGGGCCGCACGATTTTCATAATATCGACTGCCAGGGCGATCACAGACTGATAACCGTCACTGAGAAATTCGAGGTCGCAGCGGTCGCCATCCTGGTGCAGTTCTACTTTTCCTGTGCGCGGGTAGCGGTGAAATTCTGCGTCATCATCGAGCACCAGCAGCTTTTTCAGCCCCGAGGCAAGGTCGTCGAATGCCTGCTTGGAAGGCAGCCCGCATAACCAGCGGCTCGCGTCGGCAAGCGGTACGAACGGATTAAAAAGGTTGTCCGCGCGCACGTAAGGTCCCGCCTCGCCTTGTGGAAAGACGATCCCAGGACGTGGCAACAAGCGCGTCGAACCATACCCGAGGAGCAACAACTTCGGCTCCTCGTCGCCGGCAGCGAATTCCTCCTGGCCGCGGGTCATTTTCAGTTCAACCGGCTGGCTGATCCCGCTCAGGTGTACCCTCACCGTGGCCTGCTTGGCCCCTCGGCGAATGAGCAGCGACGCATTCGGCCAGAGGCGACGGCGCTGTTGCTTGCCCATGAGCGTGAGGGCGACTGCCTGGAGAATCGAGCTTTTCCCGGTGCCGTTTTCTCCTAAAAGCAACAGCAACCACGAGCCTCTATTAGCAGGAGAACAGGGGAACTGCAGATCCAGTTCCTCGATCGAACGGAAATTTTGGATTTCGACCCGCTCGACGACGCGCGTCTTGAGGTAGTAATCGGCGCGGCGGTCTTTGTCGGCGAGGGAGTAACTTTCAACTTGCTCCTGATACTGCTGAAAGCTTTTTACTGACTTTTTGACGGCCCGGCTTCCCGTTCCCGTACCAGGCAGGGCTGTTTCCAGTTCCAGGAGCGGTCGCAACAACACCTTGGTCTGGGTTGTTACATGTTTCGCGACCATCTCCCTGGCCCATTGCTGGAGGAACTGGCGGCGGAAGGCCTGGTAGGGATGCACAAGAGAGAGGAGCGCATCCAGGGAAGACACGGAGGATGACGATGAATACTCCTGCCATCCTTTCTGAAGTTTCTTGAGTTCTTCCCCACGAGCCTCCACTAGATATGCGCGATTCAGGGAGAGGACTTCAATTGTCGTCCTTCCTCGCTCAGTGCCACTCGACACCAGCCCCGAATCGGTAAAGAGCAATTCGCGCTCGGGATGATCCTGGCAAGGGTCCAGGAGCAAACGGTCCTCCTTAAAAAGCCCATCGGCCGGGGTTCCTACAGCCTCGCGGCTACCCTTGACCGGGAAGCGCGCTCCCTTGCACTGGTTGCAGTATGGACAACTGAGGTAGAGGTTCGTCCATTCGTAGTACAGCCACCAGTAGTGGTCTTTGCTGATCGAACCGTCGAGGTTTACTGCCCGAGAGGTGGGCCGAAAGTGATCGACCGAGCCTGGACCCCTGTAGGTGACGTTTGTCTCGCAGTAGGCGCAGCGGGAGTTGAATGCGGCTACCACTGCGTCGAAAAGCCTTGGGTAGTCCCTGACCGAACGGAATTCGTAAACTTTTTGTGAACGGCTTTTGGCTTCCGCGCCGAAGAACCGTTCGAGGTCGCGCCTGTCTGAACTGATCTCGCGTGAGTTGAGGATTTCGGGGGCCGACGGGCGTTCAACGTGGAACATGAGGCTCCCTGGGATGGTTTCGGCGTTCGGACAAGGAAATCAAAGGCGAAGTGATGCTACTCTGTCAAGCTCATATAGACCTCAGGACAACCAGGTATGCACAAGCTCAGGTAAAAACGTTTAGAATCTGAGGCTGCTGTTAACAGCATGGAATAATCTGGGTCGCCGCGAGAGGGCTGAGCCGGTGTGTTTTCAGGTAGAGGGATTTGCACCAGGAGGCTGTCGATATCAGGCTCTCTTGCTGGCTTCTCAGATTTGCTCCGGGTGTTTGAGCGGATGCGGACGCTCGATTAAGAAGTAGAGGAAGTTTTCGGCAAAGAAGATGAAGTGCTGAAGTTCGGCTGCCAGGTTCAGCGGGTCGATAGCAGCGTTTGTCGAGCAGATGGATTCAACCCAACGGTCAATAAAAGCGCCGAGCGGTTGTGGACCATTCCAAAGCGGCAACAGGCCCTGGGCAATGATGCTGTCGAGCTTAATCTCAGCTCCGCAGGGAGCGCGCAAATAGCGGTTGAAGTCAAACTGGGTCTGGTCGGCTATGCAAGCCAGGAGGTCTGCTTTCAGTTGCTCGCTCTGCAGTTGTGGATGCAGATGAATGTGGGCTGTGCTCAGCGCTTCTGGGTCCAGGCTCTGAAGTGGAGTATAGGCATGGTTTTGACCGGGGTGCCCACACCAGAAGTCGAGCAACCGTTCGCTACCTTCGAGTAGTTCAAATAGATGCAGGCGTTCTTCCAGCGAACAGGCGGCGATCAGCTTTCGTAGCGATGCGGGCAGGTTTTGCGGGTCGCGAAATAGACCGACCAGTTCCCAGGCAGGCCAGAGGAGCATGCTGATAAAGTCGAGCCCCGCCGCTTCGAGCATGCGAAACAGGTCGGGGACCGTGTAACCTTTATCGCCATCGAGCAGGTAGTTGAGCGAAATCCACTCCGGACCCATGCGCCGGTTGAGCGTCGGCGACCAGAGTTCGCGCTTCAAAAGGGCATTGTCACGCAGCGACTCCATTACTTCCTGCACGAGGGCAACTTTCTCGGGGCCGCTGGTGCCGCTGTGGGCGCTCATGATTTGAAAAGCTTGCTGTGCCCGATAGACGAGGGCGCGCTGGTGCTTGTCGTGGAGGTTGGTGCGCAGGATGCCCTCGGGCTTGAGCACCGAGGCGAGGGCCTTCAGAGCCACGACCGGGTCGGGCACGATGTAGAGCACTTCGTCGCAGTTGATGTAGTCGAAGTCGGTGCCGAGTCGGGCTGCTTCCTCGATGGGGAGGACCTGAAACTCAACCTGATTGAAACCGTGGTAGGCAAGTCGGGCGCGGGCAACGGCGATGGACTCTGGGGAGATGTCGATGGCGACGAGCTTTGCCTCGGGGTTGGCTTGGGCAAGGGCGAGGGTAGTAAAACCGCTGCCGCACCCGGCATCGAGAATGGTGCGGCCCTCGCTTTTAATCAGCCTGCGGTTGCGCAGGTAGTAGGACGTTATCAAGTTGTGGGTATAGAGCACGTCCAGCTTGTCGAGGTGAGAGATTTCAAGTCCCCAGCTCGGGTAGGGCACGCGGTTATAGTACTGGCGAATTTCCTCAAGCCCCGGTACGTTCATTGCCTTTCTTGTGCCTTCTAGATTGCAGACACTACCGGTTTTCTGAGGGGAAGCTCATCCGGTGCGCTGTGCCGTCGTCGATAAATTGTTGCATCCTACCGTCAGCCAGTTCGACTGTCACGGGTTGTCTGGAGGCCGGGTACTGCCCCACCCGCGCATCGACCTCGACCACCGTCTCACCATTGCTTGTAGAGACCCGGACAGTCGTCGTCGCCCACTGTCCCTGCCGAAAATCGAAGCTATGGCCGTCGTCTTCGTAAGAGATCCACTCTCCCGTTCCCGGCCAGATGCGTAAAGTCAGGCTGAACCGTTCCCCGTCCGTGTACTGTTTGACCCCAGTCATCGGGATCACTGCACCGGCTCGCACGTAGAGGGGCATCCGCTCCAGGGGTGCGTGGGCGAGGATATGCAGCGGTCCGGTGTAAGCTTCGCCACTCCACCAGTCGTACCAGGTGCCTTCCGGTAAGTAGACGGCCCGGTACTCGACTCCTGGCCGGTAGACAGGAGCGGCCATCAGCGACGGTCCGAGCAGGACCTGGTCGTAGAGCTGGTATGTGTGCAGATCCTCGGGAAAGTGATAGAGCAGGGGCCGGAGTATCGGGGCACCGGTCGTCGTCGCCTCCCAGAAGAGCGTGTAGATATAGGGTAGTAGCCGATAGCGCAGCTCGATGTACTCGCGGCAGATGCCTTCGACCGTCTCGCCAAACTCCCAGGGCTCGTGGCGGGCAGTTTTGAGCGCCGAGTGGCCGCGCATCAGCGGGTAGAGCATGCCTACCTGCATCCAGCGGGCAAAGAGTTCTGCTGTCGCGTTGCCTGCGAACCCACCGATATCGGCACCCACGAAGCCGACCCCGGAAAGCCCCATGTTGCAGAGCATCGGCAGCGACTGCTCCAGGTGTTCCCAGAGTGACTGGTTGTCGCCCATCCAGACAGAAGCGTAGCGCTGGACCCCGGCAAAACCGGAGCGCGTCAGTACGAAGGAGCGTTCGCTAGGGCGCAGGCTCTCCAGGGCCTCGCGGGAGGAGCGGGCCATCATCAGGCCGTAGAGGTTGTGGGTCTCAGCGTGGGTAGTGCGTTCCAGATCTGGACCCTGGGGCGCATCGAGGGGAAAACTCACTTTGAGGCCGTTGTCGCCGAACGGGCGGTCGTCGATCGCAGGCTCGTTCATGTCGTTCCAGATCCCGGCGATGCCCGGTTCTATCAAAGTCCGGTGCCAGCTTGACCACCATTCGCGCACCTCAGGCCGCAGGAAATCTGGGAACACTGCTTTTTCAGGCCAGACGTAGCCGTGAAAGAGTTGACCGTCGGCCTTGCGCACGAAATAGTTCTGCTCGATGCCCTCGTCGAAGACAGGATAATTAGCTTCCGGCTCGTACTTGACGCCCGGATCCACGATTGCCACGGCCTTGAATCCCTGGTCTGCAAGGTCGCCAATCAGGAGCGCCGGGTTCCCGAAGCGCTCAGGACTCCAGGTGAAGACGCGGTAGCCGCGCATGTAGTCGATGTCAATGTGGATCACATCGCAGGGAATCTGACGGGTACGAAATTCCTGGGCAATGACACGCACTTCCGCGTCTGAACTGTAGCTCCAGCGACACTGGTGGTAGCCCAGTGCCCAGAGAGGCGGTAGTGGCATCCGGCCGGTGAGGGCTGTGTAGGTTTCAAGAATCCTGGCCGGTCGTGGGCCGTAGATCAAGTAGTAGTCGAGTTCGGCCGCCTCGGTGCGCAGGTGCCAGGTGCCGGGCTGTGCGGCCCCGAGGTCAAATTCGCTCCAGTGGGTGCTGTTGCAAAAAACACCGTAGCCAAGGCCGGGCCTGAGGGCGATCATGAAGGGGATCGCCTGGTACATGGCGTCGGTGAGCGTGTCGTAGTCAAGAGCGTCAGTCGTCCAGTTGGTCTTGCGCTCTGAGAGTTTGTCGAGCAGTCCGGTCCGTTCGCCGAAGCCGTAAAAGTGCTCGTCGGGCTCGATCTGCTTCCAGGCTGTAATCTCGCCTGCCTGTCTGCCGATTGCTGGCTGCGCATCGACTGCGAAGGGCTTACCTGCCCGGTCGAAGCAGGCCAACCGGCAGGGATCTTTCTCAATCACCACGCGCATTTCTTCGGTTTCTATTTCAAAAGTCGCTTCGGCCTCTTGGAAAGAGAGTGAGGCTGACTGCCACTCGTTATCATCACAGGTCACAGCCCAACTGCGGCGCGGCAAGTATTTTCCATCCGGGCTGAAGCGCACCCTGACGAGGTTTGCAGCCAGTACGCTCACCTGCAAATAGCCACCCTCGCACTCGAAATTGACCTGCGGGCTGGTGTGCTCCACCGAACGCACCGGACCCAGGTATGACCAGGGCACTTTCGAGGTGGGCAATTGCCCGAAATATTGCGGCATAGAATCGGAGCAAAAAAAGTAACTCTCCAAGGATGCCAACCTACCGACCCCGTTGGTCTTGTACCGAAGGGGCGATTCTCCTGCCCACCCGAATCAGAACTCTTTGCAGCCTTGAGGATAAGCGAGCGCTGCGTCCGGCGACCAGTCAAAAATTGTGGCGGACGCCAGACAGCCAGACAGTTGGTGACAGCTTTTTCTCCGCCGGTTCGTGCTCTGAATCGTGGTCGTCTATAACTGGATCAACTGCGAGAGATGGACATATGTTTCAACCCATCGGGCCGGAAGAGTGGCGGGACGAAGTAGACAGTCTGGTAATTGAGGACGGCGAGCCGGTGGACAACATCCTTTCTGAAAAACAACAGCGCCTGCTCGTAGAGCCGCTCTACAGTTCGTGGTCGCCCGAAGTTCCCTTTCTTGCTGCTGCCAACGTCGGACTTTTTTATGCTCTGCGCCAGCCGCCTCTGGTACCTGATGTTTTCTTGAGCTTGAACGTGCAAGTTGGTGAAGACTGGGCGCTGAAACAGAACCGCTCTTACTTCTTCTGGGAATTTGGCAAAGCCCCGGAGGTGGTCGTCGAAATTGTCTCCAACACCGTCGGCAACGAACTCGGCAGCAAAGTGCAGGACTACGACCGCATTGGAGTGCACTACTACATCGTTCATGACCCTTTGGGAAAACTGGCCGGTCCCGTCCTGCGCATCTACGAGCGCGCCACACCCCACTATCAGCTGCGTACCAGTACCTGGCTTGAAGGCGTTGGTTTGGGCATGACCCTCTGGCAGGGTGTATTCGAGGGCAAAGAGGATACCTGGTTGCGCTGGTGCGATGAAGACGGTCAGGTGATCCCCACTGGTGCCGAGCGAGCCGAACAAGAACACCGGCGGGCCGAACAAGAATATCAGCGCGCTGAACAAGAACACCAACGGGGAGAGGCCATCGAGCAGGAGAACGAGCGCTTAAAGGCACAGTTGAGAGCACTGGGCATCGAGCCGACACTCTGAAACCCGGCAAAAATACAACAGCCTGCCCGGTCGAATACCGGGCAGGCTGTCGTGGACTACAGGTAGATTTACTCTTCAGCAGCCATCGGGGTGCCGGTCTCCGTGCGGCGGCCTGACTTCACGAAGCGTTCGCGGAGCGAGCCGATCACGATGTAGAGGATCGGGACGATGAACAGACTCAAAAAGGTCGAGACGATCATGCCGCCGAAGACCGCCGTTCCAAGGGATTGGCGGCTCGCGGCACCGGCTCCCTCAGCCGTTACCAGGGGCCAGATGCCCAGGATGAAGGCAAAAGAAGTCATCAGGATCGGCCGCAAGCGCTGGCTGGAGGACTGAATCGCGGCCTCGACGATCGAAGCACCCTCGTCTCGCAGCTGGTTGGCAAATTCGACGATCAAGATCGCGTTTTTGCTCGCGAGGCCGATGAGCATCACCAGACCGATTTGACAGTAGACGTCGTTGTTGAAGCCGCGCAAAGACTGGGCCAACAGTGCGCCCAGGATGGCGAGCGGTACGGCGAGCAAGATGATCAGGGGGTCCACCAGGCTCTCGTACTGGGCAGCCAGTACCAGGAAGACGAAGACGATACCGAGCGAGAAGATGAACGGTGCAAGCCCGCCCGAGACTTTTTCTTCAAGAGCGATACCCGACCACTCGTAGCCCATGCTCGAAGGCAGGATAGCTGCCGCCTGGGCTGCCATCAGATCGAGCGCCTGGCCGGAGCTGTAACCCGGAGCCGGGCCGCCGTTGATTTCGATCGAGCGGAAGAGGTTGTAGTGGGTGATGATCTGCGGGGCCGTGGTCGGTGTCAGCTTCACGAGGTTGCCGAGGGAAATCATCCGGCCGGTTGTAGAGCGCACGTAGAGGGCGTTGATGTCGCGTGGATTTGCCCGGAAGCGCTCGTCCGCCTGCACGTAGACCCGGTAGGTGCGCCCAAAGAGGTTGAAGTCGTTGATATAGCGCGAACCGAGAAATGCCTGGAGGCTATTGAAGATGTCCTGCAACTGGACTTGCTGAGCTTTTGCCTGCTCGCGGTCCACTTCGATCAGCAGTTGCGGCGTGTCGGCTTTAAAGGTGCTGAAGACGCCCTGCAGGCCGGGGGTACCGTTGGCGCGGCCAATCAGTTGACCGGCAATCGCGGCCTGGTTGTTGATGTCGCCGTTGGCGCGGTCCTGCAACTGGAAGGAGAAGCCGCCAAAGGCCCCGAGGCCCTGGATGGTCGGCGCGTTGAAGGGGATAATCGACGCTTCTTTGATGCCCGAGAGCGGTCCGCGGAATTCATTGATGATTCTGAGCATCTGCTGTTCGGGCTCGTGGCGCTCAGACCAGGGCTTGAGGGTCGTGAAGATGACGCCACTATTGGCGGCACTGCCGCTGAAACCGAAACCGCCAATCGCAAAAGTACCGGCCACTTCCGGGTTCTTGAGCAAAATTTGCTCGACTTTGCGCATCACGTCGCTCGTGTAGTTGAGCGAAACGCCCTCGGGTGCCTGGATGAGCGTAATGAAGTAACCCTGGTCTTCTTCCGGCAGGAAGGCCATCGGCACTTTCGTGAAGAGCCAGCCGGTCAGACCGAGTGCCCCGATAAAGAACAAGATCACCAGTGTCTTGAAGCGATTCAGGTTCTGGAGGGCGCTGGTGTAGCCGCCCCGCACCTTGTCAAATCCCCAGTTGAAGCGCTGAAAGAACCAGTTGCGCGATTCGCCCGGCACGTCTTTCATCAGCAGGGCAGCCAGGGCCGGGGTCAGGGTCAGGGCATTAAAAGTCGAGATTGCAATCGAAAAGGCAATCGTAAGCGCGAACTGCTTGTAGAGCTGACCGGTGGTGCCGGGGAAAAAGGCGACCGGGATAAAGACGGCCATCAAGACGAGGGCTGTCGCAATCACGGCTCCAAAGACTTCGCGCATCGCGTCTGAGGCAGCCTCGGCTGGGCTTCTCCCTTCCTCGCGGCTGGTGCGGGCGATATTCTCGATGACGATAATCGCGTCGTCTACGACCAGTCCGGTGGCGAGCGTCAGGCCAAAGAGCGTCAGGCTATTGATCGAGAAGTCGAAGAGCTTGATGAAGATGAACGTCCCGATAAGCGACACCGGGATGGTGATAGCCGGGATGAGCGTGCTGCGCCAGTCCTGCAAAAAGACGAACATGACGAGCACGACCAGCAGGATGGCCTCCAGCAAGGTCTTGACCACTTCATCGACCGATTCCTGAACGAAGTCAGTCGTGTCGAAGGCGACCTGGTACTTCACTCCCGGCGGGAAGGACTTCTCCAGTTCGGCGAGGCGAGCCTTGGTGGCTTTGCCGATGTCGAGGGCGTTTGCGCCTGGAATCGGGAAGATGCCGAGACCGACGCCGTCTTTGCCGCGAAAGCGCAGGAATTGACCGTAGCTCTCAGCACCGAGTTCGGCGCGGCCGACGTCTTTGAGCCTGGTGAGAGTACCGTCGGGAGCGGTCTTGAGCACCAGGTCACCAAATTCACTGGGCTCTTTGAGTCGGCCGATGGCGCGTAGACCGATTTGAAACTGTTGCGACTTGGCAATCGGCGGCTGGCCGATTTGACCGGCACCGACCTGGATATTCTGCTCGTTGACTGCGTTTACAACGTCTTGAGCCGTCAGGCTGCGGCTTGCGAGGCGGTTCGGGTCGAGCCAGAGCCGCATCGAGTAGCGCCGTTCGCCAAAGATCTGCACGTTGCCGACCCCGGCGGTGCGCTTGAGGGCGTCTACCAGGTAGAGATCGGCGTAGTTGCTCAAGAACGTGTTGTCGTACTCACCCTTTTCGGAGTAGAGGCCGATACCCATCAGGGGAGTGCCGGTCTCTTTACTGACGGTCACGCCCGTCTGCTGCACAGAACTCGGCAACTGCGAGAGTACCCGCGAGACCCGGTTCTGGACATCGACAGCGGCAATGTCTTTGTCGCGGCCCAGTTCAAAGGTGACGACGATCGTGCTTGTACCGGAGTCGGAAGAGTTGGAGGTGATGTAGCGCATCCCCTCGACGCCGTTGATTTGCCTTTCAAGCAGGTTGGTGACCGTCTCTTCGACCACCTGGGCCGAGGCTCCGACGTAGTTGGCGTTGACGGTGACCTGGGGGGGACTGATTTCCGGGTACTGCGCGATCGGCAGGGTCGGCAGGCTGACTGCCCCCGCGAGGATGATGATCATCGCGCAGACGCTGGCGAAGATGGGTCGCTTGATGAAGAAATCGACGAACATGAATGCAGCTCCTCCGACTGGGTATCAGTACTTTTGCTGGCTCTGCCCGATTATTTCGGCTGATTGTCGGGGGCGATCGGCGCCCCGTCGGCCAGCCTCAATAGACCGGAGGTGACAATCTGTTCACCGGGCTTGAGGCCGGTCGTCACTTCGTAGCTGTTGCCCTGGATGTTGCCGAGCTGAACCGGCCTTTGCTTGGCAACGAGCTTGCCGTCTTTTTGCTTTTGAGTCACGAAGACAAAGCTCTGCCCCGCCACCCGCGAGATGGCCGTGGTCGGTACGAGCACACCCTGGGCGCGGCTCCAGATCACCCGCGTCTGCACGATCTGGTCGGCCCGCAGTCGGTCGTTGGGGTTGGCGTAAAGGGCCTTGACCAGGACCGACTGACTCTGATCGCTGATGTTGGGGGCAATAAAGAAGATCTGGCTATTGCCGACAATTTTGCCGGTCGAATCGAGCAACTCGACGCTCATCCCTTTGCGCAGTTCGGACGCCCTCTCCATCGGCACCGAGACATTCACTTCCAGCGGCTGGTTCTGGGTGACCGAGGTCAGCCGGGTTGCGGGAGTCGCGTAGTCGCCGACTTTGACCGGGATATCGCCAACTGTACCGGCAAAGGGGGCCGTGATCCGGTAGTAGCCAAGCTCGACACCCTGTTGCCTGGTGGTGGCCTGCGCCTGCTTGAGCGCACCCTGGGCGCGCACGATCGCCGCCTGCTGACCGGCTATCTGGGCATCGATGGCGGCGACGTTCGCTTTAGCCGCGTCAAGGCTGCTGCTGGTCTGGTCGAGGGTCTGCTTGCTGAAGGCGCCTTCTTGTACGAGCACCGTGTAGCGGTCGTACTCCTGCTTTTGAAACCGGGCCGTGGCAACGCGCGCCTGGCGCTCGGCCCGCAAGGATTTGAGCGTCTCTTGAGCGGTCTTCAAGTCCGCCCGGCTCGAATCGGCGGCGGCGACCGTGGCACTCAGCGTGGCGTCCTGGCGGTCGGGGTCCACCTGAACGAGCGGCGCGCCCGCCCGTACCCGGTCGCCGGGCCTGACAAAAATGCGCGACACCTGGCCGCTCACCTGGGGCTGGAGGGAAACTGAACGCCGCGAAATGAGGGTGCCGACGTAGCGGTCGGTCTCGGTGACCGTGGCTGCAGTCACATCCGCCACGGTCACCGGTGCTGCGGCTGCCTGTGCGGCCTCAGGCTTTGACTCACTCTGGCCGCAGGCTGTCACCAGTACGAGGCTCGCTGCGAGCAGCAACTTGGTCGGTGTCATCGTCTTCATCGGGTGCTCCTTATGGTCGGTACCGAGTGGTGGGCATCGGCAGTGGTCACAATCAGGATTGGGCGATCGGGTGGTAGCGGTGGAAGATTTCATCGACCAGCCACTCGGCCGTCACTTTCAGGTTGTGGGCGGGGGTCGGCAAGAGTTCCAGGTAAGTCCCCTGGCGGATCAGGTGACCGGCGCGACCCTTGACCTCGAAGCGGTCGAAAATCTCAGCAGCGCTCTCGTAGAGGCCCAACTTGAGCAGGGTACCGCGCAGGGAAACGTGGACAGCCTGCGGAGAGCGACCCTCGGCAATCGCCTGCAGGTTGCGGGCAATCGCGGTCCCCTGCTGGTAGGCGACCTGGGCCGTCGCCGGTAGAGGGGCAAGGTCCTGTGGGTGCTTGCCGTCGCCTTGATGGTGCTCGTAATCCTGGCGGTGCCCTTTGCTCGTTTGACTCGGGCGGTCTACGGTGCAGTCGCCGCCTGCAAAAACCTCCGGGAAATCCGGCAACTGCAGGGTGGGTGTGACCTCCAGCCGACCGCGCTTGTCCCGGTTCTGCGCCGGAATCGGCAAAGACTCGATCAGGGGATGGATGGCGGTGCCGGCAGTCCAGACTACGGTCTTGACATCCAGCGTCTGCACTTCGCCCTGAATCTTGTATTCGAGCCGGTCCGGATGGACAGCCGTAACCTCGGCCCCGTCGATCACTGTGACCGGGACACTGCGCTCGCGGAGCGACGTCTGCGCTGTCTGGCGCAGGCGGCTATTCATGTCCCCCGGTAGAATCTCGTGACCCCGACTCAAAAGCACGACGCGGATCTCGTAGATGTCGCCGCCGAGGCTTTTGTACCACTCGGGTAGGAGGTCCGCGAGCGTAGCCGACAGTTCCACCCCGGCCGGACCGCCACCGATCACCGCGACTGTCAGTAGAGCAGAGCGCTCGGCCTGTGCTTCGACCTGGCTGGCGCGCTGCAGCAAAGTGCGCAGGTGATGCAGTAGCGCCAGGGCATCTTCGCCCGTGCGGAAGGCAAAAGTGTTTTCGCGGGCACCCTCAGCCCCGAAGTAGCCGGTGACGCTTCCGAGGGCCAGCACCAGGCGGCCATAGTGGTAGCGCACGCCAGAAGCGAGACTCACCTCCCGCTTTTCAAGGTCAATGGCTTCGACACTGTCCTGGACGAAGCGGACATGGCTATTGCGCAGCAGGTCTTCGTAGCGCGGCCAGACTTGATCGGTGGTCATCTCGCCGCTCAGCAACTCGTAGAGCAGAGGCTTGAAGATGAAACCGGCCTCTCGCTCTACGAGCGTGACTGGTAGAGAATAACCCTGATGCTGGAGCTGTAAAGCCGTGAACAGGCCGGTAAAGCCCCCGCCCAGGATTATCGTTCGCGTCGGGTCGTCATGCATCTTTCCCCCTGCCTGCCGATTGAACGAAGTAATGCTCTAGCTTAAACGCTCCTCTGCTCGTAAACGCCCTCGATGGCCGCGAGCAGGGCCTCGGTTGCGCAGGGTCCGTCGTACCGGACTCCGTCGATAAAAAAAGTCGGAGTGCCGTTGACGCCGCTTTTGAAGCCGCTCATCAAGTCCGAATGTACGCGGGCAGCATGCTGGTGCTCGGCAATTTCGCGCTCGAAGCGGTCGGCATCGAGGCCGAGGACGGCCGCGTAGCGCAGGATTGCCCCGTCGCAACAGTGCTGACGATGTTCATAGAGATAGTCGTGCATCGGCCAGAACTGTCCCTGAGCAGCGGCGGCCTCGACGGTCTCAGCCGCACACTGAGCATGGGGATGAATCGCTGCAAGTGGGAAGTGCCGAAACACAAAGCGCAGACAGTCGCCGGAGCGCTGCCTGACTTTCTGCACAACATAGTGGGCACTTTCACAGTTGGAGCACTCGTAATCGCCGTACTCTAAGAGGGTCACCGTTGCTTCTAGAGGACCGCAGACGTGGTCGCCGGCGCTAATCGGCAAAGCGAGCCGCCTCATCGGAACCCTCCTGAGAGCATGACCGCAGCGGTCTTTCTCTGAGCTTTCAATCGGCTTCCGTTTGCTGCAAGTGCAGCTTGAATCAGGCACTGTTTATCCATCTAAGTTCACAAAATACTGGCGCTGCCGCAATTGTGCCCCCGCTCAACTTTTGCTTGGCGGTTTGGCAGGCGGCAGACTCAACTAAACCGCCGAGAAATTTCTATAACATTCAGCAGAGATCTATTCGAGCTGGACCAGGCCGCGCCGGACGGCGAGCATCGCAGCCTGGGTACGGTCGCTCACCTTCAGCTTGGCGAAGATGTTATTGAGGTGGGCGCGCACGGTGCCCTCACCGATAAAGAGGGCGGCAGCCACTTCTTTGTTGCTCTGGCCGGCGACGATTAGACGCAACACCATCATTTCGCGGGCGGTCAGTTCCGGAGTATTCAGACGCTCTGCAAGTTTAGAGGCGACTTCCGGTGGAATGCGCTTATACCCGGCATGCACTGTGCGGATCGCTTCGAGCAGTTCTTCTGCGGGGGCATCTTTCAGAAGATAGGCCATCGCCCCAGCTCTGAGGCCGCGGTAGATTTCCTCATCAGTGTCATAAGTCGTCAGGACCAGGATACGGGCAGCGGCAAATTCGGCCCGGATCAGAGCCGTTGCCCGCACTCCGTCGAGTGCAGGCATGCGTAAGTCCATCAGGGTCACGTCAGGTTGATGCTGCCGGAAACAATCGACGGCCTCCCGGCCATTGCCCGCTTCGGCGACGACGGCCATGCCGGGCTGGCGGGCGATCATGGCGGCAAGACCGTGGCGGACGACCGGGTGGTCATCGGCAATCAAGATGCGAATGGAGGAGTCGCCTGTGTCCATCGCGCTCACCGATTTGTCAGGACCGCCACCGTCACCTGCGTTCCCTGGGCGGGCCGGCTTGTGATCATTAGTTCTGCACCGATGCTGCGCGAGCGCTCGTGCATACCGACCAGCCCAAACCCATCACTGAGCGGTCGGTATGGGTCGAAGCCGAGGCCGTCGTCCGCGATGCTGAGCTGCACGCGTCCGGGCTCGAAGCTAAGTTCCAGATGAATCAGGTGTGCTTGTGCGTGCTTGAAAGCGTTGGTGAGTGCTTCCTGGGCAATGCGCAGCAGGTTATTTTCCACCTCGTCAGGCAGTGGGTAGGGTTGACCTGTGAGCCGACATTCGGTGCGGACCCCGGCTTCGTCTGCCCGGCGCTCGACAAAGCGGGTCAGTGCTCCAAATAGATCGGCCTCGGTCAGGGCGCGCGGTCTGAGAGCCTGTACCGAGCGGCGGGCTTCCGCCAGACCTTCGCGGGCGAGGATGCAGGCCTGTTCGATGTGGGTATGTTGGTCGCCAGGAGCCGTGTACTGATCCTGGGCGGCCTGCAACTGGACGATGATCCCGGTCAGGCTCTGGGCGAGGGTGTCATGGATCTCGCGGGCCAGACGGTTGCGTTCTTCGAGCACGGCTGAAGAGCGACTCTGCTCGGCCTGCTTCAGGGCTGTGATGTCCTGGTGCATCAGCACCACTTCGCGGACGGCCCCGGTTTCGTCTTTGACTGGATACAGTAAACCCATCGTCC
The DNA here is from genome assembly GCA_031399965.1 of Gloeobacteraceae cyanobacterium SOY_34_metabat_159. Lineage (GTDB taxonomy): Bacteria > Cyanobacteriota > Cyanobacteriia > Gloeobacterales > Gloeobacteraceae > JANNPH01. Next base: position 44,090 of record JANNPH010000094.1, on the reverse strand, counting down.
AATTCGGCTCACCCGCACTGGGGAATATGAGCCGTGGATCGCAGAAGACCGCCGGTACGGCTGTAATCTCCCCGGCAAAGGCCCGGCGAATGTAGGGCACGATCTCAAGGTCGAGCAGTTGCCGGTCTTCGAGCAAATTGAAGTCGCCGATATCTGCAAGCGTTAGACCAAAGAGGCTTTCCCAGGCCCGGTTCACTTTCAGCGTGCGGCCGTCTGTGCTCAAGATCTGGATGCTGACGGGCGACTGCTCAAATAGAGCCGCGAGGCGCGTTTCTAGAACGTGCCGTGTTGCCGCCAGTTGTTCGCGCTCGGCTCGCTCCTGGCGCAGGGCTTCTAGTGCCCGTGCCAACTCGTCTACCTCTGACTGCCCGGCTTCGACTTTTGTGAAGGTTATGACGGACCCACGCAGTATTCCGGCTTCGACGAGCGGCTGGCAAGTATATTCCACTGGGAGCTTGCTGCCGTCGCGATGGCGAAGTACGGCTACTGAGCGCTCGGCTACTGGAATCTCACGCAGCAGTAGGGACTTGGAGCCTGGCTCGGAGCGCACCATACAGTGATCCATCAGTGCCTGAACGTCGCAGCCCAACAAAGCATGGTTTCCGTAGCCGAGCCACTGGCTGGCAGTCTGATTGATGAAGGTACAGCGGCCATTAAGATCGACGCTGAAAACGCCTGCGGCCACTGAATCTAAGATCGAGCCGAGGAGAATGTCGGAGAGGACGGTGCGATCGAAGCTGCCCATCGGTGCCTGCTTGAGAACTCAGCAAGAGTGCAACCAGATTAAGGTTGCGCATCGACATCCTCATGCTACTGCAAGCCAGATCGCCCACAGGAGCCCGGCTATCGCAACAGTATGTTTCTCTCCGGCAATCAGGCAGGCTGCGTCTGTGGTCAGTGGCCTGATTTAGAAACTCAAGACCGCTAGGAAAGAGCTTCTTCTTGCGGCTCGATGTCAAGTTCTTTGAGTCCCCAGGCTACATTCTCCAGTAGCTGAGAATGCGCCTTGAGTTCTGCCAGGCTGCTGTCGTTTACCTGTGAACCGGATTTTTCTGCCGCCCGCTTCAAGAGTTCCAGGGCTTCTGTGTTGCCCTCCCAGGCTTTCAACGCGGTTTCCATGGCATACCCCAGATAGTCCTGTGTCACGACCGCATCTGGATGTTCGGCATCCAGTTCTTTGAGACCCCAGGCCAGGTTCTCCAATGCCTGGGAGTGGGCTTTCAGTTCTCCCAGTTTGGCCTTGTCAATTTTCTGGCCGAAAGTGCTACCTGCGCGGTGCAGTGTCTCCAGGGCATCCGCGTCACCTCCCCAGGCCTGTACCGCCATATTTAACGCCAGTGCCACATAGTTTCTTGCAGCCATCTCGATTCTCCTAGAGATCTAAAACAGTCGCGTGGTCACCGACTGTCGCCTATAACAAACATGATCTGCATTATTCTCAGACTGGCATCAGCCCGAAGGGAGGCATCAACTTTCTAGAGTGCAGCAACTTCTGGAGAGGCGGGCTCCTGCACATCCCGGAAATCAAAATCGGTCCATTGCGAGCAAGCGCAATTAGATATGCAAGCTTTACCCTGCTGAGCATCGACTGCCTTTGTCAAAATAAAAAAGCCACCTGACTGGAGGGGTTCGATGAAAGCGATTCTCAGCCTGAGTACCGGTGTTCTCGCTGCTGTTGCCGTCACAAGTCTTTTGACTTCACCTGCATTTGCCGGTCCCCTTGAGGACGGCAACCTTTATGGAGCCGCTGAAGCTTGTGGTCTTTCCACCGCTGGCCTGCCTTATTACGGTAATCCCGACTTCGACTACGGTCGTCAGCGTGCTCGCCAGTCTCGCCAGGACTGTCCACAAGTCGCTAACACCCTCAGCCGTGGCGGTGCGCTTGGGGGGCTACTCAACAATCTTCCCCTCGGCGGGCTTTTCCAGGGAGGAGCATACACTAACCGGGGCAATCCGATTGATCAGGGAAATCTATTCGGAGCAGCGGAAGCCTGCGGGATCTCTACTGCCGGACTGCCTTTTATCAACAGCTCCGACTTTGATTACGCCCGCCGTCGCGCGCTCGGTTCTCGCCAGGACTGTGCTCAAGTCGCCAACACGGCCGCCCTCAATACTGGCCAGACCGGCGGTCTTTTAAATCGCCCACGCCGGGGCTTCAATCGGGGTCGGTCAGTCATCGACCAGGGCAACTTATTCGGTGCAGCAGAAGCGTGCAATATCCCGACTTACGGCCTCCCTTTCTCCAACAATCCCGACTTCGATTACGCCCGCCAGCGCGCTCGTAATTCTCGCCAGGACTGCTCCCAGGTTGCCAATACCGTCTCCCGCTCCACCGGCCGCTACTGAAATTCTGGCCTGTGGCAAGAGCGAAGTGTAGCTCACGTCATCCCCAGTGCTTTCATCGCTGCTGTCATCGGGTCGGAGAAAAATATCGGATCAACCCGCTCTACGATGTCGCCGGCCACTTCAAGAAAGTTGCGCTTATTCTCAATCGGAACTAATGCCCGGCGCGCCCCGTTGTCCATGCTAACCTGCAATGGCTCAGCCAGTGCTCGCACTGCTTTGATGTTTCCTTGAATACTCAGGTCACCAAGGATTACTAGGCCAGCCAGTACCGGTTGCCTCTTGATGGCTGAATAGACCGCCACGACTAGGGCGACGCCCGCCTCGCAGCGAACATGGTTACTCAACAGATCGATAGCCTCGATGTGGAAATCCGTCGTTGCAAACTGCTGACCAACACCCATCCTCACTTTCTGGCTTTGCAGGTACGCAAACGCCCGCTGAAGGGATTCTTTCATCGAGCCTTCCACCCCCCCGGCAATCTTCAGTTTTCCTGTGCCGGGCGAGCAACCGACCTCAAGACGATAGAGACCGACCTTGCCCTGGTCATCAACCGAGGCCGTGTAGGCGCAGCCGGGGGCGAGTGGGTCCGTCGCAATTGTGTCTCGCCCACCTTGTTCAGGTACTCCGACGAATCGCTCCTCATGAGTCTCGCTATCGATGTAGGAGAATGAAGTCTGGTGATACTCGAACGACCCCATTTTTTTGAGTTGTTCTTTCACCCGACGGCGGCCTTCGAGTGCCAGCTCTAGAAGTTCGCCCAACTCGTCTTTTGATAACTCACCGTGTGGATAGATCAGCTTGACTAACCCGGACACCGATTTGCGAACTGCCTTCACGTCACGGGCATTCAGGTGTGAGCCAATCGAGAAATGACGGTCAATAATCTCGGTGAAGTTGTGCCTGCGCAGTTCTCGTAGAGCTTCGGCCAAGTAGTCCACGACGAAGCCGTAGTGATCGGTGAAGAACTCCACTCGCATCTTCGGGATTTCCCAACCGGGAACATAAAAATGAAGGCGGTCGAGGAATGCCATATCCTCTCGTATTACTTCGGGCATTGGCATGAATAGGTGGGAGGACCGAACCATCACCTCAACGGGCTGGTTGGTGTTGCCGAACATCGCGATCGATGCCATGCCGGAGAGCGAATCTTTGCCGCGAGCGAAGGTACCCGACTCGCAGTAGGTTTTCAGCGTCGTCACCACCTCCTTTGGCATCTTCTGAAGGTCGGCCACTTCATCGAACGCCACAGCATCCCAGATGCCGACCAGTCCCATCTTGCCGCTGGCCATGTTGTAGAAGAGGTTCGCCACCGTTGTAGGGCCGGTAAGCAGAATGGAGTACGGAGTCAACTCCTGATACCCATAGCTCTTGCCAGTGCCTCTGGGGCCGAGTTCGACAAGGTTGTAATTCTGCTCACACAGGGCAATCAGCCGCACCAGAAACAGCAGCTTGACCCGCCGTTCGAAGTGCGACGGCTCCATACCGATGGTGCGCAGCAGTAGGTCGATCCACTCGTCGGTGGTGAACTGCTCCCGACAGGAGCGGTATTCGTCGAGGTCGAAGGTCGCAAGTTGGATGGGTTTCAGGTCGTCGATCCAAAAAGGGCTGCGTTTGCCCTTCTGCTCTTCGTCGTATTGGTGTCGAATATCCAGTTGCGCCCAGATGCCGCCCATCAGCAAGCGGTCGTAATTTCGCAAGAAGTGTTCGGGGATGTGGACGAATTTATGCCCGAAGTTCTTCAGCTCGGCCCAGTGCTTGTCATCGTCTGAAACATAGCGCACCTGCACTTTGTCGATAAAGGTGTGCTTGCCCTTGTCCTTGACCATCGATTGGGCCTTATTGGCTTCGTCGGGCCTGACGAAGTTTGAGGACAAGGTATTGTTCACCACCTTCAACCCGGCGTTGATGGCTATGGGGTCATCGGTGGCACAATACTTACCGAGCAGATATTCAAGGACGAAGACCGGAACGTTAGCCCCCACTTTCACCTTGCGAACCAGGTCCTTGCGAACCACTTTGCCTGCAAACACCGATGCCGCTTTTCGATCCAGTTCAGGCATAACTCATCCTCATATCGAAATAGCAACATCGATTGTCAGGGGAGCCGTGAGTTCTATCCCTGTGGCGGCATCAAGTAGGTAGACTCCTACTGTCTTCTGGGAAATCTCCTCTGACAGCATGACGGTGACAGTATTTGATTCAATCCGTTTGTTGTCGCTGTCCGCGATCTTCAGCTTCACTTCGCCGGTTGCATCCTCGAATCCGTAGGAGGCACTGATCGGAAGCGAAACGCACTTCTTGTTGGCCCGCACTTCAAGTCGCACCTTGGGCGGTTCAAATCCAAACAGACTCAACTCGTTCTGGCTCCCGGCAATCTGCACAGAAAAGAACCGCGTGGTCAGTTTCGCTGTACCGGGGGTGAGTGTCCATTGAATGCTCGTTGTCCAGGACAGGGGCTTCGCCGCCGAATGCAGCACGACGACGGGCACGATCAGTTCCTGGGGAGACAGCCCGCCGTGGAAATAAGCTCGCCCGCCTCCTTTCGATTTGAAGCAGGCGAAGGTCCACGGTGTGGCAATGTCAAATTCGCTGTCCACGCCGAGCGAGACCAGCGAGGTCCGCAAATACGAAGGCTCTGACGTTCCCCCTACACCTACCCACACCCGGCGGTGCAGGTCTTCCACTTTGCCGCCGGGATTTTCGATCTTCATATCCTCTCCGATCTCGTCGGCAAACAAGTGGCCGTGATCGGCCACCATCACGATGGTCTTGATGTCGTGGTCGGCCAGCACCCGCACGCCCCGCCTCAAATGGCTCAGTACGCCGTCGATCTGGAGCCGGGCCTGGGCCATATTGTCCTGCTCGCCCAGTTCGTCAATCTCCTGCGAGGTAATCAAGATCAATTGGGCGTTCTGAATGCCGTCCTTCACCTTCTTGTTCGGCTTTGGGAGCAAGTCGTCCAGCTTCGCGTCGAAGACCGATACACCCGCGTGTTCTCTCAGGAATGCTACCCGCTCTTTGCGATCCCTAATCACTTTGCCATCGATCTCCAGCGCGAGCTTGCCGCCTCCAACACTCACCACTTTTGCCGATTCATGAGCCCTGGGTAACAATGCCGCCATGCCGATCTCGGTGATTGTAGGCATCGTGCCGATGGCAGGCTGAATTTCCAAGGTGAAGTCGTCCTTTAGTAACCGGCACAACTCGCGGGCCATCTCGAAGCGCAGGGCATCCACCCACACGTACGCCACTTTGCCTTCATCGAGATGCGGCTTCACCTGCTTCTCGAAAACATCCCGTTGCCGCAGCAACCCTTTAATTGGATGCTTTGCCTTTTGGAAATAGAGGATGAAGTGTCTGGCCAGTTCTGATCCCACCTCGGTATAGCGCTGTTCAGCCCTGGTGATCAGCTTTTCCAGCCCATCATGATCGTTGCCGACGGCGAACTCGAAGTTGTACTTGCGGCTTTCCATGTGCCGGTGGTGTGTGTCGAGCAAGCACCACGGCTCGTCGTCTTCGGCGTACGCTTTGATCAGGGCTTGCACCGTGGTCGGCGCTTTTTTAATTGCCTTGCCTACTCGGTCGGCCTCGCTCAAGACTTCGGCAGCAGAAGAGATGAGCGCCCACTGGGCCTGAACTGCCGGGGTGACATCGGCCCAGAATCGGGACAGCCGATACTCTGCCAGTTGCAGCAAGGCCGGAGTCGTTGCCTTGAGCAGTGCACTCTCCACATGCTTCAATAAAGCCCGCTCGACGCATAAGAAAGTCTCGTTTTCCGTGAGAAGTTCCACGGGCAGTTCGAGTTGGCCGAGAGCAAGCTCCTGTTCGACTTTATTGGCGGTGGTCACGTAGCTATCGCGCACGTCCCGGCTGTTTCGCCAGGTTCGAGTCAATCGCATGCAGGCATCGATGCCGCCTGTACTGTGGGCCACGGGAACTGAGGAGAGCGACGACGGCACCTGCTCCTTGAGTGTGGCGAACAGGTCGCTGAGCAGGACATGCCGCCCTAGCCTGGCCCGCCAGTTCGAGAGGGCCTCGGCAGGAAGCTCGATGTCGAAGCTGACTTGCATGAGATGGCGCAGTTCTTTCTCGGCGGATTTCTTGCCGATTTGCTCGTCGTGTTGTTCGCTGTGGAGGAATGCCAGGGCAACTTCTTGCGGGTTGGCCGAGCCGAAAATGAGCGTCAGCACGCCGGTTGAGATGTCTTTTCCCTGATCGGCCAGTGAATTGAGATCGGCCAGGGACAATTTGCCTGCCTCCACCTGTCGCTCGATCTCGGCAACTTGATCCTCGGCAAGAATTGGCTTGAGGGCATTGCGGGCCACGACCGACAGCCGAGTATTGCAAGTCGGAGGTTGTTGCCTGGGCTGCATGACGACGCCTGCACAGTCGAGTTCGATCAGGGCGCTGTGGGTCTCGGTCCGTTCAATCGGTACGTACACGACCAGCCGAGGCGGCTGCCCATCGTTGAGCAGGTGATCGACTTCTTTGCGCAACTCGAAGAAGCTGCCCTTGTAGCGAGCCACGGTTGTATTCGGCAGGGAGAGTTCTGCAGCGACTTCACCGTAAACTCGCTCGGGGTCGTACCAGACCACCAGCCCCCGGTCATCGACTTGTCTGGTAATTAGTTGAACAAGCGACTCGGTTACGACAGCCATATCATTCTCATTGCCAGATACGTTTGACTCCATACTGCTCGAAGACGGCATCGGCACTCAGGAGCGGTATACCTTCAACCAGCGCTTGAGCTGCCAGGAGCCGATCGAACGGGTCTCTATGGTGAAACGGCAGCGTGGTCAGTGCCGCTGTGTGTTTCGGCTCAATATGAAGGTACCCGAAGCCATTCTTATTGATGGCTTCGTTCATGAAGATCTCATAAGGTTCAGATAATGCGTACTTGCCGACGCTGATCTTAATAGCGAGTTCCCAATAGCTTGCAGGGCTGACTAACTTCTCATTTGCCGGGTCCATGATGAGTGTCATGGCTGTACCACTTAGTTGCGGGTCCGGTAGTGCAAACCACAGGAGCACGTGCGTGTCGAGCAAGATTTTCAAGGCATGTACTCCTTGAAATCTTCTAGATGTTCGTCATCTTCCGCCAGAATCGTTAGCATTCCTTTAGCTCGACCTGGCTGGGGGCGTGGCTGTGAGAGTCGCGATGCCACCAACACTGCTACCGGCTGATTATTCTCAGTAATTACAAGCTCGTCACCCGGCTTCAGGTTGTGGATCAGGTCTGGCAATTTGGCCTGTGCTTCTTGAATCGTGATCGTCAACATGAGTAATGCTCCTTTCCTGGTTATTGAACTAATCCGTTCTCATCAACTTGATTGACTATTAGACTGACCCAGTGGGGGGAGAGCGACCACGCGATCGCGGGCCAGGTCGGCAACATAAAACAGAGCCGCCTGAATGTTCTCCAGTTGGAGGGTTGGATAGCCTTGCAAAATTCGTTCGGTGGTTTCCCCTGCTACCAAGTTGTCGAGGATCATGGACACCATGATCCGGGTGCCCTTGATGCACGCTTTGCCGTGGCAAATGTTCGGATCGACACTAATGCGCTCTCGCCAGTTCATAGACATTCTCCTTTCCCGGTTATTGACAGTTCCTTGTGCAAGGCATTCTCTATAATCTCCAGTCTTTTCCATCTTGTAAGTCTCGCTCAACTGCGTCTGCAATAAGGGGTGCCCGCTGTCTCAAACCATCCAGCGTTAACTGATTCTGTCGATAAAGGTTAAACCACCCCTGGCGATAGCGGATAACAACCTCGTGATCTCGCAAACCAAGTCGTCCGAGCGTGAACGATGCAAGTTCACGGTAACTACCTGGAATTTTATCTGTCAGTAAAAGCTGTAGTGATGGAAGACTAATCTCGAACCATCCCTCTTGAACGACAAACGGGTCGAGTACAGCAGCGCTATGCTTTTTTTGATTGATCTGCGGCTCGATATACCTGAAGTTACTCCATTCGTAAGCCAGGTTGTCCTGTCCCGTCCGCTTGAGCGTTGCCACCGGAATAAAGTGATCCACTTGCCCGGACATGATGGACATTGCACACCAGCCACACATTCCATTAAATGCCGTCTGAAGGTCCGGCTTAAATTTGGACCAATAATCTTTGGGGCGTTCCCTATAGGCTGGATTAGCTGTGAGCCACGCATTGCCGGGGGTACGGCACTCAGCGTCGAATAACGCAGGTTCATTCTGAAGAGTAAAAGGAATCACAGCCTTGTCCTGACTATCCAACGTGGCCAGAAGGGATCAAGACTTGGTACTAACTTGCCCAGTTGCTCGGTGATTTCTTCTTGGGTAGAAAGTCCTTGCGGTAGTTGCTCAATTTCGCCCCGCATAAATGCCTCGGCAGCCTCGATTGCCTGCTCTGCCTCCCTCGAACGAGCCTGCTCAAGCCCAAACACATCTGATGTCAGCCAGCCAACGATGTCTCCATGAGCTGCCCACGGAAGCGCATCAAAGCCGACCATCTTATCAGCGGGTCTGGTCGTGTCGAAATTGAAGTGGAAGAGTTGGTCTTTCTCCTCATCGAAGTGCGGCTCTAACGATGCCAGGACGAGGGGCGAATGAGTAGCAGCGAAAATCTGTACCGATATATTCTTTTGCAGTTTCTCAACGACCTGGAGAATTGCCGGAAGAATCGTACGTTGCCATTTTGGATGCAGGTGCGCCTCAATCTCATCGATGACCAGAATGATCCGGTCTGTCGGCTCCTCTTTGCGCAGTTCAGAAGCCTGCAAGTGTTCGACCCAGGCCCACACAATCAAATAAGCGAAACTGACGATACGCTTGACGCTCGCCGACCACTGTGGGTAGGGCACGATACCATACGGCATTCGCAATGTTGGAAACCGGCGACTGTCTTCAAGGAACACCTTTCGCGGCTCTTCGCAATGAAGTGGCTCCAGGGGATGTGACAGGGTTTCGATGGCAGCTTCCAAATACTCAAAAGGGTTGATGGTGGATTGATTCGACCGCTGATAGAACCACTCACTCCAGTCTGCAATCAAACCATTGCACAGCACACGTCCTCCCTCTTCAAGTCCGTTGGCTATGTCTCGACGAATGGTCGAGCTGACTTCCTCGTAGTTGGAAGAGGACTCCGGGGGGAATTGAAACGCCCGTGGCCATTCGTTGGCATCTTTTGAACTCCTACCGTCTCGCCAATAGTTGCGTGCCGGGTCCCAAACAGCAAAGCTACCATCGACTGCTGCGTATATGACCAGTCCTGACACTGGCGGACGTCCTTGCAGACGATTCCACGACTGTGAGCCGAAGTCGTACTCTGCTTCATTTGACGCAGCCTTCGTCTTGTTCTGTATGTCGTAGCCAATCGTCGGCGCTTCGTATTTCTGGTCGGGAATTGCCATCCTACGTCCAGGCCATGCACCCGTGAGCACCCAGAAGCAGACGTCCAACAGGAATGACTTTCCAAGCCCGTTGTCGCCCGTGATGATGTTCAGCCGCTCACCGAAGGAAGCTTGTAGATCACGGACTGGGCCAACCCCGTGTAATTGGATAGATTTCAGCATCTGACCAGTCCCTTTTGCCGCAGTTGCTTACCGATAGAGGACCACTCGTACTTGCCTTCGAGAAGTTCTTCCCAGTAGTTCTTGACCTCTTTCCACGGAACGAGTTCGTGGAGTGGAGCAATGTTGAGGACGACGCCATCCCATCCCATCGCCTCGGTCAGCTTGTCTCGCAGGCGAGTCTCGTAGCCGTTCTTGGAGTTCTTTTCGTCCTGCAGGCAGGTTGCCTCGTCGGGACTAATCTTCTGCTGAGCACCGAGCTGGCTGTACTTGTCAACCATCTTCCGTGAAGCGTGGAGTTGGGCAACCAGCTCATCTAGCTCGGGCGTCAGACAGAAGAGCCAATAGAGGGCATTTTCGTAGGACTTCTGTCGGCTTTCCGTGCGCACTTCTTCGATACGTCTGGTGAGTTCGTCGGCATCCTCGGCATCGCAGAGCGTTAGCGGCAGCACTCCTTCATCGCTGACGCTCGTGCCATCGACGCTGATACCAATGCGGAACGAGCGGTTCTGGTAGCGAAACGTCTTGAATTCCGGCTCGTCGAAGATTTTCTGAAGAGCGGTCCGCGCCAGTTCATTGCGCTCACGGGGCTTCGGTTCGAGGTGGCCCCGCCGTTCTGTCTCCCAGTCTTTCTCCTGGGCGGTCTGGAGCTTCCAGCCCTCTTCGGTATTGCGAATGAACTGGGCGGCATACAGTCGCTCGACGGCGGCTTGAACTTCGCTGAGGGGAGTCGCTTTACCCACTTCATCGACTAAGACGGCGGCGAGGTTGGCTTCGGTGCGGGGCAGGTCACGAATGAATTCCAGAAGACAAATGGCTTTGGCGACCCGTAAAGTCCAGCCGTGATCCTGGGGATCAGTCTTGAACCGCTCGGTGATTTGATAAATATCCGTGCGCTTCTCGTTCGACAGGTTGCCTTCCACCAACTCGAACACCTTGTCCAGTGTCACCAGTGCCCCAATGGGCTTCTGGGCAAATGCCGTGCGGTCCGACACCAGCATCTCGTAAGCCTGCTTGATGATCGTCCGGTTGCTGCCACCATAGTGCCGTGGGGCACCGGGCTGCAGCCGAATGCCCGACATGATCCCGATGCACAGATCGATGTAGTGAGGCGGATACGGGTAGAAGTGAACGAAGTCGTTTTCGTTAATGTCCGTACGGCGGGTTGTTCTCTCTAGCCGCAAAGCGGCGTTCAATTGCCCCTGGTTCTCGGAGAATAGCTGTTTTAGCGGCTTCTCGGCCTCGGGCCTTTTCGCCAGGACACGCCTGGTGGCCACCTCCCGAATGTCCGATGGGTCAAGGTCCACGCGGTAGCGAAAGCGATCCTGTAGCTTGGCCAGCTCAACCCGCTTTGAATCTATAGCGGCGACCACTTCATCGAGCTTCTCCTGAGAGGTGACGACAATCCAGCAGGGAGCTGTGATCTTGTGAGCCTTCAGCAAGTTCTTGCCGACCTTACCAAACTCTTCGATAGTCGCCCGCAGGTCTTCGATTTTGTCGCCGCTGCGGGCAACGTGCTGGCCCACTTCGTCAATGATGAAGACAAGCGCTTTGCCCTTCTTTCGTCGTCCCCAAAGTTCAAACGTGCGTTCAACAACCTTTCTGACCGAGATCGAGGCGACCTGGTTGCGCTGAGCATGAGACCACGAATCGGCGGAGCGGTAGGTTATTGGATCCAGCTTGTGCAGGATGGCACTGGCGCGGGACAACTTCTGCGCTCCAACCCGGACGGTCTCCCAGTCCTTATCCAGAAGTGTCTTGCAGGTGGCGATGAACTCAGCCAGCTTGCCCTCGGCTTCAAGTTCGATTTCGAGTTCAGCAATGTCAAAGTCCTCGGCGTACCCAAGTTCACGCAAGAGGACGGTGTACATCAATTCGGCAATCCGTTGAGTGGCCTTGCGGGTGTCGGCCTCCTTCGCCACTTCAAAAAGGATCACCTCGGTTGGGGTCCTGGCATTGATGAGGTCGAGTAGATCACTGATGCGCGAATCGCCCAGTTGCTGCTTGAAGAGGTCAGCGAATTTGCTGCCGAGGAAGGAGCGGTTTTGCAGCGCGTAGCCGAGGTTCTTGGCAAACGAACTCTTACCGGACCCGAAGAAGCCCGACACCCACACCCCTACGCTTTCGTCAGGATCAGCGGGAGCCTCGGCGACGGCTTTGAAAAGCTGGTGGTATTTCTCACGAATGCTATCTGTAGCAACATATTCCGTTATCTCGGCATGGACTGATTGCTCGTCCGCTTGATCGACCTTGATAATCTCCTCGATCTTGCGGCTGAGGTCTCGCATCAGTAGTTCGCCGATTGTTTTCATCTGGTTACCCTTTCTCAGCCGTAGATTTTGACTCGATAGTTGCCCAGTGCATCCCGGTCTTTCAGGTCCATAAAACGCAGGGCCGTCGTGCCCTCAATCGAGCCCGGATAGAAGAGAATCGTGGTCGCCCTGGTTTTGCCGTGCATCTTGTCGAGCAGCATCGACATATGAAAAATCCCCGGCGACATCGCGGCTACACGGGTCAGGAAGACTATCGAGTTCTCCGAGCTGATCGATGACAACCGCTCTGCAAGTAAATCCCACAGCGGTACCCACACCTGGCTCGACATGTACGTGGTCACCTGCAGTTGAGCTTCCACGTAACCTCGGTCTTTTTCCAGTGCGATAACAGCGTCCAGACCTTCGTCATCGTCTTTCACCTGAACTTGCTCCAATACCGACCAGAGCAATTCCGACATCGGGATAATGTGAACTGCTTTGCCGACCGCCTCAAGGCGAGTAGCGAGTAACTTGATCTCCCGCCGAAGCTCCCATTCATCTGTCGAATTGTAGCGCATGATCGCAAAAGGCAGGTCGTGATAGACGTTGATCCGGTGCGGCACCGCCTTCAGGTCGCTTTCTAGAGGAGCGATACTATTTCTGAGCGAGGACATTCGCATTCTCCTCAAGAGTTTTAGCGCAAAAGGTCAGCCGGGTGACGCTTCCAGCAGCGTGGTACTCCAGCAGTTTGTGCTGATGGGCTTCAAATAGGGAGCGTTCTACTCCCTCCCGCTGCAAGAAGAACAGCTTCCAGTCCGGCAACTCGATCAGCTTCGCTCCCGAGGGCTGGTGCTGTTTCAGGTAGAACACGATGTACGCAAACGACTCGATTGGAAGGTAGGCGGGGGCAATCTTTTTGTTGACGGCCCCCTGAAGCACACCAAAGTCCCGAAGCGTCGAGAGCAGTCCCTGCGAAATACGGATAATCGTCGGTTCGGACCAGTGCCCCGTCGTCTCACCTGCTTGTACGAGTTTTACCAGGGACCGCTGAAAATCCTGTACGTTGATATCCACCAGGCCCCGTGCTTGCATCGGTACGAGAATCTCGGTGACGGCATCGTAGAGTAATCGATCCGCACGAGCGGAGTGGAAATATAGCAACCGTTCTAGAGCGGCAGTCGGGAACTTGCCTCGGACCAGGGTGACCAACGCTTTCGTGACCGACTCCTCGGTGAGGTACCGCTGCCGAAAGATCGCCAGGATGTCCTCAACACGAGAACGAGATGCCTTCCCGAAGATGTTCTCCCGCTGCATTCGGTTGATGTTCTCTGCTGCCGAGGCAGTGACATCCCAATGGGAAAGCAGTGTCTTGGTGTCCCCGATCAAAGCACCGGCTTTGATAATCTTTGACGAGTACGGATCTGAGGACTGGGTCTGCCTCTCCTTACTCAGTTTTGCTCGGTCCACGGTGCTCGATCCTTGCGATGTCGTCATCATTAAGAGCGTTTGCCTTTGTTACTGGTATTTCCGCTTGTCCGGTTGCACCGAGTCCACTTCGCCCGCTACCGTGGCCTGCTTGAGCAAGGCATCTAGGTCTTCTTGCTTGAAGAGGCGGTAGTCGTTCACCGGGGATGGTGAGCGCCTCCTATCCTCCCCGCTTTGACCCAGTTGCAGAGCGTGTTTTGCGAAACGCTCAACTACTCAGCAGTCTCGGAAGTTCGGAGGCAGTCCGATAGCTCTCCTAATATCGGCCTCCGACTCGTGTGACCCGGCTCAAGTTAAAACTAATCTTCCCAACATTACCAACGGTTCGTTATACCTGCCAACGAGCCGTCTGGCGCATTCGAGGGGGCGGACGTTTTGCCGCCGCTCCGCCGATTTGCGCTCGCAGGGCCAAGCAGACACTTGCTTACCAGGCAGTCGTTGTTCAGAATGAACACGTTCTATTCCCGGATTGCTGCTTGAACGAGCCACTGCCCCTTTTTCAACACCAGCCGCTCGAACGCTTTTCAAGTCGGGCGACTGATTATGCTCGCTTTCGGCCGGGTTACCCGTCGGCTGCTTTCGACGCTATCCTCAACGGCTTGAGTGGGCCGCTCCAGGTGGCTGATATCGGTGCCGGTACCGGCATCAGTGCGCGGGCTCTCGCCGGGCGCGGTCATTTTGTCACGGCTATCGAACCGAACGCGGCGATGCGTGCGGCGGCATTGTCTGACCCCAATATTCGCTTCCTGGACGGTACGGCTGAGAGTACCGGGCTGCCGGGCGCATCCCAGGATCTTGTCACCTGTTTTCAGGCATTTCACTGGTTCAACCCGCCCCTCTGCCTGCCGGAATTTCGGCGTATTCTCCGCTTTCCCGGTCGCCTGGCTATCGTCTGGAATGACCGGGACGAGGCGGATAACTTCACGGCGGGCTACAGCGAAATTATCCGGGAGGCTTCCGCGCTCCACCCGGCTGCCGAACGGGCCGGTAGCGATGCAGTCCTGGCACTCTTACAGCAGGCCGCCGGGTTCGAACAGGCACAAATGCTGACTTTTGCAAACTCTCAGTCTCTTGACTCGGAAGCGCTGGTAGGCCGGGTGCGGAGCAGTTCATATATTCCGCTTGACGAGTCGGCACAAAGACAACTGCTCGATCAACTCCACAGCCTGCATAGGGAGCACGTCGATGTGAACGGGCTGGTTCACCTGCGCTATCTCACCCAGGTCTTTCTGGTGGAAGCAGCCGGATAGCGCGTTCTAAACCAGCTCGTAGGCGATCAGAATGCAAATAACAGCCAACATACAGAGACCGACCAGAAACCAGACATCGGCGATTCGCTCCAGATTTTCCCTGAGTTGGCGCGATCCGCGAGTTCTCAGCCCCAGGTACGAAAGGAAACAGGCAATCAGAAACACGATGGAACTGAGGGCGAGCAGGTCGTCCCCGATGATGCTGACGTTTTTGAGCCGGTTGCTGATGCGGACCAGACCAATGACGGTGAGGCAGACGCCGACCAGGGTGGCCGAGGTTGAAAAAATATGCGTCGAAATATTTTCGTCAAGCTTGTGCTTTTTATCCGTGTCACTGCTGGAAGACGGTTCTTTGCGCATCTTGATCTCCAGGCACGGCGCGTTGACTACTCAGAGGGACTCGACGGGGCAGGCTTTGCACTACCTCCCTGGAAAAACAGGAAATAGACAATCACCCCCAGACCCATGAAGCCGAGTGCCAGCCAGGCTTGCGGGGTAGTCCAGAGCGCATTGACGATTAAGTAGCCCGAGACTGCGAGAAACAGGAGCGGCACCAGCGGGTAGGGCCAGACTTTGTAGGGCCGCGGCAGGTCGGGGGCCTGATCGCGCAGCACCATCAAGCCGATGGCGGCGAGGGCATAAAAAAGCCAGGCGGCAAAACCGAAGTAGTCCACCAGACTGCCGAAGTCGCTCGGCAAGACCAGGATTGCCGCCCAGACCCCCTGGCCAATCAGGGCAGCCGTTGGGACGGCGTTCAGGCTTAAATGGGCGAACACTCCCGGAAACTGGCCGTCGCGCGCCGCTGCGTAGAAAACCCGCGCTCCGGTAATCAGTGAACCGTTGGTTGCACCGAAAGTTGAAATCGCCACGGCAATCGGGACCAGGATGCCGCCGATTGGCCCGATAACCCGGACTGCGAGGTCTGTTGCCACGGCCCTGGAGCCCACCATCTCGGCAGGGGTGAGCACGGCCAGGTAGGCGATGTTGGCGAGTACATAGACGACCATCACGCCGAGGGTACCAAAGACGATGGCGCGGGGCAGATTGCGTTCCGGGTCGCGCAGTTCCTCAGTGACATAGTTGAGGTTGTTCCAGCCGTCGTAGGCCCAGAGGCACGAGATCATCGCGAGGCCAAAGGCACTCAGCCCGCCGGTCGTACCGGCGAAGGGCTCAGCAAAACGAATCGCCCCCCCACTTGCAAAAGCACTCATTCCCAGGGCGATGATCCCTGCCAGAGCAACCAGTTTGAGGCCGGTGAGAATTACCTGGACGCGGGCACCGAGGCTCACGCCGATGCAGTTGACTGCCGTCAGCAGGGCAATCGAGCCGACGGCAATTGCTTTAATGCGCCAGTCGTCGCCAGTCCCGGCGGCGCGTGGGTCGAGGGCAAACAGGACACTGCCCAGGTAGCTTGCGAAGACGATGCTGATAATGGCCTGGGAGCCAGTTTTCATCACGAAAAATTGCGTCCAGGTAAACATAAATCCGAACGGACGACCGAGGGTGCGGCTCAAGTAGGCGTACTCGCCCCCCGCTACAGGCAGTGCGGCCCCGAGTTCGGCGTAGCAGAGCGCCCCGGCTAGAGACAGTAGACCGCCCACCACCCAGACGACGAGGGCCATGCCGACCGAGCCGACCTGGGCGAGTACGCGACCTGGGCTTGCGAAGATACCCGAACCGATGGTCGTACCGACGATAATCGCCGCCCCGTCGAGCAAAGAAATCGTGCGGCGCAGTCCCGGTTGCGGAGGCATCTGTCAAATCTTAAAAAATTTTCCTAAGTGTAGCGGAAACTAGCCGCCCCACCGGAAAATTTGGACGCTCCAGAAATTCAGTCCGGGTACCAGAACATGCCCTTGATACCCTCGGGGTCCTGCAAGAAACCGAGCTGACGGTAAAATTCGACGACGTGGGGGTCGGCAAAAAGGGTGATGTTGCTGATATCGGCGGTGCGCAGTTCAGCGATAATGCGGTCCATCAAAGCCCGACCCATCCCTTTGCCCTGAAACTCCGGGTGTACAACCACGTCCCAGATCGTCGCGTTGAAGGCATGGTCGGATGTCGCCCGCGCGAAGCCGATGAGCTGCTTGAAGTCGCCGCGCTGTTCGTACATCGAGATCACGCAGAAGCTGTGGTCGATCGCCTTTTTAACTTTGCGCAGTGGTCGGCGCGACCAGCCGACCGCATCGCACAACTCTTCAAGCGCATAAAGGTCGATGTCGCGGTCAGTCGAGAAAAATACGTTGTTGTAGGCGCCATCAGCGCCACCGGCGGATTCCGAACCTGTGAACAGGCGTTTCCAGAAGCTCATTTCTGTAGAATTAAGGCGGGCTTATCACCATTTAACTCATCCTCCCACGGATCGGTGAGAGCACCTGGGATTTTCAGCCGGGCTTTTGCCCTGAGAGGTGTTGCGAGCGCGTGCGGCCAGCCTCTTGAGACTGCTTCCAGGCACCCCAGCCGACGTAACCGAGTACCAGGGTGGCCAGGGCCGTGTAAGTACCCCCGGCCGGCATACCCGAGATGGCAAGCGCGATGCTGCCGGCCCAGACGGTGAGTGCGTAGATGACGAGCACCGCCGAACGGTGGGAAAGCCCGGCGTCCAGCAGCTTGTGGTGAAGGTGCCGCTTGTCGGCTTTAAAGGGTGAGATGCCCCGGCGCAGGCGTTGCACGATCACCGAGGCCGTATCGAAGATTGGTACTGCCAGGATGCAGAAGGGAATGACCAGGGCGACGGTCGTGACCAGTTTGACCACGCCGATTACGGAGAGCCCACCAAGCAAGAACCCGAGGAAGTAAGCACCGCCATCTCCCATGAAGATCTGAGCCGGGTTGAAGTTGTAGCGCAAGAAGCCGAGGGCACCACCGGCCACGGCCGCCGCGATCAGGGCTGCTGCCCACTGGCCTGTAAAGACCGCGACGATAAAAGTAGCCACGGCGGCGATCCCGCAGACGCCCGCCGCGAGCCCATCGAGGCCGTCGATAAAATTGATCGCGTTGACCACGCCCACGAGCCAGAGAATCGTAATTGGCAGGCTGAGCCAGCCGAGCTTGATCACGCCAAACCAGGGCAAAGAAAGCACCTCGACATCGACGCCGACACTCCAGGCTCCTGTAGCAATCGCCACCTGGATCAGCAAGCGCGGCAGGGCGGGTAAGTTGAAAAAGTCATCCACGAGGCCCAGAAAGAAGAAGAGGACGGCCCCAATCGTCACGCCCCAGACCTGGTACTCTTTTTGCGGCTCCAGGATCCCAAAAAAGCCGAGGCCCCAGACCAGCAGCAACGCAAAAGTGACGGCCAGAAAAATAGAAATGCCGCCCGTCCGCACCATGGGGCGATCGTGAATCTTGCGTTCACCCGGCTGGTCTACCCAGCCCTTGTTGAGTCCGATGGTGCGGACGGCAGGCGTAATCGCGAGTACTGTCAGCGTCGCGGCTCCAAAGGCGACCGCACAGGAAATAGCTTCATCTGTAAATGCGTTTTGTACCGAACCAGCGGTCCAGATAGCGGAGAGTACCCCGACCAGGCCGAGAATGATAGCAAGAATATTGATAAGGGAGGGCATGAGCCTGCTGACACTGTACGACGATGCCCCTTGAGTGTATCGCCAGTTCGGCGGACAAGTGCACCCCGCTCCAGTGGAGATTATCTCGTTTATGCAACGAGCGCCAGAGCGCTGTAGTATGGTGCCGAAACGCAGTGATGATCAATAACATACGATGCAAAGAAGAGATTTTTCAGCCGGTTTATTGTTGTTTGGACTCCTGGGAGCCTGTAGTAGCAGCGACAAAATCTACCTGGGCCTCGCCGGCCCACTTTCCGGTTCCCAGGCCGTTCAGGGCGAGTACATGCTCAAAGCGGTGCAGATTGCGGTCGATGAAGTCAATCAAAAGGGCGGCATCAAGGGCAAACTGGTCGAGATCGTCAATGGAGACGATCAGGCTATCCCCCGCGATGCGATTACCGTTGCCCGCAAGCTTGCGACGACTGAGGGGATATACGGTGTCGTCGGACACTTTAATTCGGGTTGTTCCATCCCGGCTTCAGATATCTATGAGCAATCGGGGGTAGTGATGATTTCCCCCGGTAGCACCAACCCGATGCTGACCGAGCGCGGCCTCAAAAATGTCTACCGCGTCGTCGGCCGCGACGAACGGCAGGGTGCAATCGACGCCGAGTTTGCGGTCAAAACGCTCGGGGTAAAACGGGTTGCCATCGTGAACGACAAAACGCCCTACGGTCAGGGACTTGCCGACTACTTCCGAGAGACAGTCGAGGCGGCCGGTACCAAGACGGTTTATTTTGAAGGCATCACGACAGGCGACAAGGACTTTCGGGGCATTCTCACCAAGATCAAGGGTCTCAACCCCGATCTGATCTTTTTCGGAGGAGTCTTCGTTGAATCGGGACTGATGGTGAGCCAGGCGCGAGAACTCGGCATCGAGGCCGCCTTTATGAGCGGTGACGGCTCCAAAGAGCAGAGCTTTATCGACATCGTCGGCAAAGAAGCCAAAAATATTTATGTGAGCGGACCCGCCCAGGTCAACAACGAGCAGTTCCTGAGCGCCTACAAGGCAAAGCACAACGAGGCCCCCGGTCCTTTTGGTCCTTACTCTTACGACGCTGCTCGGATTTTGCTCTTGGCAATGGAACAAGCGCCCGAACTGACCCGAACAGCGGTCGCGGCCCAGGTCCGCAATCTCAAAAATTTCCAGGGCCTCGCCGGTCCAATCTCCTTCGACAGCAAAGGCGACGTAGTCAAGGCCCCCTTTGACATCTTTGTGATTAAAGATGGCCTGTTCGTGCCCTACAAAGCCTGACGATGGATCGCTCAAAGCTCGTAGCGATCGTGACCGGCGTCCTGGCTCTGGCCCTGGGCATCGGTTACCTGGTGCTCGTACAGTTGCTTGACTACCGCGACTTCAAACCGGCCCCTACAGATGGCTCTGCACCTTCCACTCCTCTATAGGCCCGTCCTGCGCTCCCGAGTTCAGGACAGGTGTGCCGCTGGGTACAGTAAGGCCGTACTGATACTGGGGCTCGCATGCTGAAATCTGCCTGGGCTGGGCTTGTATGCCTGGCTATCCTGGGAGTGGCTGAAGCTGGTCAGACCCAGCTTCTCTCCGAGCAGCAGGTCCCTTACTTGATCGAGCGTCTGAAAAGTCCAGATCCGGGCATTCGTCGGAGTGCTGCTACGAACTTCAAGTACCTTGGACCGCTTGCAGTCGGGGCTGTCCCCACGCTCATCGTTGCTTTGCAGGACCCGGACGCCGAGGTGCGCAGTAGTGCGGCAGTTTCCCTCTCGCACATCGGTCCGGGGGCCAGCCGTGCTGTCCCGGCGCTGATCACGGCCCTACAGGACAGCGATACCCGCGTTCGTACCGGTGCCATCGTCGGTCTGGCCGGGATCGGCGAAGCGGCCAAATCGGCACTCCCGACCCTGCAATTGTTGCTGCAGGACAGTAATCAAACGGTTCGCTATGCCGCTTCTCTCGCGGTCGAACAAATTGGCGCTCAATTTTGAATCGTCTTCAAGAGTTCGCCCACCAGATATAAAGAACCGCAGACGACTGTCGTGCCCCCTTCTACCGGCAGGGCTTCTCTCCAGGACTCGCGGGCCTGGGCGGAAACTCCCAGGGCACTGGCAATCTCAACCAGGTGATCAGGAGGGTAGCTGTCTGCTTCAGGTACTGGGACAGCGATAAGGAGGTCGCCCACTCTTAATAAGGCGGCAAGGATTGCCTCGGCTTCTTTCGTGGCGAGAATGCCGATCACCCAGCGGACTGGAGTATTGGGGCGAACCCGGTCGAGGTAACAGCGCAGGTGGCCTGCTGCCTGGGGGTTGTGGGCGCCGTCTACCAGCAATCCTGGATTGAGCCATTGATAACGGCCGGGCCAGGTTGTCTCGGCCAATCCGGTCTGCAGGCTGGTAGGTTCAAGTTTCCAGCCCTGTACTTGCAACAATTTACAGATCTGAAGAGCGGTCGCACTATTTTGCAACTGCACGTCGCCCGCGAGCGGCAGGTGATAGCGCAATCCCTGCCACTCGGCTTCACCTTCTGCGACCCATCGGGCTGGGTGAGCGATGGTGACTGGTACTTGCAGGCGGGCCGCTTCTTGAAAGATGGTGTCTTCTGCTCGCGGATCGACAGGAGCCAGGACTAAGGGACTGCCGGATCGCAGGATTCCTGCTTTCTCGCGGGCTATCTCAGCGGTTGTTGGCCCCAGTTGCTCGGTGTGGTCCAAACCAATACCGGTGATGGCAGTGACCAGTGGCCGCTCGAAAACATTCGTGGCATCGAGCCTGCCGCCCAGGCCGACTTCGATCACGCCGATCTCAATTCGCTCCTGGGCAAAGTCTAAAAAGGCGGCAGCGGTGAAAGTCTCAAACTGCGTGACTCGACCTAGTTCTGGGTCTAGCTCGGCAGCAGCAGCGGCCACTCTGGCAATGCAGGCTTCGAGCCGCGCATCGGGTATGGGGGAACTTATCCAGATACGCTCGTTCCAGGCGGTAAGGTGTGGCGAGGTGTAGCGGCCGACCCGATAACCTGCTGAGTGCAGGATGCTGCTCAAGTAGGCGCAGACTGACCCTTTGCCGTTCGTACCCGCGACATGGATAACTGGAAATGCCCGCTGTGGATTACCCAGGCGGGCAAGCAGGGCACCGATGCGTTCGAGGCCGAGGTGGATGCCAAATTTTTGCAGACTGTCGAGGTGGTGCTGGTACACAGTTACAAAGCGGCGGGTTTCTCCAGCATCAGTTTGGCGTGCAGCAGGCTATCGGGTACGCCGATTGGATAGTTGCCGGTAAAGCAGGCGGTGCAGAACTGGTCTTCCCGGCTGCGGGTCGCTTCTATCATGCCGTTGATGCTCAAGTAAGCGAGGCTATCGACGCCGATGTGGCGGGCAATTTCGGCGACGCTCTTGGTGGCGGCGATCAGTTGATCTTGCGAGTCGGTGTCGATGCCGTAAAAACACGGGTGGGTGACCGGCGGCGAGGAGATGCGCATGTGCACCTCGGTCGCACCGTTGTCGCGCAGGGCCGCCACGATCTTGCGGCTGGTGGTGCCGCGCACGATCGAGTCGTCGATGATCACGATGCGCTTGCCGTCGATCACATCCGGGAGCGGATTGAGCTTCATCTTGATGCCGGTCTCGCGCATCGACTGGGTGGGCTGGATGAAGGTACGGCCGACGTAGTGGTTTTTAATCAGGCCCTGCTGGTAGAGGATGCCCGATTGGCGGGCGTAGCCAATCGCAGCTGGTACTCCCGAATCGGGCACGGGGATCACGATATCGGCCTCGACCGGTGCTTCGCGGGCCAGCATCTCGCCCAGGCGTTCGCGGTAGGTGTAGAGGCTCTCGGCATTGACCTGTGAATCTGGGCGCGCGAAATAGATTAGCTCGAAGACGCAGAGCTTTGGCTGTGCTTCGGCCCAGCGGTGTGATGTCATTCCGGCTTCTGTAATCCAGACGAGTTCTCCCGGCTGGACGTCGCGCAGATACTTTGCCCCGATGATGTCGAGTGCACAGGTCTCGGAGGCCAGTACATAGTTGCCTTTGAGCGTGCCGATCACCAGCGGCCTGACGCCGTTTGGATCGCGTGTGCCCATCAGACCGGCAGGCGTGCCGATCACCAGGCTGAAGGCACCCTTCAGGCGCTTGAAGGCAAGGATTGCTCCTTCGACCCAGTCAAGACCGTCATCGACGGCTTCGCCGATCGCGTGGACAATCTCCTCAGAATCGGTGGTGGCAAGCAGAGTGTGTTCGCGGGCCAGCAGTTCGACGCGCAGTTGCTCGGAGTTGACCAGGTTGCCATTGTGGGCGAGTGCGACCGGGCCGAGGCGGGTTCGGGAGACTACCGGTTGCGCGTTGACCCGACGGCTCGAACCCGTGGTCGAATAGCGGGTGTGGCCGATGGCCAGTTGGCCCTGGAGGTCGGCCAGCAACGCTTCGTCGAAGACCTGGGAGACGAGGCCCATGTCTTTGTGCATCGTCAGTTGCCCGTTATCGTAGACGGCGATGCCGGCGGACTCCTGCCCACGGTGCTGTAGGGCAAACAACCCGAAGTAGGTGAGCTTCGCGACATCTTCTTCTGGGGCTAAGAGCCCGAAGACGCCGCAGGCCTCTTCAGGTTTGTCTGCGGCCAGGTGGTCTACTTGCATAACTAAGATGCCTCGCTGCGGTGTGAATAGGCCATGCGGCGCGGAATCGCCTGCTCCCAGACGTCTCGGAGCACAGCGCAGGTCGTTTGGATTTGAATAGTGGTATCTGCAATAGCCAGGCAGAAATCTTCCGGTTCCACAGTGCCCAGGCACCGCCAGTACATACCGAGTGCCAGGGTGAACCACGCTTCGCAAGTAGTCCGGTCATCGGGGGCGACGCTCACCAGGATGGCAGAAGCTGTTTCGCCGTAGAGAACGGCGTCAGGCCGGGTCTCGCCAGTCACGACTGCATTGACGCCAAAGCCGCCCGCGATGCAGGATTCGGCAAGGGCGACGGCAAGCCCGCCCTCCGAGAGGTCGTGAGCCGAACGGAAAAGTCCACGTTCGATGCCGAGGCGACAGATAGATTGCACCTGTCGTTCGAGTGCCAGGTCGAGGTCAGGCGGTTCGCCGACCACGAGATTGTGCAGTTGCTCCAGATACTCGGACGCTCCCAGGGTCGGGGTCGTACCCCCAAGTAGGTAGACGATGTCGCCGACTGCTTTAAATCCCTGAGTACAGACGTTGCGAATATCTTCTACCAGACCCACCATGCCAATCGTCGGCGTCGGGTAGATGGCCTGTGCTCCGCCCTCAGTCTGAATTTCGTTGTAAAGAGAGACATTGCCGCCGGTCACCGGGGTCGCAAAGGCCACACAGGCGTCGGCAATGCCCCGGCAGGCACTTGCCAGTTGCCAGTAAGTTTCTGGCTTCTCGGGCGAACCGAAGTTGAGATTGTCCGTGACCGCGAGCGGTTCGGCCCCGACACAGCTTAAGTTGCGAGCGGCCTCGGCGACGGCGAGCATCGCTCCGCGGTAGGGGTCGAGATAGACGTAGCGGCTGTTGCAATCGATCGTGGCGGCAATACCGCGCACAGAAGTGGGCACGCCCGTCACATCTCCCACACCAAAAGCCTGAGGTCTGACCCGGATTACCGTCGCATCCGCCGCTCCCGGCACGATCACCGTGTCGTTTTGGACCTGGTGGTCGTACTGCTGCCAGAGCCAGCGCTTGGAGGCAAGGCTTGGGGCATCGAGCAGCTTCAGGAGTACGGCCGTGTAGTCCTGGGGTAGAGCAAGTGTGTCGAAGTTAAAGCTGCGCTTTGCGAGGATTTCAGCCGGTGGTGCGTCCAATACCGAACGCGGATAGACGGGAGCATCCTCAGTCAGGGCGCGGGCCGGTACTTCGGCCACGACTGCACCCCGGTGCCAGATGCGCACGATCGGCTCTTCGATGACGGTGCCGACAACAACCGCGTGCAGTCCCCAGCGCACAAATAGCGCGATGAGTTCTGCTTCCCGGCCCTGCTCGGCCACGAAGAGCATGCGCTCCTGGGACTCAGACAGTAGAAATTCATAAGGGGTCATGCCCGCCTCGCGCACGGGTACCCGGTCAAGGTCCATCTCGATGCCGACGCCGCCCTTAGCAGCCATCTCAGCAGAAGAGCAGGTCAGCCCCGCCGCCCCCATATCCTGAGCGGCGACTACAGCACCGGTGCGAAATGCTTCCAGGCAGGCTTCGATGAGCGACTTTTCAGTGAATGGATCACCGACCTGTACCGCCGGCCGGTCTTTTTGAGACTCGTCCGACAACTCTGCAGAGGCGAAGCTCGCACCGCCCATCCCGTCGCGGCCGGTGGTCGAACCTACGTACAGGACAGGGTTGCCGACACCGCTTGCCCCGGAGCGGACAATCTCGGGCGTCTCTAAAAGGCCGATTGCCATTGCGTTGACGAGGGGGTTGCCGCTGTAAGTCGAATCGAAGTAGACCTCGCCGCCGACAGTCGGTACTCCGACACAGTTGCCGTAGTGCGCAATACCCCGGACGACCCCGGCGAACAAAGCCCGGTTGCGCGGTTCTTCGAGTGGCCCAAAGCGCAATGAGTTGAGCAGGGCAATCGGGCGGGCTCCCATCGTGAAGATGTCGCGCAGGATGCCGCCGACGCCGGTCGCTGCACCCTGAAAAGGCTCGACAGCAGAAGGATGGTTATGGGACTCAATTTTAAAAGCGACGCGCAATCCATCACCGATATCGATCACCCCGGCATTTTCACCGGGACCGACCAGGACTCGCGGTCCCGTCGTCGGAAAGCCCCGCAGCAGCGGGCGAGAATTTTTATAACAGCAGTGCTCGGACCACATCACGCTAAACATCCCCAACTCGTTAAGGTTGGGGTGTCTACCTAGTAGCTCGGTGATGCGCTGGTACTCTTGTGTACTCAGCCGATGACGGGCCAGATCGGCAAGACTGAACGGAAAAGATTCGGTCGGCGCAGTCATCGTGACCAGAGACATTCACCTACTGATTATAACGTTGGTCGCTCCCCGGCTGACGAGGGTTTATCGCCCTCAGGTGCGGATTTCTGCTGGTCCCAGTCAGGTCGGCGGAAGCGGCAGCCCGCCCTGGACTCGTCGAGTCGGCGTTAGACGAAGATGCTATCAGACAAATTCTAGTGAGAGGGCTCTCCTGTGTGTGTGGCTGTTGAGCCGCTACACAGGAGAGCCGATCCGGTCTTATCGACCGCCGCACAGCGCTCCGAGCGGCGGAGTCGTGATCGGTGGCTGACGGACAAGGGTGTACTGCTCGTAGGCGTAGGCGTATTTGATGAGCTGCGGCTCACTCCAGGCCCGACCGGTGAAGGTGGCTCCAAACGGATAGGGAGGCGTGGACAGGCTGCCGACGGTCGTGCGATAACCGGCCGGGACGACGATGCTCGGGTAGCCCGCCTTGGCCGCGATGCCCGCGCCGAAGTTGGCCGGGAAGAGGATGGCATCGAGGTTGTTCTGGTTCATGTAAGCGTCGATGCCGTCGATCCTGGCCTGTTGGATGTCGAGCTGTCTTGCCGTTGTGTATTCCGGTTCGCTCAAGTCGCCGATCGTTGCGTCAGAGGCCACCAGGATGTCCTGTTTGAAACGCAGGGTCGTATCGGGGTTGGCGTTATTAAAAGCAATCTGCTCGGAGAGAGTGCGAATCGGTGCATTGGGTCCAAGACCTGCCAGGTAGGTATTGAGATTGTTCTTGAACTCGTAGACTAGGACCGTCGAGACATTGACGGTCTGTCCCAGGGACGGACTGAAGGGGTTGGTGACGAACACGCCTGTCGTGGTGCCCGGTCCGCCGACCTGTCCGGCATTCGGGATATTCGCCTCTACGATCACCGCTCCTAGTTCTTGCAGCTTGGCGATCGCGTTGTTCATGATCGTGCGCTGCTCAGCATTCAGGTTGCCGTAGTAGACGTTGTTGGCCGGGTCGTTTGCGTTGCGCGGTATTCCAATGCGCGCCCCGGCGAGGCCGTTGGGGTCCAGAAAAGGGGTGTAGTCGGTCAGTGCGTAGGGTGCACTGGCCAGAGTCGCCGGGTCATTCGGGTCAACCCCGGTGAGAGCCCCGAGCAAGATCGCCGCATCGCGGACAGTGCGCGCCATCGGTCCAGCCGTGTCCTGGCTCGCCGCCAGCGGAATAATACCGGCGCGGCTGATGAGTCCCACAGTCGGCTTGATTGCGACGACGCCATTGGCACTTCCTGGACTCAGCAAAGATCCTGATGTCTCGGTGCCGACCGTGGCCGCAGCAAAGCTGGTCGCAGCTGCGACCCCCGGTCCGCTACTCGACCCGCCAGGAGTTACAAGCGGAATCCCGTTGGCATCGACTGTGAGCACGTAGGGATTGAGCACCTGCCCACCCAGAGAGCTGTAGCCAGAAGGCATGCCAATTGCCATGAAGTTGGCGTACTCGGTCAGGTTGGCCTTGCCCAGGATGATCGCCCCGGCTTCGCGCAACTTCTTCGTGACAAAGGCGTCTCGGGGT
Organism: Gloeobacteraceae cyanobacterium SOY_34_metabat_159; assembly: GCA_031399965.1. Taxonomy (GTDB): domain Bacteria; phylum Cyanobacteriota; class Cyanobacteriia; order Gloeobacterales; family Gloeobacteraceae; genus JANNPH01. Next base: position 17,207 of record JANNPH010000094.1, on the reverse strand, counting down.
GCAATCGAACTTGCCAGCGCCACTGTGCCGGCCGTGGTGTGCATCTTGTCAGCAGTGTCGATATTGTCCTTGAGCAAGATGGGCACACCGTAGAGCGGGCCTTTCACAGTGGTCGGCAAAGAGCGTCTGATATCGAGATTCCCGGCAATCTTGAGGGCGTCGGGGTTAATTTCGAGCACCGCATTTACTTTTGGCCCTTGTTTATCGTAAGCCTGAATGCGTGCCAGATACGCGGCGACCAGTTGTTTGGAGGTGAGTGTCTGACTACTGAAGGCAGCCTGAATATCGGTGATCGATTTTTCAGCGACGCAAAAAGCGGGTGTCTGCGCCTGTAGAGGCTGCCAGCACAACCCGAGCACCAGGATCGGCGAGACCAGGACAGCGACTGCGTCTCTTGACTTCTTCATCAATGGACCTACCTTGTTGCAATGGACAGCAATCAGCAGTGTTGCACCCGGTCTGGCCGTCAGTTGTATACAACTACACCTGTTTGTATACGACTACACCCCACATTCCTGCCTGGAAGTGGGGTGTAGTCCGATTACAGAGTTAATACCTGTTAAGGGTTGTTCGCCTGAAAACCTGAGTAGCGGGCGAGATCTTTGAGAGATTGTTCGCCGACGTAGCGCTTGCCACTGATCTCCCAGGTCGGAAATCCTTCGATTCGGGCGTCGATACAGGCTTTAGCCGGTGGTGCGCTCTGGCCTTCCGGCGAACACTCGATATAAGGAACGAAACGCTGAGCTGCCTCGCCGAAGGTTTTCTTCTGATCCTGGCAGTGGGGACACCAGGACGCACCGTAAAACTTTGCCCCAGAGGCGCGCAGGTGCTTTGCCAGGGCGACTGTGTAGTCCGTCGGCCCAGCCTGAACGCTCTGCATTGAGAAGACGCCGTAGCTGGTCGCCATGCCCACGAGCACGATCCCGAGGCCAGCAATCACCAGGTTGTCAGGCTTCTCCCAGCGGTGGCCAAAGAGGGTCAGCGCGAAGATGCCGCTCATAAACGCTGCCGAGGCGAAGCAGTAGGCGCAGGGTGCCACGATCTCAAAAGCCAGCAAGTACAGAAGGTAGGCCGTGAAAGTGACTCCCACGAGCGAAAGGCCAAACAGTGCTTCCCAGCGCCAGCGGTCCAGGCCCGGCAGCAACGCCGTGAGCAAAAGCGCCAGGTACAATCCCAGTCCAAATCCCGAGAGCGGCAGACCCAGCAGCGAAGCATAAGGACTCTGCAATACCAGGTCACACCCGGCTCCCTGGGTGCAGTAAGCAACCTGGGTAGAGGCCAGTTTTGTATAGGTCAAGTAGGCTGTCAACGCGCTTCCGAGCGCGGCAAGCCCGGCGATTGTCCACCGGGGCCAGGTAGCTTCATTCGGCTTTGTGCTGTTCATCGACGATTTATCGCGCAAACTAACGCTGTTGTATCACATCGGCTACCGCGTTCCAGCCTGTTCAGATTTCCGTGTAATTCCGTAGCTATTGCTACAAAAACTTGCTAGTATTAAATAACTGTTCACTGATAACTTTTTAAGCACCTTCTGGAGGTCGCTATGTTCCAAGTTGATGTCCCGTCGAAGGCTCGTGCCCTGATGCTTCGTCGTCGCCAGTTAGAGCGAAACCGCCTGCATGCCCTGCTCGAACGCTCCATAGATCGCGTCATCGGGCACCGCCTTGAAATTGCGCGCTAGTTTTTGGTCCACAAAAAAGCCAGTCCTCGTTACAGGGCTGGCTTTTTTGTGGCTATACGAGCCTACTCGGCGGCTTGCAGCTGTAGTTCGAGGGCTGGGGCCGGGTAGACGCTGACTTTTTTACGGTCGCGACCATAGCGTTCAAAGGTCACGATGCCGGCAATCAGAGCAAACAGGGTGTCGTCGGAGCCGCGGCCAACGTTAGTGCCGGGGTGAATCTTGGTGCCGCGTTGGCGGATCAAGATGTTGCCGGCTTTGACGACTTCGCCGCCGTAGCGCTTGACACCCAGGCGCTGGGCGTTGGAGTCGCGACCGTTGCGGGTTGAGCCTGTACCTTTTTTGTGTGCCATGGTTATCTCCAGATTCGGGGCTTATGCTTCCACTGCTTCAGGTGCTTCAACTTGGGGTGCTTCGGCTTTGAAGCTGCGACCGTCAAACTCGATTGCTTCGACCAGCAGGCGGGTAAAGCGCTGGCGATGTCCATTTTTGCGGCGGTAGCCTTTTTTGGGGCGCATCTTGTAGATGATTACCTTCGCGGCCTTGCCGTGTTGCAGCACCCGCGTCTGCACGGTGGCCCCGGAGACGACCGGCTGACCGACGACGATACCGTCATCGTGGCGGACCATCAGCACCCGGTCGATAGAGATTGTGCTCTCGACCTCCACATCCATCAGCTCGACATCATAAAAACGACCCGGCTCGACACGCATCTGCTTGCCGCCCGCTTCCACAATTGCGTAAACCATTCAACCGCTCCTTTGTCGCCGTGGAGGTGCGCGCTCGGCGCGCTTGACAACCTGTTCCGGGCGAAATTACAACAGCCTCCTATTGTTGCAAACTGGATGAGCACTGTCAAATATCTCACCTTCAGGAGCGCTCTTTGGGCCGGAAAAGCCCAAAAGACGAGGTATAGCCGTGCACAAAGCTTGTTCGACCTACTGGCCCAATCTCGCCATTACAAAAGAAGCCGGCAATCGGCACTGGCCCGCCGAGCACCTCGGCAAAAATACGGCAATCGACATTTGGTTCATCGTAGAGATATTCGCCTCGGCCAAGACACGAAAACATTAGAGCCGCTGCCGGTCTGGCGCCTTCGTGTTCCAGGCGGTGCCGCTGAAGCACGAGTCTTAAATCTTCTCTAGAAGTGCGTGCGTCGCGCAGGTGAAAACGGACGGTCTGACCAGTCCGCAGCCACTCACCGACCGCGATGCCGCCTTCTTTGGGCTCGACTCCCATCAGGTTGCGGATTAAAAAATCGCCATGTTCGGCCGTGACATTAAACTCGTTAATCAAAACACCGACAAACAGGGAGTTGCGGGCCAACTCCCGGTCGCGGCTGTCGAGGTCCTGCACAATCGTCTGCAACACCTGAAGAGCAGGCTTGCCGTCGAGTTCCCAGAGCATATTGCCCTGAGCACTGGTGACCCGGCAGACGGGACCCACCGGTCGGCAGCCCTGGGCGACGATTGCCTCGACTTTCAAGTTGCCGGCCAGAGCCAGACCTACCAGGCCCCGGTTGGTGCACTGTTCGCCGAGAAACAGGCGATTGGTGCTCCGGCGACTGCCGCCGCTTGCGAGGCCACCGACTTTGACGCTTGCCGGGAAGGCAAAGTCAAGGCCACTGAGTAGAGTGTCGATGGCAAAGGAACCACCGTCGGGCAAGAGCACAAAGTGCGGGTCGGCCCCGGCCCTGATGCCGACCAGGTTTTCCCACACTGCGGGTGAGCTGTCGAGGTCTGGGACTTCCTCCGTGGTCAGCACAAAAGAGCGAAGCGCTACCCCCGGCAGATAGCCTGCCATTAGCGACAGGGCGGCAACACCCTCAACCTCTAAACCAGCACCGATGATGCCGCCGCCTGAGCAGCCGATTTGCAACTTGCTCGGCAACCCGGCCGCGAGCCGGGCGAGCCACTCGTCGGCAATCACTGCAAAAGAAGCGCAGGCAAACACAAACAACAAGTCAATCGGTCGTCTGCCCATCTGGCGACGGATGGACTCGATGCACTCATTTAGTGCCGCATCGAGGTCCGGTTGCTTAGAAATCGCACTCGCCCAGTGCATCGAATCGTCTACCATCGCTGGCTCCCCGTCGTTCTCGCAAGTCAGTTTGACATCCTCACACGAACGAGCGCTACGCACTCAGATAGAAGTCCTCTATCATGAGTGGCCATGAGCCGCGAGCCTGTCGAAATTCTCTCCGCCATCGAACTGCGACGGACCGTGCAACGTCTGGCAACGCAGCTCATCGAGCACAACCGCGGCATCGAGAATCTCGTCTTATTAGGCATCTATACCCGGGGTGTACCCCTCGCCCGTCGCCTCAGTCAGGTAATCGAGACTCTGGAGGGGCGCTCCGTCCCGGTTGGGGCACTAGACATTACTCTCTACCGAGACGACCTGCAGGATATCGGCGTGCGCCCGCTCAGCCGTACCGAATTACCCGGCGACGTCACCGAGCGAAATGTTTACCTGGTAGACGACGTTATCTACAGAGGACGTACGGTCAGGGCTGCCCTCGACGCGCTCAACGACTACGGACGCCCGGCGGCAATTCGGCTCGTGGCGCTCATCGACCGGGGTTACCGCGATCTACCCATCCACCCTGACCTGATCGGCCGCAAGCTACCGACCGCCCGCCACGAGCAGGTAAAAGTGCTGCTCGAAGAGATTGACGGGCGCGACGGCGTTTTCCTCTTGTAAATCGTCGGCTCAAAACGGTACGATGGAACACTGTTGATTCAGTGACACCCATGAAGGCCCAGGAGATTATCCGCTCAATCGAGGCGGAACAGCTAAAGGACAACCTACCCGAGTTGCACATTGGCGACACCGTCAAGGTGAACGTTCGCATCCGTGAAGGCGGCAAAGAGCGTACCCAGGCCTACGAAGGCACGATTATCGCCATGGCTCGCAGCAGCATCAACCGCACGGTGACTGTCCGCCGCGTCTTTCAAGGCATCGGTGTCGAGCGCGTTTTTCTTGTCCATTCGCCGCGCGTCGAGAGCATGACCGTTACCCGCCGCGGCAGTGTTCGCCGCGCTAAGCTCTACTACCTGCGCGACCGCATCGGCAAGGCGACCCGCGTCAAGCAAAAGCTTACCCGCAAGAGCAGCTAGCTGTTTACTGCTTGACGGTCTCGCGGTCAGTCTCTAAGATCATTAGTTGCACATCGATAAAAACTGTGCACTTTTCGAGCGTCGTTAGTTCAGTTGGTAGAACGCAGGTCTCCAAAACCTGATGTCGAGGGTTCAAGTCCTTCACGACGCGCCTTTATTTCTGGAGTTTGACCGCGGTGACCAGAGAGACGACCAGCGAGGTAGAGCCAAGTAAGCCCAAGTTCGACCCGAGGAAATTCCTCGTGGAAGTGCGCGGCGAGCTTGACAAGGTTGTCTGGCCCAGCCGCCCGCAACTGATCAGCCAGTCGGTCTCAGTCGTGCTCATTGTTGTCGTGATCGCCACTTTCATCTACTTGCTCGATGAGCTGCTGAAGTGGATTTCGGGGTTTGTATTCTAGATGGATTCCGCTAAAAAGTCAGAACAGGCACCAGAGGCGCACTGGTACTTTGTACAGGTCGCATCCGGCTGTGAGAAAAAAGTAAAAACGAACCTGGAGCAGCGGGTTCAGACCATGGATATGGGTGCACGGATCTTAAAAGTCGAGATTCCCGAACGCCAGCAGGTCAAAATTAAGCAAGAAGGGTCACGGACGACCACTGCTGAAAAGATTTTCCCCGGGTATGTCCTCATCAGCATGGTGATGGACGACGAGTCCTGGCAGGTGGTCAAAAACACCCCCAACGTCATCAACTTTGTCGGCACTGAAGAGCGCCGCCGCTACGGCCGTGGCCGTGGCCACGTCACCCCGCGTCCCCTCGGCTCGTCCGAGGTCAACCGTATCTTCCGGGCCGCCGAGCAGGCCGAGCCGATCATCAAAGTAGATCTCGAACCCGGACACAAAATCGAAGTCACCTCCGGCCCCTTCCAGGACTTCAACGGCGAAGTGGTCGAGGTCAATCCCGAACGCGGCACTCTCAAGGCACTCATCTCGATCTTCGGCCGCGACACGCCGGTCGAACTCGGCTTTGCCCAGGTTCGCCGCACAGACGAGTAAGGAGTGTCCTACCGGTGGCAGCATCACTCGAACCCGGACATAAAATAGAAGTTACAACCGGTCCCTTTCAGGGTTTCAACGGTGAAGTAGTCGAAATCGACCTTGAGAGCGGCATATTGATGGCACTCATCTCAATTTTTGACCGCGATTTACCGGTCGAACTTGGCTTTGCCCAGGTCCGCCGCACAGACGAATAAGGAGGGGCTTACCGGTGGCAGCATTACTGATCAGCTTGCGGATTATCTGGATGTTGCTTGCCGTGGGCATCATCGTCACTGTGCTTCTGCACGCGGCCAAGGGTGATGGCGTCGCCGCTATAGGCGGCAGTGCTCAGCTTTTTTCAAGCCAAAAGAGCGCCGAGAGCAACCTCGACCGGGTGACCTGGAGTCTTGTCATTGCCTTTTTGTTGCTGACCACCGTGCTCAGTGCCGGCTGGCTCGATCCCGCACGCGTTGCCCAACCGACCCCAACGACCGGCATCCCCACGGCACCGCAGCCGACCCCGGCTATTCCGCAGCCTTTGGCACCCACAAAAAAGTAGGGACATGCCCCCGCATATCCCTACTCGTAAATAGACAAGGGTTTACTTGTCGGTGCTGAGTACTGCTTCTTTGAAAGTTTTACCGGCACTGAAGGCGGGTGCGACAGTCGCTGGGATCAGCATCTTCTCGTTGGTCTTGGGGTTGCGCCCTTCGCGCTCGGCCCGCTTGCGTGCCTCGAAGGTGCCGAAGCCGACCAGGGTAACCTTTTCGCCGTTGGCAACCGTCTCCTGGATTTCCTCGAAGACGGCGGTGATGACGGCGTCTGCTTCCTTCAATGTGATCTTGGTCCGCTCGGCTACTGCCTTCACAAGTTCGCCTTTATTCATGTGATTGACGTCTCCTCAGATCTGTCCTGGGAATATTAAAGCACGTAAGCCTTCTGCAGAGCCGATCATAGCGATCTCGAAAGCAAAGATTCGCAAATAGGTGGCATCTTACCCTGGTACCGTGGTGAAAGTGCAGGAAACAGAGCGAATCTCTATGCCAATTACACTATTAGTTCTCGATATCGACGGCACGATGGTGGGCAAGCAATTGCGCATCAATGAGCCAGTTTTAAAAGCGATCAAAGCAGCCCAGGCCGTGGGTGTTCAGGTAGCCGTGGCCACCGGCCGCATGTACCGGGCGGCGCTGCGCTTTCATGCGGAAGTGGGCTCGACACTGCCGCTCATCAGCTACCAGGGGGCCCTCATTAAAGATCCAAAAGACGGCACTGTGCTGATGCACCGGCCGGTCCCCATCGACCGCACGCTCGAAGTGATCGACTTTATGGAAAATAACGAACTGGTCGTACACCTTTATATCAACGACACCCTCTACGTCCGCGAACTGACTCCTGCCAGCCGTCGCTACGGAGAGCGGACCGGGGTCGAGCCGGAGGTCGTCGGGGATTTGCGGCGAGTCCTCACAGCCGAGCCGACGAAAGTGCTGGGCCTCACACCTGGAGAATCGGTGACCGACAGGATGCTGAAGCTGCTTGCAGAACGCTACAGTCAAGAAGAGCTATATCTCACCAAGTCGGACCCCACTTTTGTCGAAGTGGCTAACCCCCATGCCAACAAAGGACTTGCCGTCCGTTTCCTGGCAGAAGAGATCTTGCAGATCCCGAGTTACCAGGTCATGACTGTCGGCGACCAGCTCAACGACGCTGAAATGATCGTCTACGCCGGTACGGGAGTGGCGATGGGCAATGCGCCTGCGGCCCTCCAGGTCCAGGCGGACTGGATAGCCCCGACCGTCGAGCAGGACGGCGTCGCCGCCGCGATCGAAAAGTTCATCCTGACCCCCCAGCCATGCGCGCCAAATCCCTCTTCCACTTCTGTGCGGTAGCCACTACCCTTGCCGTGTCAGGTGCTTTCGCCCAGGAAGCACCTCTGCAAGCAGCCCTCAGCGAACCGGTCGAGACCCCTTCCGGGCTGACCATCCCGGCTCTTGTCGATGTACCGACCAGCGCCCGCTCCCTCGCTTTCCAGTTGCCTTTTGCTTATGGGGCCTGCTTCACAGTGACCCAGGGCAACAACGGCGCCTTCAGTCACCACGAGCGCTCAAACCGCTACGCCTGGGACTTCAACCTGCCGATGGGGACACCCGTGACGGCGGCGGCCGCCGGGCGGGTCGTGCTCGTCCCCGAGGCGAACGAGGGGATCGGCAAGAGCATCGTGCTCGACCATGGCAGTGGATACTACACTCTCTACGCCCATCTGAGCAAACTCAAAGCTTCCCCCGGCCAGGTAGTGCAGGCAGGCCAGACGATTGCCCTGAGCGGTCGCGATACCGGAGTGTCGCCGCACCTGCACTTTGGTGTTTTTACACTCCTGCCGTCGTTAACTTCGCTGCCCGCCCGCATGGGCGACAACCGGACCGATGCCGACGGTGTGCCACGCGCCCGTGCCCGCTACTGTGCAAGGGGAGGCACAAAACCGGCACGGCCAAGTGACACGGCCCTGCGTGCCGATGCGTTTATTTCCCAGGGCATCACGCTGAAGACGGCCGCTCCTGCCCATGCCCTCGTGATCGGTGAGACTTATCATCTGCAGGGCGTCTCAGCTCGCCCCTTCGCGGCGGTCTTCTATCAGGTGCGCACGCCGGAGGGTCTGATCTTGACCAACAACGCTACCTACAGCGACGAGCGTGGGAACTTTACGTTTGAAATCGAGACTCCCCTGGGCCGTGCAGGTGAACCGGTCGAGCAGGTGCTCTTTAGCGATCTGGCTCGGCAGGGTTCGACCGTCTCTACGGTAGTGCTCGTGGAGCGCTAGCTGCGGCACAGTCTCTACTCGGGATAGGGGCCAATTAGGAACCGGCATGCGAAAATTGGCTACACGGCTGAAGTAGCGCCAATGTCTAGCAACCGAATTTTGATCTGGTACCGCAACGACCTGCGCGTTCACGATCACGAACCGATGTACCGTGCGCACCAGGCGCAAGCTCAGATCGTTCCCTTCTATTGTTTCGACCCCAGACAATTTGGCGAAACTGCCCATGGCTTCAAGAAGACAGGTGCTTTTCGCGGGCAGTTCCTCATCGAGAGCGTCGCGGACCTGAGGCATTCTTTACATCGGCTGGGCAGTAACCTCGTCCTGCGCTGCGGCCAACCGGAAAAGGAGATCCCGGCTCTAGTCGAAGCCCTTGGCATCAGCGCTGTCTACTACAGTGCAGAAGTGACTTCTGAGGAATTAGCAGTCGAGAAGGCCCTTGCACGTGCCCTTGATCCCCTCGGGGTCAGGCTGCAGTCTTTCTGGGGAGCAACACTCCATCACCCCGACGACCTGCCCTTCGCCGTTGCCAATATTCCCGAGCTGTTCACAGACTTTCGTAAGCGAGTCGAGAGTGCCTCCACTGTGAACCCGGCCTTCGCTGAACCTGAGCACCTGCCTGCTTTGCCTGCAGAGCTTGACGCGGGTGAGTTGCCGACACTTGCTGACTTTGAACTCGAACCGCCTGTTCAAGATGCGCGCTCGGTGCTTGCCTTTAAGGGTGGTGAGAAGGTCGGTCAGGCCAGGCTCGACTACTACTTCTGGCAGCAGAGCCATCTGAAATCTTATAAAGAGACCCGCAACGGAATGTTGGGGGCTGATTACTCCTCCAAGTTCTCTGCCTGGCTCGCCCATGGCTGCCTCTCCCCGCGCTACATCTACGAGCAGGTAAAAGCTTACGAGTCACAAAGGATCAAAAACGATTCGACCTACTGGCTGGTATTCGAGCTACTTTGGCGCGATTACTTCCGGTTTATCGCAGCCAAGCATGGCGATCGAATATTTAGACTCTCGGGTCTGCGCGGGGTCTCGATTGCCTGGAAGGAAGACTGGGACCGCTTCAAGTTGTGGCAAACCGGTATGACGGGCTTTCCGCTGGTCGATGCCAACCTGCGCGAACTGGCGGCGACTGGCTTCATGTCCAACCGGGGTCGCCAGAATGTGGCGAGCTTCCTCACCAAAAATCTCGGCATCAACTGGCAGATGGGGGCGGAGTGGTTCGAGTCAAAGCTCATCGATTACGACGTCTGCAGCAACTGGGCGAACTGGAATTACACTGCCGGAGTCGGCAACGACGCGCGTGGGTTTCGGTTTTTCAATATCACCAAACAGGCGAAGGACTACGACCCTGGCGGTCAATACGTCAAGCACTGGTTGCCGGAGCTTGCGAAAGTACCCGCCGAGAAAGTGCACGAACCCTGGAAACTGCTGCCGGTTGAGCAGAAACGGTTTGAGGTACAACTGGGCGTCGATTATCCGCGGCCGGTTGTTGACTTATTCAAGTCTGCCGAGGCGAACGAGAGGGTCTACAACGCCGCCTTCGAGCGACGTAGGCGGTAAGGTCAGTTGGTTTAGTTATCAGCGTTGGTATCGAGGACCGGTTGGGCAAGGCCGCGGCTATTGACGAGCATCGTACCGAGGTTGCCTGTCTGCTGACCGTTGGCATTCGTGATTCCGTAGGCGCTGATGGTGAAATCGACAGAGTTGTTACCGTTGGCCACGACAGCCCCGGCGGCATCGCGCGGCATCGCGGCGAAGCGCCAGCGGTCACCGGCTGTGCCGACACCGACATCGACACCGAGAGTTTGGGCGAAGGCGACTGCCTCGCCGGCTGCAGCGTTACTCTGGTTGGGCGCAATGCCGATAGCTACGCCTCTCGTGGCAGTGGCAACAAACGTGGTCACCCCGGCTGCCGGGAATGCCGGTGCCGCTGCACCGACTTGAAAATACTGTCCCGGATTTCGGAACCGAAATTCGCCCTGGCCACTGGCAATGGCCGAGAGGACAGCTGTCGCCTCGGTCGTGCGCGACCTGTTGGTCTGGCCGAGAAAGTTCGGTAGAGCAATCGCAGTCATGATACCGACCATGACGACAGCGACCAGCATCTCCAGCAACGTGAAGCCTTGAATCGAGCGATTGGGCATAAATGACGGCCAGTGTGCACACGACATCCCTAGAATGCCCAGGGAGAACCGGTCCGCGTACCCGTCTATGCACTTAGCTTTTTCCGCCGCTTGTGCGGATGCGCTAGCGCGAGTAGACGCCCAGGTTTTCGATCACCAGCTCGGCAAGATCGTTAATAAAGGTCTTATTGATGTTGAGCGCTTTGGCACGGCGGAAGTCGTGGATGCCGGCCGCCTCGGCCACTTCGCGGTATTCAAGCTCGATTTCCTGCAAGGTCTCGATGTGCTCGGAAATAAAGCTCACGGGCACCACCAGCAGCGACTTCACGCCCCTGGCAGCCAGTTCGTTGATGGTTTCTTCGGTATAAGGCTTGAGCCATTCGACTGGGCCGACCCGGCTCTGGTAGGAGAGCGAGTGCTGGTTGGGCCGGTCGAGGGACTGCACGATGAGCTTGACGGTCTCCTCGGTCTGTCGCTGGTAAGGGTCGCCGTCCTGTTCGACGTAGGTGCGCGGCACACCGTGAGCCGAAAAGAGGATGTGCACGCCCTGGGGGTCGCTAAATTTATCGAGACCTTCTCGCACGCGCTCGCACATCGCCTCGACGTAGCCCGGGCGGCTGTACCAGGAGTTGATGGTGGCGCGCTCGATGCGTTGCAGTTCGGGGTCGCGGGCCCAGAGCTGGTCGAGCAGCTTGATGCTAGAACCGCTTGTCGAAATCGAGTACTGCGGGTAAAGGGGCAGGATTACCAGACGCCGTACACCGTCGGCTTTGATCTCGCGCACTGCTTCTTCGGTAAATGGGTGCCAGTAGCGCATGCCGATGTAGATCTTGGCATCGACTGAGCGGGCTTTGAGTGCCTTTTGTAGCACGCGGCCCTGTTGTCTTGTAATCGCCCGTAGCGGCGACCCGCCACCAATAGCCTGGTAGTTTTTACGAGATTTGGGCGCACGCAAAGTCGAGATCAGCCAGGCGAGAGGCTTTTGTAGAGGTGGTACCGGAATGCGGATGATTTCCGGGTCGGCAAACAGGTTGTACAGGAAGGGCTGGACATCTTCTTGTTTGTCCGGCCCCCCCAGATTGAGCAGCAACACGCCCACTTCAGACATTTACAAGTGTCCATCGAGACAGCACCCATTTAAGCTAACGCCGATTTGCACTCTCGTACAAGGCATAATGGCCACGATGGCTAATCGACAGTTCATTTTCGGTGTCAGTCTCGGACTTACTCTGGTTGCCGGCAACTTTGGAAGCTGGCTGGTCCAGGCGCAAACCAGCAGCCCTCCGCGTGCCCTGGAGGGTCAGGTCGAAAACGTGCGGCCTGGAGAATTGCCGCCGCGCTATCAGCTGGGGCTGGAACTGTACGTAAAAAACTGCAGTACCTGCCATCTGGCCATTCCAGTCGAGGTCTTCCCGGCGGAGACCTGGCGCGAGACACTTTTGCAGACTTATCACTACGGCAAGCAAGTTGACATTCCGCTCTCCACTGAGAAGTTACTCATCTGGCAGTACGTGCGCGACTTCTCGCGCAGCCTGACCGAAAAAGAACCGACACCCTACTACTTTGCCGATTCGCGCTACTTCCGGGCACTGCACCCGAAAGTAACCCTCCCCAAAACCCTCAATACCCTGAGCTGCCAGCAGTGTCATCCGGGAGCCGATGTAGGCAACTTCCGCAAGCTCACGCCTGAGTGGGACACAAAATAATGCGACTGGTGACCAGTGCAATATGAGGCAGAGCGTGGGCTGCGTTAAACTCGGACAGGCCAATTGCTTTGTGATGCCAATGAGCAAAACGAATGTCTGCCTTGGACTGCTGTCGGTTGCGCTGCTACTTGGGGCCTGTGCCCAGGAGACCAGAAGCGCCGACACCCAGCCGCCGAAAACAACCTCGACCCCGGCTACTACTACAGGGAGTTCCAAGATGACCGACGGCAAGTACGTCACCACCCCTTCCGGCCTTAAGTACCTCGATGAGGTCGTCGGCACCGGTGCCACGCCCACGCGCGGGCAACGGGTGAGCGTACATTACACGGGTACCCTCGAAGACGGCAAAAAGTTCGACAGCTCCCGCGACCGGAATGAGCCTTTCAAGTTCCCGATCGGTACCGGTCAAGTCATCAAGGGCTGGGACGAGGGTGTCGCCACCATGAAAGTGGGCGGCAAGCGCAAACTCGTCATCCCACCGGACCTCGGCTACGGTGCTCGCGGTGCTGGTGGCGTGATTCCCCCCAACGCGACGCTGCTTTTTGACGTCGAGCTACTCGGCGTCGAATAAGTTCAGGCGACGGGCGCACGCGGATTAGCCTCGACGAGGACCTGAAAACGCTTCAGGTCCTCGATCAAGTTCTCATCCACCCAGCGCTGGACGCCGATGCGCTCTAAAAAGAGGCCGACCGCACCGCCGGGTGCGTCGAAGGCAAGCGTCAGGCGCAGACGACAACCGCGCTCGGTCGGAAAAAATTCGGCCGATCCATAGTTAGCCAGGCCCGACACCGATTCCCAGGCAATCAGCCTGAGCGGGATGCGACGGGTAATCCGGGAAGTCCATTCGACCACCAGGGGTGCCCCCAGGCCAAAGGTCCAGCGCGAGAGTTCCGGGTCAGCCAGGATCTTGACCGACTGCACAAAGCGCATCCAGCGCGGCAGGTTTTCCATGTCGGCCCAGATCTGGTAAACCTCTTCAACTGGGCTTGTAACCTCAATTTCCACGGTGCGCTGAATCATCGCTCCCTCTGAACAAAAGCATCCTTAACAAAAGTATAAGTTATCGGGAACGCTTTCGATTTTTGTCCGTCTTTGTAGAACCTTTCTCAATCTCAGTTGATGGAGATAACCCCGGTGAAAAAGACTCGCTTCGTCCTGCTTTCAGGCTTGCTGCCACTTTTGTGTACAGTCCCCAGCTGGGCACGCACCAGTGAACCGGCGCGACCGCCCATCGACTTCAAGCTCTCGGCCGAACAGGTCGCAACCCAGTGCAGCGAAGCTCAAAAGAGTGCTGATGTCGAGCTTGCAAAGGTGATTGCGCTCCCGGCTCAAAGCCGTACCTTTGCCAATACGGTGCTTGCCATCGAGCAGTTGCAGACCCGGCTGACCCAGCAAGTGAGTGCGCCTATCTTCTTGAAAGATGTCGCCACCGACAAAAAAGTGCGCGAAGCGGGTCTTGCCTGTGGTGATGCCATCTCAACCTATGCCATTCGGCTTGCGGCCCGCCCTGACCTCTACCAGGCTTACCAGGCCATCAGCAAGCGCGGCGAGAAGCTGGAGGGAGCCGATGCCAAGTTGCTGGAGCTGTACCTGATTAATGCCAAACAAGCCGGTGCGGCTCTCAGTCCTGACAAGCGCGCCGAGGTGACCAGGCTCAAAGAGCAACTGAGCAAGCTCCAGGACGAATTCAGCGCCGAACTGGGCAACAACACCGATTCGATTGAGGTGACTCGCGCAGAACTCGAGGGCCTGAGCGATGACTACATCGCCCGGCTCAAGCGCCTCGAAGGTGGCAATTACGTCGTCACCGTCAAGGCTGCCGACTACACGCCCTTCATGGAAAATGCCAGAAGCAGCGCCGCACGCCGCCGCCTTGAAGTCAAATACCAGAGTCGGGGTGGTCAGGCCAACGTCGAACGGTTGGAGAAAGCGATTGCGCTACGCGACCAGATAGCCAGGCTGCTCGGCTACCCCAACCACAGTGCCTACACCCTCGCCGACCAGATGGCCGGTACTCCCCAACGGGTCGAAACATTTCTAGGTGACCTCAGCACCCGCCTTCAGAGTAAGACGCGCCAGGAGTTGCAGGTGCTGCTCGCCCTCAAGCAAAAAGACGAACCGGGAGCGACGACCATCGAGGGTTGGGACTGGCGCTATTACGCAAACCAGCTTAAAAAATCCGGGTACGCGGTCGATGGCGAGGCTGTACGCGCCTATTTCCCGGTCGATCGCGTCATCCGCTCGGTCTTCGACATCTACCAGAAGCTGCTCGCAGTGCAGTTTGAAGAGGTGAGCCAGGCGGACGCCTGGGCACCGGACGTGCGTCTGTTTGTCGTCCGCGACGCCAAAGACAACGCGCCCATCAGCCACTTCTACGTCGATTTGTACCCTCGCGAGGGCAAGTTCAACCACTTCGCCGCCTTTGACCTGGGAGTCGGACGCAAAAACAGCGACGGCAGTTATTTCAAACCCTTCGCGGCGATGGTCGGCAACTGGCCGCGTGGCAGCGCCGACAAGCCTGCCCTGCTCAGCCACAACGAGGTCGAGACTTTCTTCCACGAGTTCGGGCACATCATGCACCAGACTCTCACTCAGGGGCAGTACGCGTCTCTCTCAGGCACCAACGTCCGGCGCGATTTCGTCGAAGCCCCCTCGCAGATGCTTGAAAACTGGGCCTGGGAGCCTGCCATCCTCAAGCAAATCTCAGGTCACTACCAGACCGGTGCACCGTTACCGGACGCGCTGATTGGCAAGTTGATCGCCGCTAAAAACGTCAATCAGGCGATCTTCACCTCCCGGCAACTGCTCTTCGCCACGGTCGATTACCGCTACCACTCCAGCGGTCCGAAAGTGGATACGACTGCTCTGTGGGGGAACTACTCGAAGTCGATTTCGCAGATACCGATCGTGCCGAGCACCGTGCCGCAGGCTTCTTTCGGGCACCTGATGGGTGGTTACGACAGCCGCTACTACGGCTACTTGTGGTCGAAAGTTTACGCCCAGGACATGTTTACCCGCTTTGAAAAAGGCGGGCTGACTAGCCCTGTCGTCGGTGCAACCTACCGCCAGTGGATCTTGCAGCCGGGAGGCACCCAGGAACCGGGTGTGCTCATCCGCAACTTCCTGGGTCGCGAGCCGAACCCGGAGGCCTTCTACAAAGACCTGGGTCTCTAGAGGCAGGAAGATCGGCCGATAGATGGGCGATAATGGCTTTCTATGAAAGCTTTTGACGCCATTATCGTCGGCAGCGGGGCGGCTGGTCTTTACACTGCTCTGAAGCTGCCCCGCGACTGGCGCGTTGCTCTGCTGACTAAAGAAAACCTCACACTCTCTTCTAGCCAGTGGGCACAGGGGGGGATTGCCGCTGTGATCGATCCCGATGACTCGTTCCGGTTGCATCTCGAGGACACGCTGAGCGCCGGGGCGGGCCTTTGCGATCCAGAAGCGGTGCAGGTGCTGGTGGAAGAAGCACCTGCCCGCATTCGTGAGCTAATTGACCTCGGGGTTGAGTTCGACCGCTATCAGGGTCGGCTCGCCGTCACCCTCGAAGCCGCCCATTCGAGAAAGCGCATTCTGCACGCTGCCGATGCGACTGGGCGCGAACTTGTGCGGGCTCTGGTCGAAGAGGTGCAGAGCCAGACGAATATTCGCGTCGTGGAAGAGGCCTTGGCCATCGACCTGGCCATTGACGGCGGCCGGGCGCGCGGTGTGCTGGTCGATGTCTTCGGGGAACGCGAATGGTACATGGCTCCGGTCACGATTCTGGCGACCGGTGGGGCCGGGCAGGTGTTTGCCCACACGACCAATCCGCTGGTGGCGACCGGCGACGGCCTGGCAATGGCGGCACGGGCCGGTGTGGTGCTGCGCGACCTCGAATTTGTGCAGTTTCACCCAACGGTGCTCTCGCTTGCCGGGGCACCGCGCTTTTTAATCTCAGAAGCGGTGCGCGGCGAAGGCGCACATCTTGTCAATCTTGCCGGTGAGCGGTTCATGCTCGATTACCATCCGCGTGCTGAACTTGCTCCCCGCGATGTCGTCGCCCGTGCCATTTTCGAGGAGTTGCAGCGGGGAGCAGCCCACGTCCTGATTGACCTGCGCCCGATTGGCGACGAGCGCATCGCCCTGCGCTTTCCAAACATTGCCCACGTCTGCCGCAAGTTTGGAGTCGATGTCTACAGCGAGCCGGTCCCGGTCGCACCGGCTGCCCACTACTGGATGGGTGGGATCGTCACCGACCTTGATGGCAGGACGAGCCTGGACGGGCTTTTTGCCGTCGGTGAGACGGCGAGTACCGGCGTCCACGGTGCCAATCGCCTGGCCAGTAACTCGCTGCTGGAATGTCTGGTGTTTGCCCATCGCATCGCCGCCTACGTCCGTTGCCTCGGTCCTGAGCCTGTCGGCGGGATCATTCACTTTCCACCGGCCGCGGCCCAAAAGCCCGGCCAGCCCGAATTCGTCGCCCAGATTCGCACAGAACTACCCTGGCTCTGCTGGCGAACCTGCGGTATCAGCCGCAATGCCCAGGGTTTGATGCGCGGACTTGAGCAATTGCAAACCTGGCAACAACAGCTGGCGGGCGACGACTGGACGACCCACCGCAGTGCCCTCGAAGTCCGCAACCTGGTAATTGTGGCAGAACTGTTGCTGCGCTCGGCCCTTTATCGGACCGAGTCGCGGGGGGGGCATTACCGCACCGACTTCCCCCAAACGGACCCCACCTGGCAGGTGCACACCCAGATCGAAAGTGATCGGTTGAGCAAAACGCCACTATCGGTGGCTAAAATAAGAC
>JANNPH010000092.1:0-27050 GCA_031399965.1 Gloeobacteraceae cyanobacterium SOY_34_metabat_159 | reverse complement strand
CAGTAAAGAGAGCATCGGAAGTGCGGTCTCCCCGCCCCCAGTCTTCCTGCAACCAGCCGGTGAGCAGCGGGTCGAGCAGCAGTGGAT
This sequence comes from Gloeobacteraceae cyanobacterium SOY_34_metabat_159, assembly GCA_031399965.1. GTDB lineage: Bacteria > Cyanobacteriota > Cyanobacteriia > Gloeobacterales > Gloeobacteraceae > JANNPH01. The sequence goes on along the minus strand of JANNPH010000092.1, from coordinate 26,963 downwards.
GAATCGGTGCGTTTAGATTTGGTGGCATATTCAGATCGTACGCCCGGGCAGACTCGATGCGGATTGATGTGATTAGCTTGTTTCCAGATTTTTTCGCGACTCCGCTGGCGTCGAGCCTCATCGGCCGCGCCATCGCCCAGCAGATCTGCGCCGTACAAGTTACCAACCCGCGCGAGTTTGCCCCCGACCGCTACCGCAAAGTGGACGATATTCCCTACGGCGGCGGGGCGGGGATGGTGATGAAAGCGGAGCCCCTTTTTGCAGCGGTCGAGTCGCTGCCGGTCCTCGACCCCCGTGCCGTCATTTTGTTGACGCCCCAGGGAGTGCCGCTCAAGCAAGCAATGCTCAAGTCTTTGACGCAGTATCGGCAGCTGGTGCTCCTGTGTGGTCACTACGAAGGCGTGGACGAGCGGGTGAGAGAACACCTGGCGACCCACGAGGTTTCACTCGGAGACTTCGTGCTGACTGGCGGTGAAATCCCGGCCCTGGCCCTGATCGACGGGGTCGTCCGCCTCCTGCCCGGCACGGTCGGCAACCGCGCCTCGCTCGAATCTGAGAGTTTTGAATCGAACCTGCTCGAATACCCGCAGTACACCCGTCCGGCCGACTTTCGGGGGTGGACGGTGCCCGATATACTCCTCAGTGGGCACCACGCCGAGATTGCCCGCTGGCGGCACGCTCAGCAACTGTCGCGCACGCAAGCCCGCCGCCCAGACCTCTTACCGCCGGAGAGTTGATGACAGCGAAGACGCGCTTAGTCGCCCTCACCCATGCCTCCAATATCCTGGGCACGCTCAACCCGATTGCCGCGATTGCAAAACTGGTACACGCCCACGGCGCGCTTATCTGCGTGGACGGTGTCGCCTACGCGCCCCACCGGGCCATCGACGTGCAGGCGCTCGACGTCGATTTTTATGTCTTCAGTTGCTACAAAGTCTATGGTCCACACCTGGCTGTGCTCTACGGTCGGCGCGAACTGTTGCTGAAATTGCCCAGCTTCAACCATTTCTTCATCGAGGAAGCCGATATCCCTTACAAATTTCAGCCCGGCAGTGCCAACTACGAATTGAGCTACAGCATGTTGGGTCTGAACGATTATCTCGACGACCTGGCCCGTTATCACTTTGGAGACAGGGCTGCGCTAACCCTACGCGAACGGATAGTCCAGAGCTTTGAGCTGATTAGCCGACACGAAGAGACCCTGACTGCCAGGTTGCTCGATTTTCTGGCGACGAAATCGAGCGTGCGGATAGTGGGCCGTACCGGTGCAGACCGAAGCGAACGGATGCCGACGATCGCTTTCGTGGTCGCAAACCGGCATAGCCGAAGCCTGCCGCTGGAGACCGACCAGCACAAAATTGCCATCCGCCACGGCGATTTTTACGCCAGACGTCTGATTACCGACCTCGGGCTTACGGAGCAGGGCGGTGTCGTGCGGGTAAGCATGGTCCACTACAACACCCTCGAAGAAGTCGATCAGCTCATTCACCAGCTCGAACCATTGCTGGGCAGTTAGCTTTTAGACGGGAAGCCCCGCGCTGTATTGCGCAGCAATCAGCGTCGGGATGAGAGGCGCGTCCACCGCAAGGTGGACAACTTGCTGGTATGATTTTGACATTGGTGAAGTCGCCATCTGGAGTGCCTGTAACCATCAGAACCAGCACAGTCCAGGAATGACTAAGCCGCACTGGCTCTCGGCAACGGACGTTGGCAGTTGCGAAAAGATTACATCCACGACAAATCGTGGTGGTCGACAGGCGGTGGGTCATCCCGTCTAAGCTCGCTGAGGGATAGGCGTCAATGCTCCCGATGAAGCGAGAAGCCCACCCTGTAGTGTTCGCACTCAGGGATGGGAGTATGTCACATAGGGAACTTACGGCCTACTCGTGGCAAGAGTTCCAGGAACTGTTTTCAGTGCTTGCAAGCTCGTCCGGTAGAGACGCGCCCTGCAACCGGGCTCCGCGTAGACTTGCTTCATCGACCAGCGCTCCGCACAGTTGTGCGCCTTCAAGGTCGGCCCAGTGCAGGTTTGCGCCGCGCAGGTCCGTACCGATGAGCTTTGCGCCGCGCAGCACGGTTCCTTGAAAATTTGTGCCCACCAGGTCCGCACCACTCAAGTCGGCGCGGCTCAACTGTGCCTGGCTGAGATCTGCACCGATGAGCGCCACTCCACTCAGCTTTGCCTCCTGGAGGCTGGCTCCGTTCAGGTTCACTCCGTTCAGATTGGCATTGCCCAGTTGGACGCGGTCGAGCTGGATGGCCCCAAGGTGTTCGCCCACCAGCTCGATTCGGCCGAACTGACGCTGGCCGCGCTGGTAGCGGCGCAAAAACTCAGTAGTCCACATGGTTCTAGCTGGGAGGTTTCCCGAGAGTGGGCGACCGCAACAGTCGCAGCCGTGGGCTCCGTGCTGCTGCACGCGGGCCAGAATGCGCATTTCCGCTTTTTGCTGCCATGTCCAGGAACGGCCGCCGTCGCCGCTCCAGTGAGAATTGACCAGACGCTGGTGGCACGAAAAGCAAACGATCTGAAAATGCGTCCAATCTTGCCAGACGATATGGGCAGTAGCAGTCATAAGGCGATCAGGGGAGGTAACACTACACACATTCTTATCGGTCGCCGGGTAGACGAGCCTCCACCTCTTAACGGAGATCAGCCGTAAAGATTTAAACTTGAGTACGTAACGGTACTCCCGGCAGCTGGTGCCAGTGCCGCAGGTAAGCCACGATCCAGTATCTGACTCACGATGACTGCCAGGACACAACCGATTTCTTTTGCTGAACGGGTCGGCACCTTGCACCGCGACCGGCTCGATACGCTCCAGGTCAACCTCGGCAAATACTGCAACCTCGCCTGCACCCACTGCCACGTCGAGGCCGGCCCGAAGCGTACCGAGATGATGGACCAGGGCACAGCCGAACGAATTGCCGCCTGGTTGAATGTGAATCCAGTTCAAAAACTGGACCTGACCGGCGGTGCGCCCGAGCTGAATGCGCAGTTTCGCGGCCTGGTCGAGCAGGCGCGTCGCCTGGGTATCGAGGTAATCGACCGCTGTAACCTGACGGTGCTCTTTCTCGAAGGACAGCAGGATCTTGCTGAATTTCTGGCCTCTCACCAGGTCGAAGTCGTGGCCTCTTTGCCCTGCTACTCGGCCAGCAACGTCAATCAGCAGCGCGGGGATCAAGTCTTCGAGCAGAGCATCGCTGCTCTGCAATGGCTCAATCGGCTGGGCTACGGTAAGCCCGCGAGCGGCCTCACCCTCAACCTGGTCTATAACCCGGTCGGCGCTCACCTGCCCCCACCCCAGGCACCGCTCGAAATCAGCTATCGGCGCGAACTGGAGCAGCATTTCGGCATCGTCTTCAACCACCTGTTCACGATTACCAATATGCCGATCAAGCGCTACTTGCACTACTTGCAGGTGAGCCGCCAGTACGAGGCTTATACCCGGTTGCTGGTCAGCAGCTACAACCCGGCCACCCTCGCAAATCTGATGTGCCGCAACCAGGTCAGCGTCGATTGGCAGGGCCGCCTCTACGACTGCGACTTCAACCAGATGTTGTTACTCGATATGCCGGGTGCCACCGGCCTGAAACTGTGGGACTTGAGCGCTCAAGCACTGGTGGGCCGGCCGATTGCCACCGCTGAACACTGCTACGGCTGTACCGCCGGTGCCGGGTCGAGTTGCGGCGGTATCCTGACCTGACCCGCCGTGGTCACAGGGTATAGTAGCGAAAGCCACTATTGATGAATCGTTGACTAAGCCAGCGACACCACGCCTGCGGGTTCGTCGTCGCCAACCGCCCGTCCAGGCTCCTTCTCGCTCCCGCAACTTAATTCTCGCAGCACTGGTGCTCGTAGTCGGGGGCGCCGCGAGCGTTTCAGGCTTCCAATTTGGCCAGAACGCCCTCGAAGACGTCACTTCCCCGAAGCTGATCCTTGAAGACCGTAAGGCGCTCGGCAAGAGCAAAGGGCTCCTCAAGGAGTCGCAAATTCTCGCAACTTTGACCACGGCCCCGGAAATCTCCGAAGCCCTTACCCCCGACGAATTGCTCGAACAGCAAGAAGACCTGGCCGCTGCCGACACCAGCGAGGCGAAAGTCAAAGTAGCGGCCAAGTTAACCGTCTCCAACGTCATCCTCACCATCGACTCAGTCGCGTGGGAAGGTGCCAACCTGGTCTTGCAGGTCAGTCTCCAAAATAAGAGCTACCAGCCGGTGCGCTTCATCTACAGTCCGGCTTTCGACTTGCTCGTGCTGACGGACGAACAGGGCCGCCCGGTCCGCACCTTCACCGACGGCTTGCCGGGCGAATTGCCGGACGACCGAGAAATCTACAAAGGCACCATCCAGGTTTCAGCGAGTGACATCCAGGGCGCACAATCGCTCAACCTCAACCTGACCGACCACCCAGATCGCGAACTGCAGTTTCAAATTAACGCTATCCCGATTCCGCCCCAGCCCCGCTAGAGTGAGCGGGTTGCCTGCACCGCGATCCTGAAGGTCAACTGCGCAGTGGGCGTGCGTCGATCGGTTGGTCTTGATGTCGATTGCAATCAACCTGGGTCCAAGACGCTAAGCTTGAAGTGCAAGCCGGGCTGTTTGCCGACGCCAGGCCCCTGGTAAAACCATGAATCGCCACCAACTTACAGCTCACGAACCTGAGCAACACGAGGTATGGGCATGGTGGGACGAGCCTGGTAGAAGCTTTTACGCACAGGTTCAGTCCCTATCCAATGGATTGGATCAGCTCAATTCGGTTGTTTTGCAGGTGGGTGCAGAAGCGCGGATCACTACCGTTCAGGCGCTTTGTGAAGCCCTTCAAGACTACGGGAGCCTCAGCATCGGACAGAAAGTGCAGCTCCTGCAAGATAAAGCAGCCACACCCGCTCCTTTTTTCGAGCAGGTCCGCGAACGGGCGCAAAGGCTCTTGAAGAGCCTCGCCCTGCTCTGGCGCTTGCGGCCCTGGGGGTGAATTTCTTGAAGACAGAAAGGCTGCTTAACCGCTAACCCCGCTGGCGGTAGGATTGGGGGGCTGCGTTCAGACCACTATGCGCCTCACCATCCTGCTTGCTGCCGCCCTGACTCTACCGGTTGCCGCCTCGGCCGCCATTCCCCGCCTCCCGGCCAACCCTCAGATCGACAAGATCGTCACCGAGGTCTCGGCGAAGCGCATTGAGGCCACAGTCCGCAAACTCGTCTCCTTTGGCACTCGCCATACTCTCTCGAAGAGCAGCGACCCCAATCGGGGCATCGGCCCTGCCATTGCCTGGGCGCAGTCGGAGTTTGAGCGCGTGAGCCGCGAATCGGGCGGAAGGCTCGAAGTGCGGCTCGACCGCTTTACGCAACCGAAAGCGGATCGGGTGCCGGAGCCGACGGAACTGACCAGTGTGATGGCCATCCTGCCCGGTACCACTGACCCGGACCGCATCTACGTGGTGAGCGGTCATATCGATTCGTGCGTCTGTACTCAGGATGTGCTCGATTCGACGAGTGACGCACCTGGAGCCGACGACGACGCTTCGGGGGTGGCCGTGGTGATGGAACTGGCGCGAGTCATGGCTACCCAGCGCTACCCGGCGACCATCGTCTTCATGGCCGTGGTTGGTGAAGAGCAGGGCTTACTGGGAGCCGCCCATATCGCTGAGACTTATAAGAACCGCGCTGCAAACGTGGCGGGCATGATTACCAACGACATCGTCGGCAGCAGCGCCGGTACACCCCCCGGTAAGCCGGTCATCCGGCTCTTCTCAGAAGGGGTGCCAAGCGATGAATCCGAGGAGCAGGTGCGGGTGCGCCGCTCGATTGGCGGCGAAAACGACGCGCCTTCGCGGCAACTGGCCCGCTACTTGAAAGAGTCGGCCGACCGCTACGTGCCCGGTATCGAAGTGCGCCTCGTCTGGCGGCGCGACCGCTACTCGCGCGGCGGCGACCATATCCCGTTTTTGCAGCGCGGCTACCCGGCCGTGCGCTTTACCGAGTACCAGGAAGACTACCGCCACCAGCACCAGCGGGTGCGCGTCGAAAACGGTGTCCAGTACGGAGACCTGCCGGAATTTGTCGATTTCGACTACGTCGCACGCGTGGCACGGGTCAATGGCGTCGGCCTCGCCTCCCTCGCCACAGCCCCGGCCACCCCGCGCGAGGTGACTATCGACGGCCGACTGAGCAGCGATACGACCCTCAACTGGAAGCCGGTACCGGGAGCAACCGGCTACCGGGTCGTCTGGCGCGACACGGCTGCAAGCCTCTGGACCGACGCCCAGACGGTTGGCGCTGTGACGACTGTGACTTTGCCTTTATCCAAGGACAACTACTTTTTCGGAGTTCAGTCTATGGATGCGAATGGACACGTCAGCCTCACCAGCTACCCGACGCCTTCCCGGTTGCGCACACGCTAAAAACGCTACTCCGTGGGCTTGCGAGTCGCGGAAGTCGGCTTCATTGCCGGGCGGCGTCCGTGCCAGTTGGTAGCCTGCTCGTAGGCATGGGCGAGGGCAAGCACGGTCAGCTCTGAGAAGTGTGGTCCGGTGATTTGTAACCCGATAGGCAGGCCGTCGCGGGTGAAGCCGCAGGGAACCGAGATAGCCGGTAGGCCAAAGAGGTTAAAAGGGCCGGGGTTGCTCACCAGGGGCGGCGACGATTCGGCTTCGTCGCGCTTGAGGCTCTGCTCGATGGTGTAGGGCGGGCGCGGCGTGGTCGGGGTGATGAGCAGGTCCACGCTCTCGAATACCCTGACGACCTGGCGGCGCAAGTGTTCTTTCTCGCGCCAGGCGTTGACGTAATCTGCCCCGCTTGCCTTGCTCGCCCGTTCGATGCGCTTGCGGACTGCGAGCTGGTAGAGGTTCGGCGATTTTTTAAACCACGGCTCGTGGTAGGCGTAGATTTCGGCCGAGCCGACACTGGCAACAGACAAAACGGACGGCAGTTGTACGGTGCGGATGCCGGCGGTCAGTCGGCGCAGGACGCCAGTTGCCGCCTCGATTGCTGCCGCCACCTCCGGGTCAAGCCGGTCGTAAAAGAGTGCTCGCGGCACCCCGAGCCGCAAACCGGCGGTCTTGAGCGTGAGGGCAGTGGTGTAGTCAGGGATGGGCCGCTCGACCGAAGAGATATCGAGCGGGTCGTACCCGGCGATGGCAGCGAGGATGAGAGCCGTATCCTCGACCGACCGCGCCATTGGACCCACATGGTCGAGCGACCAGACAAGCGGGATCACGTTGCGGTTGCTCACCAGGCCGTAAGTGGGCTTCAGGCCGACGATGCCGCAGAAGGAAGCGGGCGTGCGAATCGAACCGCCCGTGTCGGTGCCGAGTGCACCGAAGCACAGGTTGCAGGCGACCGCCACCGCTGATCCGCCTGAGGAGCCGCCCGCCGCCCGGTCAAGAATCCAGGGGTTGTGGACGGGGCCGAAGTAGCTGACCGCCGAGGTGCCACCCATCGCAAATTCATGCAGGTTCAGTTTGCCGAGCACCACCGCACCGGCCGCCTTCAAGCGGCGCACCACCTCTGCATCTTCAGTCGGAACGCGGTCGGCAAACAGAGCACTGGCTGCTGTCGTGCGCAGTCCGGCCGTGTCGATGTTGTCCTTCAGTGCAATCGGTATCCCGTGCAGCGGCCCGCGCCAGTTGCCGCTGCGAATCTCGCCTTCTGCCGCACGGGCCTGGGTCAGTGCCTCGTCAGCGGTCACCGTGATAAAAGCGTTGAGCTGGGGATTTAATTTCTCGATGTTTCGCAGGCACGCCTGAGTCAATTCGACTGAAGAAACCGATTTCGAGCGCAATAGCCTGGACGCCTTTGCAAGACTGAGCCCTGCGAGATCAGTCCCTTCCACCTGGGCCATGGCTGCTTCCCCGAGGGCCATGGCTGCAAAAGTGCCCAGACTTCCGGCTAAAAACTCGCGTCGCGTGTGCATATTGCAGTACCCTTCCTCACTAAAACGCCGAACCGGCGGTCCACGGCCTATCCAAGCATCCCTCTACTTCTCCCGACTGTGTCGGCGGTTGCAACCTGGACAATTGGCGAAGTAGAAGACTACTGAGACCGTTGGACCGCTGGTCAGCTCGGCACAACAAATTCATAGAAATGGCGGAGGACAGATTTAGATTTTTCAGCTTGCCGACTGCCTGCACGGTCTGCTGAGCAGGGCGACCAGTAGAGGTAGAAAGAGGTGTGTTCACAGTGCAATAGACGGTGCAATGTACTTTAAAACTGGCTATCGAGGGGCGTGTGAATTTTGAGTAGAAGCTCAAATTGTAGAACGCTGCAGGCTCATTTTTCTTCTACTTGGCGGGAACTATTCCATCAGGTTTTAAATCGTTGCGGATGCAGCACTAACCGCAGCTCGAAGGTCAAGGTGGGCTGACAGAGGAATTTATGGAGAATTTATCAACAGGATATAATCTAGTGTATTAGAATAAATAAACTGACGAGTTAAACAGGAAAGCAATCAAGATGACAGCGCTCCAGGGGAAAGAACTGCTCAAGCTGATTCGTGACAATCCGGGCAAGAGTGCCAAACAGCTTGCCGAACAGGCAGGCCATACGACCAAAACCAAAGAAGGGAAAACACGAGTTAGAATGCTGTCTTTCCAGAAGGCCGTGTTGGAGGCCAATAACATCTCTCTTGCACCGCAAGACGAGAAGGAAGAGGGTGTCCGGGGTGGCCGCAAGGCGAATTTTCGGATCCAGGTTCAACAAAACGGCAATCTGTTGATCGGCGGGGCCTATACCCGGCAAATGGGATTGAAGCCCGGCACGGAGTTTGAAATTCAGATCAACCGCAAGTCTATCAAGCTTCTACAGTTGAGAGAATCCGAAGACGGCGAATCTGATCCGGCAGAAACGCTGGAACTGGCTGAGGCGTCTAAGTAGGAGCCTTCTGCTGAATGGGTGCCGGCAGACGATGAAGAAGCTAATCGGTAAATTGCGCGGTTTTGCACAACTTGAGCTGGACTGGGACTCCTACGGCGCTCGCCCGATTGCTCCTGAGGCGATTGCCCTGGCTGAAAAGTTACTGCATGCGGCTGGTGCTACTGAGCAGTCGCCCGAGTACGAGTGCTCGATAGCGCCAACTCATAGTGGTGGCGTGCGCATTGACTGGAGCAGCACCGATGAGGAGGCGGAAGACGACAACTATGTCGAGGTGCTGATCGATGCTGAGGCCCGGCTGCACTGGTTACTGGTGAGTAGCGGGGCGGCGAACGAGGTAGAGGGGCTGACTCTAGAGGCGGTCGTCGAGAAAGTGGCCGACGCGCTCAAAGTGCAAGACCCAAAACCGCGTTCGGCTAAAAAGCGCCGCCTAAAGTAGCGACAACCCGATAGCACCGGTCATCGCGAGGGCCATCCCGAGTACCTGTCGGCGGCTCAACCCCTCGCCCTGCCACCACCAGACCAACAGGCTCGTCACCACCGGGTAGAGCGCACCAAGGGCCGAGACAATCGCGGTGCCGAGGCTGAGGGCGTATCCCTGGGCGAGAGCCATCCCGGCCGTGGCGTCACAGGCCCCGGCCACGAACAGGCCCAGCCAACTGCTTCTAGAAAAGTACAGGGGCTTGAGGCTTCGGCTTTTGAAGAGCGACCAGAGCACGAATCCGCCATAGAGCACGACGCCGCTACCCTTGATCCAGATGAGACTGAAGTCGGCACTGCTCGCACTCACGGTCAACTTGAAGCAAAAGAGCGACAGCCCTCCCAGTACCAGGTTGCCCAGTCCCCAGATAGCCCCCGTGCTCGGGGCCGTGCCCTCTGAACGGGTCGTCGAAAGAATCGCGATCCCGCAGAAGATCAGGCCGATGCCGACCCAGGTTACCGGGCGTACGGTCTCTCCGAGGATCAGAGCCGCGAGCACAATCGGCACGAGCGGACCGCAGGCGGCAAAAGTGAGCACCACCCCCGCCACCCCGACCCGCAGACCCTCGTAGAGCATCACCAGGCTGAGCCAGCCGAGCAGGGTCGTCCCCAGGGCAAGCCCGACGATGCCTGGGCTCGGAACGGCTAACCCACTGGTGCTCGTGACCAGGGCCAGAAATAGCGTGCCGATAAGCTGAATCCAGACAGTCACCTGCTGTGCCCCAACTTCGCCCACTACCCGGCGGGCGAAAAAGGCCGAGAGTCCCCAGCCGCAGGCCAGTGCCACTCCCCAGGCGAGCGCGGAGATCGGTATCAATCCGCTGACTCCGGGGTTGGCTTCTGAGACAGTGGCGCTATAGTGACTGAGGCGACGGTCAAGCTTCGATATGGCAAAGTTTTTCTCCGAACTGGGTCCATCTTTGCAGAAGTTCATCGGCGAGCAGAAGCTATTCTTCACCGCCACGGCCCCAGAGTCCGGGCGGATTAACCTCTCGCCCAAGGGTATCGATACGTTCCGCTGCCTCGACAGCACCACCGTCTCCTACCTCGACCTGACCGGTAGCGGCAACGAGACGGCGGCCCATCTTGCCCAGGCCGGCCGGATGACTATTATGTTTTGCAGCTTCGACCGCAAACCGCTTATCTTGCGCCTCTATGGCAAAGGTGAAGTAGTAGCGCGCCAGGACCCACGCTGGGATACGTTGCATGCATCTTTCGAAGCCCTGCCCGGAGAGCGCCAGATTGTCCTGCTACACATCGAGAGCGTACAGACCTCCTGTGGTTACGGAGTACCGGTCTACGAGCTGAAGCACGAACGCAAGGATCTCATCACCTGGTCTGAGAAGAAAGGGGAAGCCGGCCTTCAGAAATACCGCCGCGAGAAAAACAGCGTCAGTATCGACGGCCTGCCGACCGGACTACCGGTGGAAAAACCATGAACGCCGCCACTGGCCGTCAAGCCCTCAGTCCCGTGGAGCCACTGTGATGATCATGACCACCCTGGTGCTCGGCATGACGGTCGATGGCAAGATTGCAGCCAGCGACGCACGCGCACCCCGCAAGCCCGATCCTGCCGATCAGGCTCACCTGGAGTATCAAACCTCCCTCGCTGACTTAATTTTGATCGGTGCGGGTACGATTCGGGCCGAGGGCAGTGCCTACACCGTGCGGGACCCCGAGTTGCTTGCAGCCCGCGCTGTGCGGGGCCAGAGCCCACAGCCCATCACCTGCGTCGTCTCAAATTCGCTCGACCTGGACCCTAGTCTGCCTTTTTTTACCCAACCCATCGAGCGCTGGATCTTCACGACCAGCAAAGCAATCGAGCGCAGCCGCGAGCCGCAACCGGACGGTACCGAACTGATTGCCGTCGGTGAAGAACACCTCGATTGGCACCGGGCCTATCAGATTTTCGAAGCGCGAGCAATCCGAAAAGTGGCGGCCCTCGGTGGCGGTAACCTGACGGCGGCCCTCTTTAAAGCGGGACGAATCGATGAAATGTGGCTCACGGTCTGGCCCGTCATCTTCGGCGGCAAAGACGCCCTCAGCCCGGTCGAGGGTCCTGGCTTTCTGCCGATGGACGGTCCTCGCCTGCACCTGATGGAGACCCGACAACTGGAGAGCGAACTCTTTTTGCACTACCGCGTCCTCGACAAACCCTCAGATCCAGGTGCCGTCCAGCCAACTTGAATCGAGCCGATGGAAATCAAAATCATCCGCAGTCCCAAGCGCGTCAAAAGCATCTCCGCCCGGCAGGAAGGAGACATCTTCGTCGTGCGTGCCCCGGCCCACATCGGAGACGCCGACTTACTGCCGGTAATCGAGCGGCTCAAGTTGCAGTGGCAAAAGCGCGAAGCCAAACGAACCCTCGACGATGACGCTCTCGAACGGCGGGCCGAGCAACTAAACCGGCAATACTTCGACACCAAAATCGTCTGGGAATCCATTCGCTGGGCCACCGATCAAAACAGTTGCTGGGGCAGTTGCACCCCGGCACGGGGGACCATCCGCCTTTCGCACCGGTTAGCGACGGTACCGGCTTTCGTGCGCGACTACGTCCTCGTCCACGAACTCGCCCACCTGCTCGAAGCCAACCACGGCCCCCAGTTCTGGAAGCTAGTCAACCGCTACCCAAAAACCGAACGAGCCCGCGGCTACTTGATGGCTCTCGGTATGGAAGCGGTCCTAGAAGAATGATCTCGACACTGCTATGCCTGATAGAAGTATTCGCACTAGGATCGCTGAAGAATTGGCCAATACCGAAACAGCGATTGACCTTGGATTGCGGGGAAACGACTGATGACTACGGGTAACGGTACATCCAGCTCTGACCGGCTCGACCGCGCTGAGGCTATTCTCGTCGCCCTGGCTGAGAGCCAGGCCATCGACCGGCGGAACTTCGACGAACGCTTAGCCGCTATGGATGAACGATTGGCTGCCACCCAGGCAATCGTAGACAGCAATGCCCGTGCTATTGAAGCGAACTCAGCCGCCGCCATCGCCGACCGGCGAAACTTCGACGAACGATTGGCTGCCACCCAGGCAATCGTAGACAGCAATGCCCGTGCCATTGCAGCAAACTCAATTGCCATCGCTGATCAGCGAGCCGCGCAAGCGGCCAACGAGCAGACAATCACAAACGCGGTGCTGGGAATGCTGGACATGGGTGAGGGGATCATGGTGCGCATTGATGATCTCGGTCGTCGCATGGATCAGCAAAATCGCCGTATCGAAGATCTGTACCGGGCTCAGGGGCATATCCTGCGCCGCTTGTTTGGAGAAAACTCCACCGACAGTGAGAGCGACTTTGACTAAGCTGGAGACGGTCTGCACGGTATCCAAGCGCAATGACAATCTCACTCGATAAAATCCTGACGGCCGATATCCAGACGCCGGCCCGCTACCTGGGTAACGAGTTGGGAGCGTTTCACAAGCCCTGGCAGAGTGCGACCGTGCGCTGGGTGCTCTCCTACCCGGAACTCTACGAGGTGGGCGCTTCCAACCTCGGGCACATCATCCTTTACAACATTCTCAACTCCCAGCCGCGCCAGCTGTGCGACCGGGCTTACCTGCCGGGGCCAGACTTTGCGGCGCGCCTGCGCGAGACTGGTACGCCGCTTTTTGCCGTCGAGTCTCGGCAAGCCCTGGCCGCCTTCGACATCCTGGGCTTTTCGCTCGCCTACGAACTGGGCGTCACCAACGTACTTGAGATGTTGGCGCTCGCGGGCATTGCCCTGACATGGAAAGAACGGAGCGATGCTGACCCGCTCATCTTTGCTGGGGGACCGACGCCCAGTTCCAACCCAGAACCATTCACAGACTTCTTTGACTTTTTTGTCTTTGGAGATGGAGAAGAACTACTGCCGGAAATCGGCCTGGTGCTCGAAGAAGGAAAAGCTCAGGGTCTGAGCCGCGAAGCACTCCTACTGGACCTTGCTCAGGTGCCGGGGGTCTATGTGCCCCGCTTCTATGAAGTAGTGGACGGTGTGGCGATGCCGATTGCCGATGTGCCCGCCCGCGTGCTGAGGCGCGTGGCAGCACCGATCCCCCGCTACTCGGTCGGGCTTGTTCCTTTTATCGAGACCGTGCACGACCGGCTTGCCATCGAGGTGCGCCGGGGCTGCACGCGCGGTTGCCGTTTTTGTCAGCCGGGGATGTTGACTCGTCCGGCCCGCGACGTGGACCCGGATGATGTGGTCGAAGGCATCCTGGAAGGTTTGCGGGCCACGGGTTACAACGAGTTCTCACTCCTCTCGCTCAGTTGCTCGGATTATTTGTCGCTTCCGGCAGTCGGTGCCCGGTTGCAAAACGCTCTAAGTGAGGACATCGTCTCTTTGAGCCTGCCTTCTCAACGGGTGGACCGCTTCGACGAACAGATAGCCAGCATCATCGGCGGCGCGCGCAAGCCAGGGCTCACTTTTGCTCCTGAGGCGGGCACCCAGCGCCTGCGCGACGTGATCAACAAGGGTCTCACCAATGAAGAACTGCTGCGCGGTGTGAAGACCGCCTTCGAGCAGGGCTGGGACATGGTGAAGCTCTACTTTATGATTGGCCTGCCGACCGAGACCGACGAGGACGTGCTCGGCATCGCCGAGACGATTGCCTGGTTGCAGCGCGAGTGCCGGGCTCAAAACCGCAAGCGCTTCGAAATTCACGTCACTATTTCCAACTTCACACCCAAGCCGTTTACGCCTTTCCAGTGGCACTCGGTGACGGCAAGCGAATTGCGCCATAAGCAATCGCTCCTGCAGACCGCCTTCCGCCGCCTCAAGAGTGTCAAGGTTAACTACACTGATATCCGCGTTTCGGCCCTCGAAGATGTACTCACCCGCGCCGGACGCGACATGAACCGGGCAATTGCACGCACCTGGGAACTCGGCATCGCCCGTCATGATCCCTTCTTTGCCCCGAACGAGTTTTTTGGTATCTGGGATCAGGCCCTTACCGAGTTTGGTTATGCGTGGGACGTTGTGGGTCCCGAAATCGACGCCCCCCTACCCTGGGACTTTATCGACACCGGCATCGACAAGCAGTGGCTCAAAGACGACTACCAGCGTGCCCTGGAGGCGGCGATCGTGCCCGATTGCTCTTTTGACTCGTGTTCGCACTGCGGAGTCTGCAGTGAAGACTTCGGCACCAATATCGCCCTCGCCCCGATCCCTGCACCCAGTCGCGTTCAACCCGGCGGTCCTGCCGTTCGCCCTGAGCAGCGGTTGCGGGTTGTCTTCACCAAGCTGGGGGAGGTGCGCTTTATCGGTCACCTCGACTTGCAGCGCCTCTGGGAGCGCGCCTGTCGTCGGGCCGGCATCGTCCTTGCCTACAGCAACGGCTTCCACCCGATGCCCCGCATTGCAACTGCAACTGCCCTGGCCCTCGGCCTTGAAACCAGTGGCGATATTGTCGATTTTGAACTGGCAACGGCAATCGACCCGGAAGTCTTCTGCGAACGTCTTCAGTCCCAATTACCGGCTGGGATCAACTTGATGAGCGCCGTTACCATTGCCCTGAATGAACCTTCGGCTTCTTCACTGATCACCGAGGCCGAATACCGTCTTACGATTCATGGCGGTTCTGCCGACTGGGAGACAGTGATGGCCGGTATTCTGGAGCGCGAACAGTTGCCAATCGAGCGCACCAGCAAGAAGTCCGGTAACCCTTACACAGTTGACTGCCGGACGTGGCTTAGCGAACTGGAATTGCTCGCCGTCGAGCCCGACCAGATCGAGCTGCGTTACACCGGAGCCTGTCGCAACGATGGAACGGTACTCAGGCCGAGCGATATTGTGCAACTTCTAGCGCAGGCTTCCGGGCAGGAATTGAGCCTTGGAGCAGTACAGCGCCTGGCACTGAAGCTTGCCGCTCGGTAAGGGCTTTATGATTGACCACGACCGCCTGTTTAAAGAACTGCTCACCGTCTTCTTTGTCGAGTTCGTAGACCTCTTCTTCCCGGACCTCGCTGGCTTGCTTGAGCCTCACTCCCTTGTCTTTCTCGACAAAGAACTCTTTACCGACGTCACCGCAGGTGAGCAGGTGGAAGCCGACCTCGTCGTCAAAGCCCGGTTGCGTGGCCAGGAGTCATTCTTCCTGGTGCACATCGAAAACCAATCGGATTCCCAGTCCGGCTTCAACTACCGGATGTTCCGCTACTCTGCCCGACTGCATGAGAAGTACCGCCTGCCCGTCTACCCGATTGCTGTCTTTTCGTTTGATGAACCGAGGCGAGCCGAGCCGAACCTTTACCGGGTAGAGTTTCCGGGTTTCACGGTGCTGGAGTTTCACTACCGGGTAGTCCAACTGAACCGCCTGGACTGGCGTAGTTACTTGAGACAGCCTAATCCGGTTGCGGCTGCCCTGATGGCAAAAATGAGTATGACGGTCACAGAGCGGGCACGGGTGAAGCTTGAGTGCCTGCGGATGGTTGCGACTTTGAAGCTGGACCGGGCACGGATGCAACTGATCTCTGGATTCGTGGACACCTACTTGCGCCTGAATGCGCAGGAAGAGCAACGCTTCAGTGAGGAGCTTGCTACGATCATGCCAACAGAGCAGGAGCAGGTAATGCAGATTGTGACGAGTTGGATGGAGCGGGGTATCGAACAAGGGCGCACTCTCGAAGCGCTCTCGCTGATTGTCCGTCAGCTTGAGCGGCGTGTTGGACCACTAGACAGCCCAGTTCGGCAGCAGATCGAGGCCCTCACGCTTGAAGCATTGGAGCAATTGAGCACGGCACTGCTGGACTTTACTGGACCCGAAGATCTACAGCAATGGTTGACTGGACAACAGACGAGCTGAACATAGTCCCCGAGAGTATTGCCTATTTTAATCAGGGTGGGGTAGTACCTATGACCAGCACTGGTTCTGAGACTTCTTCTTCAGATGAAAATTAAGTATCAAATTTTAATTTCTCTTATATTCCCATTACTGATAGCGGATGTAGCCACGGCTCAGAAGCAAACTTCCGAGAAAAGGCTGTTAGCACCTCAAGTCAGTGCTTCGTCCTTGTCCAAATCAGAAGTTCAGAAGCTGGTTACAGAAGAATTCGAGAGAGGTGAATACAAGAATGAGCTCAAGATTCGCGAGCGAGTTCAGGATGAAGTTGATCGTTCTTTCGGCTGGACAATAGGACTGATTCAGCTACTATTAGGAGTTTTGGCAGCATTGCCCATTTTTGCTGGTTTTATTCTATTCTTCTCGCGCGACAGTATTAAAAATCAAATTGTAGAAGAATCTAAGAATCAAGTTAAAGAGAAACTAGACCTGGATGTTAAAACTGCTTTGAAGGATTTTGACGATGAGTTGAAGTCAGAAACACTTAAGAAGACGAATGAACTCAACTTAGAATTTTTAAATCGAAGGAACGAACTTACTACTGAATTCACAAAGAGAATGGATGAACTCCTTATAGAGGTTGTAAAGAGAAAGGACTATATTGTGGAAGAGATGAATAGGTTAGTACCAGAAACACCTACAAAAGAGGCTACTGCCAAATCAAGCGATCCGGAAGTTTTAGCAAGAGTTCAAGAACTCACTACTACACTTAAAGTGCTTCAAGATAGGTACCCTGAACTCGCCTTGACAGCAGGTGATTACTTCAAAAAAGGCAATGCACTATACTATGAGACGTTATATGAAGAAGCTATTGTTGCCTACGAGAAGGCTATTGAATTGAAACCTGATAATCCTAATGCTTGGTACAACAAGGGTACAGCGTTAGTGGACTTGCAACGCTACGAGGAAGCACTGGTCGCCTACGAGAAGGCTACTGAACTGAAACCTGATAAGTTAGAGGCTTGGAACAACAAGGGTGTCACGCTAGGAAAACTACAACGCTTTGAAGAGGCACTGACTGCCTACGAGAAGGCTATTGAACTGGAACCTGATGATTCTGATGTTTGGTATAACAAAGCCTGCTTGCATAGTTTAACTGGAAGCTCTGAGCTTGCTATACAAGCTCTAAAGCACTCAATTGACTTAAATGTTACTTACCGAGAAGAGGCAAAAACTGACTCTGATTTTGACAACATACGCGACGATCAAGAATTTAAGCAGTTGATTGAAGACATCTAAATTCCGATAAGCCTGCGAAACCTAAGCTTTTCAATGAAGGAGTACGCCTTATTTCCGAGACCCAGCGGTCACTGCTGACAACCTAAACTGATGAACACCGCTTGCACCCAAACCAAACCGCCCCCGATGCCAATCACGGTCAGAGCGCTCAGATAACGGCGCCCCCTTCAGCTGACTTAACATCCAAAGACTATAGACGTGTTGCTCAGCAACATTTCATATTTTTCCGCTAGGTCAACTGAAGACAGTCGGCTCCTGCCAACTCTATTAATATTTGTGGGAAAGGTTGTGTTACAAAAATGAACCTGTCAGACCAGTACTGATAAGGGTTGTACTCTTCCCTGCCGATTGTATACAAAACTGGCCGACAGTGTACAGAATCCGTAGGGGCTAAGCCGTTCCAAGAAATAGGTGCAGCAAATGCTGAATAACCTTGATCCTTTTGCAGCGTCTCGGAGCCAGCCGGACCAGACGACCCTGCGACTACCTGTGAGCCAGACTGCCCTCGACGGCTTACAGTGGCTGGCTGCCCGCACCGGCAGTGCCAATCTCGTCGAGTTACTGGAGCGGCTCGGCCAGTCAACCTTTTATGACGAGGGCGTCCGCCAACTGCGGGGTGAGCCGGTCATACAGCCCATGTTGCGCCAGGGGCTCCTGCTCGGTCCTGCTCAGTTCCGCGCCTTCCTGGACAACGCCCCGATTGGGATTATCGTCGCCGACTGCAGCAACCACCATCTTGTGCTGGCCAATCGCACTTTCTGCAACATGATCGGCTACAGCGAGGCCGAATTGTCGGCTCTCACCTGCCCGGCACTCACATACCCCAAGGACCTGCCCGCCGAGCAGTCTTTCACCACTGCATTGATCGCCGGTGACATCGATAGCTACCAGTTAGACAAGCGCTACGTCCGCGACGACGGCAGCTTCTTCTGGGGAAGCCTGACTGCTAGTGCTGTGCGCGATGGTGCTGGTCAGTTGCTCTACGTGCTGGGCATGGTGCACGACATCACCGAGCATCGCCGTCAACAGGATCTGCTCGCTATCCAGACGACCGAACTCAAACACCTTCGGCAGATCAAGGACGACTTTTTGAGTGCAGTCTCCTGCGAACTGCGCACACCACTCACCAACATGCGGCTAGCAGTGCACATGCTCGAACAACCTGGTGCCAACCAGCGTCAGGCAGCCTACATAGCCCTGCTCAAGCAAGAATGCGACCGGGAAGTGGAACTGGTGAATAATCTACTGGACCTGCAACGCTCCGAGGCGAACGCAGTCGAGCCCAGGTGGTGCGAACTGAGCTTGCCGCAGTGCGTTACGGGTTTGCTGGCCGACTTCACTTCGCGTCTTGAGGCAGAGGGCCAGCGGTTGAGCGTGGAGATGCCCGCAGACCTGCCACCACTACGGACTGACCGAGCCTGGCTTGAGCGGATCGTCACAGAACTGCTGACGAACGCGTCCAAATACGCACCGCTGGGTGCGCGCATCGTGGTGCGTCTGAGTCGGGTCGAGGGGCAAATATTGCTGGCTGTGGGGAACGGTGGTCCGCCGATACCGGCAGAGGCGTTGCCGCATCTATTTGAGAAGTTTTACCGGGTGCCGGGCGGTGATTTGCGCGGCAAAGGCGGGACCGGCCTGGGTCTGGCGGTGGCGCGCAGGCTGCTGGAGCGGATGGGTGGGACGATTGCCGTGCGCAGCAGTGGGAGTTGGACGGAGTTCACGGTTGCTTTGCCCCTGACCTGAGGCCGATGCTGCAAGTTCTACCCTGGCGATGGCTCCACGATCGCTTGCAACATACGAATCTGCGTTTCCCATTGAGATTTTCTGGGTACCGGGCAATCTTCGTGATTTTGCGTCCCATGCTCCGCTTCGACATTGACATAGCGCAAACGCCCTGCTCGGTCCCCAAGCGTGGCCCAGTAGGAAAGTGAGCCGTCGTCGCCTTCTCGGCCCGGCTGCTGCAAGATCGCATGCCAGCCCTGTTTCTTCAACAGATCGAAGTCTTCAGGGTCGGTGACCAGAAAGAAGTTATTGGGGTTGCGCTTTTCAGCGGTGCTGCCGGAATGCGAGCCACAGCGGGTATCTCCGCTTTTGCAAACCTGGTAGAGCCGGCTTTTGAACTCCTCAAACTCCACACTCAACGCACCGGAACCATAAGCCGATGTGTTGTTGTGTACGGCTACCAGGAGTGGGCGGTCGGCGGTGGCTACCAGCGTTTCCAGTTCTTCTGTGAGCGTTTTGCCAAGATTCATAAAGCGCGTCACAGTCGCTCTGTCAGTGCTAGACCGCATCCTCACGCCGCAGATAAATCGTCGATGCGGGGCAAAATTCCGCCGGACAGCTTGCGCGGAGGTATAAATCCGATTCGGATCAGCAAAGACAAGACCGGCTTTGACCTTTTGAGCAATGTAGCGGATTTGCTTTCCCGGATGACCCTTGTGCTGCTGCTTAAGCTCGACGAGCGTGCCGCGACCCAGACGTTCCACCGCTTCTACAGCTACGTTTTCGTTGTCGTGCGGGATAAAGAACACCGGTCCCGGCTTATCTGCCACCCTGATCTTTAAATAAAGACCATCACCAAGGTTTTTTTGCGGTTGCTCAGTCCATATTTGTGCAGTGACCGGAGCGTTCCAGACAAGGGCAGAGCAAAGTATCGCCGACCGAAACAGCCCGACAAACCATGAGCGCATCATCCGGCGGTGTCGGTACAGTCTTCCGGCATGGTCGATGAATCCCGACGCGAACGAGGCCGCACCATCGTGCTGAGCAGGTGCTCGATCGCAGCGGTCGGGCTTTCGCATAGACCACTATGCGCGGGCGATGTCTGGATCACGGTGCTCCTCGGGGCGATCAGCCAGTAGAAGCGTTGCCGCTGGGACAGTTGACCCAGGGGTCCGGCCTGCTCCCCGCCGGCACACACAAGCGGTATGGTTTGCAGGTGCATCCTGAGCATCTCGACATCCAGTGCCGGGTCGAGGGCCAGCACGCGCTCGACGTCCAGCTCGATGCGGGCTTCCAGGAATGCCCTGGGCGGGCACGAGACGATGATGCCGATATTCACGAATTCTTCGCGCTCGACTTTTGGGACGAGGCGAATCGTAGCGTAGTCATAGGCACAGCGATCGAGCACGGATTGCCTCCTCCAGAAAGACGCGCGGCGACTCCAATCGTTTGAGCAGGTAGTGGCGGTATGCGTCCCGGTGCTCCTCGTCAGATGAGAACCCGGTCAGCCAGGACTGGGGGATCGATTCGACGATACCGTCGATGATCTCCGGTGTGACACGCCCAGTCATTTTCGAGTCTACCTGGCTTAAAGAATCCGCAAACCTGAGCAGGACATGGTCTTTAATCATCGGGAAAGCGTCTCGGCTCCGTTCTGAGTCCTGGTTCCAGGTGTGGTGGAAGTAGAGGGCAGCCCCGTGGTCAATCAGCCAGAGTCGCCGGTGCCAGATCAGCATGTTCGTGTTGCGCGGTGTGCGGTCTACGTTCGTCACGTAAGCGTCGAACCAGACAATCGAAGAGGCGAGTTCTGAATCTGGCTGGACTGCAAGCGGGTCGAAGGTGACAGAACCGGGCAGGTAGTCGAGGGCAAGATTGAGACCGGCACTGGCGCGGATCAGGTGCTGAATTTCCGGGTCGGGCTCGGTGCGGGCAAGCTCCGGGTCGAGTTCGACGAAAACGATTTCAGGTACCAGTAAACCCAGTGCCCGCGCGATTTCCCCGGCCACCAGTTCGGCAATCAGCGCTTTCGGTCCCTGGCCCGCGCCCCGAAATTTGAGCACGTACATGCCGTCGTCGTCGGCTTCGATCACTGCCGGGAGCGAGCCCCCCTCGCGTAGCGGAGTCACGTACCTGGTGGCGCTCACGGTTCTTAGACCCATCGTTTGCCGGATATCCTGCAGCGGTCCATCGCTTAACTGGTGTCACCAAATTTCCCCATCGATCACTCGCCTTGAGCGGCCGAACGGGCTAACCGTATTATTCACTTTTTCGGCCGGTACCGGTCGGGTTTTTGGGCGCTCCTGTGATAACCTGTCCACAAAAGTCCGTCTGATGCTCGATATCCTCCCGCCGTCGAGTCGATTCCCGATGTAGTAGCCGTTTTGGAGAACAATCTGATGAAACCGATCATAAACCTGGTAGATGCTCCACTCACCGACGGCCGGAGCGGCGAACGTTTCGAGTACCGTATGTCGGAACTGGCAGAGTCCCTGGGTTCAAAGTCGATTGGTGTCAATGTGACCCACGTCCCGCCGGGCAAAGCTGCCTTTCCAATCCACCACCACTACGCCAACGAAGAGCACTTCTTCATCCTCCGAGGTACCGGGGTGCTGCGCTTCGGAGCCGAAAACTACCCGGTCAAGCCTGATGACTACATCTTTACCCCACCTGGCGGCCCGGAACTGGCGCATCAACTTATCAACACAGGAGACGAAGACCTGGTCTACCTGGCGATTTCGACCATGGTGATCCCAGAGGTCGTGGGCTACCCGGACTCGGACAAGACCGGCGTGCGGGCCATGCCTAGAGGGTCAGAAGTTCCCCGTTTCTTGATCGCCAATGCCCGCAAGAATGAAGTGGACTACTGGGATGGCGAAGACGGCAATGTGGTTGCCGCCGTTGTCGCGGGCACGGTTCCCGATGCTGATGGGGCAGGTCAGTCGTAAGCATTCCCGCAAAGCGCGTAGGACAGGCAGACTAGCGGTTGCAGAGGCGAGTACCGCGTTCCGGACAACACCGTAAGTAGGTCACCTGGTCACGGCTTATTTACTACGACTCCCACTTTGAATCTGTGTAGGCTGAGAAAAGGTTGGTCCTACGCCTGGCGCGGCTGACCGGTTCCGCCGTGTGGTCCGCAAGGGTAGCCTGGCGGAGTATCCGGGCGCATGAGGAGCAGCGATGAAAGGTTCTGTTGAGTCTCCTAAGGGTATCGCCTGGATGCTTCCGGGGCCTTTTTACCTCTGGATGGCCGCGGCGATCTTCGCTGCCTCCGGTGCTGTCACCCGTAAATTGATGGATCTCGGTGCCGAGCATCTGGTAAATGGCCACAACCCGATCTCGTTGTGCAACCTGCTGTTTGTCGGTAACCTGTGCGCCCTGCTGGTGCTCGTTCCCCTCTACCGCTCCCAACTGGGATGCCTGCGCACCCTCAGTCGGCCTGACTGGATTGCCCTCATCACCGTGGCTCTCCTCGCCGGTGCCCTCGCCCCGGCCCTGTTTCTCGGTGCCCTCGGCCTGACGATGGTCAACAACGTCACCCTGGTCAGTCGGCTCCAACCACTGCTGACCCTGGCCCTGGCCGCCTGGATCTTGCATGAACGCACGGGTATCTGGGAAATGGCCGGTGCGGTGATGGCCTGCCTTGGCGTGGTCGTCACCGTTGCTTTGCAAGGCGGAGTGGCAATGCTCAGCAGCGCCGGGCTGGGGCTCGCCTTCACCGCCCTCGCGGCGGTAGCTCAGGCAACCGCCAACATCGTCAGTCGCCGGTACCTGGGCCATGTGCCGGTCGGTGCCTTCAGCGTCGTGCGTACGGGCCTGGGCACAGTCGTCTTCTTCTGTCTCGCACTCGCTCTCTACGGAGGCAACCACTTTGCTGAGGCTTTCTCGCCTTTTCTGTGGCAGTGGATGTTGCTCTACGGCACGCTGATCGTTGTGGTCGGCCAGACTCTCTGGGTGATTGGCCTGCGGCGCAGCCGCGCTGCGGACGCCGCCCTTGCCGAGGCGTTCAACCCGCTGGGCGCAGTGCTCGCGGCCTATCTCATCCTGGGGGAGACCCCTACCTTTGCACAGTGGATCGGCGGTGCTGTGATCCTGGCTGGAATTGCCCTCGGGCTTGTCGGAGCCTGGCGTCGTGCCCGCGAGTCTGTGAACGATCCAATGGCGGAAGCCCGCCAGATGACCGGCAGCGGCATGGGGTTTCGTGGAGTCTAAACCGGCAAAATCTGGGGACCGCTGAGCGAAACACAAATTGAGACAATCGACCCAAATTATCAAGCTTCAAAGGGGTACTGCAGAGTGTTGGCTATCATGTATCCCCACAGAGGAAGATGCCATTGATACTTCCTGGAGTTAATTTCGTAGTGACCAATACAAAAGTGAAACAGCGTATGGCAAGTATTGTTGACACAGCCGTTAATGCTGGAACTTTCAAGACCCTGGCCGCAGCCCTGACCGCCGCCGACCTGGTGAACACGCTGAAGGGCAGCGGTCCTTTCACCGTCTTCGCTCCTACCGATACCGCCTTCGAGAACCTCCCGGCCGGTACCCTTGACAGCCTGCTGAAGCCGGAGAACAAGGCAAAGCTCGCAAACATCCTCAAGTACCACGTCGTCTCCGGCAAAGTCATGTCGAGCGACATCAAGCCCGGCAACGTCGCCACCGTAGCCGGCGAATCGATCTCGATTCAGACCCAGGGACAGCAGGTCATGATCAATGAAGCCCGCGTCACCCAGGCCGACATCGCCGCCGACAACGGTGTCATCCACGTCATCGACAAAGTGCTTCTGCCCAAGAACTAGAGGCTGATACCTCCGGGCAATCCTGCCCAAAGCACCCGCCGGAGCACTCCGGCGGGTGCTTTTTAGTAGCGCGTGCGGCTCGGTTGCAAGACCAGGCCGAATTCCTCCTGCACTGCCCGGTCTTGCGGGTCTTCGCAGCGG
Organism: Gloeobacteraceae cyanobacterium SOY_34_metabat_159; assembly: GCA_031399965.1. Lineage (GTDB taxonomy): Bacteria > Cyanobacteriota > Cyanobacteriia > Gloeobacterales > Gloeobacteraceae > JANNPH01. Next base: position 2,895 of record JANNPH010000092.1, on the reverse strand, counting down.
TAGAAATAAGCCTGCAGGTGGGAGCTGTAAACCAGTTCGGCGAGGCGTGCCTCGCCGGTGGAGGCAAGTAACCAGTCGGCAATGTCTGCGGCGGGGGTATAGGTAACTCGACGGCCATGTCCGGCCGCGTCCGAATTTTCGAACATCTTGAACAGGAACTCGGGCAGGTTTGCCATGGCTATCGAGTGAAATTTGGACTACTCTATAGCACCGCTGGCGCAACTTTGTCGCCTGGATAACATTCGGGTGCGGTATTTCCCGATGCTCACCCCGTCAGACCGCGAACCTCGAATCCATCCGCGCAACATTCTTTCTGCATTTCGTCCGCTGAGCCTGCCAGGTTAACTGAGCTGTTAAGTAGGGCAATTTGTGCGACCGGCACCGGCTGACTTGCGGATAGTGAACTCAAGAGCACCCACAGTTTTACGAGGACACGAAAGTGAAAAACGCTCGACTGGCCACTACCCTTGCCGTTTTGCTCGGCGCGGGCGCCCTCTGCCTCCCGGCTGCGTCCCCGGTAATTGCCCAATCGGCAATGAGCGGGTCTGCCTCCGGAGCCATGTCAGGAGGAAGCACCACGCAGCCCAAGGCGTTCGTCAGCGGCGATGCCAAGGCAACCGGCACCGGCCGACTGGTCACCAAAGGCGGCAAGACCTACGTTGAACTGAGCAAAGATTTTACCCTCGGCGAAGCCCCGGCTATCTACGTGACGCTCTATCGTGACGCAGAGCCGCCTAAGAAGACCTATGTGGCCGGTCAGTACGTGAGCATCGCCAAACTCAAAAGCCGCAAGGGCAGCCAGAGCTATCTGATCCCGGCGAGCGTAAAGCTCGACGAATACGAATCAATTGCCATCTGGTGCAAGAAGTTCGATGTGACGCTTGCCTACGCTCCCCTCGAACGCTAGAGACCGACCCGACGAACTGGGTGAGGGCACGCCGCGGCGTGCCCCGACAACCACTATTTCTATTGAGACCTGGATGTGATGGCTAGAAACACCCTCAATCCCCCGAAGCAGAACTCCCTCTACGTGGCGGCGACCACGGCCCGGTTGCTGCTGGGGATTTTCTTCGTACTCTCAGGAATTGCCAATTACCTCCACTTCGCTGAACCGGGCGGTTTGCTGGAGACAATCACCACCCAGAAGTTGAAGCTGTGGGGGCTCGGCTTCGAAGGCATCGGACCGATACCGGCAGTGCTGGCCCTCCCTTACGCTTACTTGCTGCCCGCAGTCGAGATTGCTGTCGGGGTGCTGTTTTTAATTGACCGCTGGGTCAAGTGGGCAGGGTTGCTCATGCTGTTGATGCTCACCAGTTTTATCCTCGCCTTCGGCCTGTTTCCGAAAGCAGGACTCTTTCCAAGTAACGAATCCACCTGGGACAAAAACGTGTTCATCATGCTGGTCGTCTGGCTCGTGGTTGCCTACGCGGACGCCAGGGATACGGAGTAGGGAAAATTCAGGGGGGTTTGTAGATGACGCCCAGCAACCGCACGGTCATCCTCGGCGGCGGCTTCACGGGGCTATTTGCCGCTTTGTACCTCAGCCGCCGCCGCTACGGCGAACAGATAGTGCTGGTCGATCGCGACGAGCGCTTCAGCTTCAAGCCGTTACTCTATGAATTGTTGAGCGGTGAACTGGACGCCTTTCAGGTCTGGCCGCGCTTTGAAGAACTGCTGCGCGGCAGCCGCATCATCTTTATCCAGGACAGTATCAAGTCGGTGGACTTAAAAGGACGCCGGGTCGAACTGGGCTCGGGTCTCGCTTATTCCTACAAGCATCTCGTGCTGGCCCTGGGCGGCGGTGCGGGTAAGCCGCCCGTGGAAGGAGCTGACCGACATGCCTTTGCCTTTCGGGGCGGCGAAGATGTCCTCGCCTTGCGGCAGCATCTGCGCAACTGCCTGCAGCAAGCAAGCCAATCAGAAGACCCCAAACGGCAGCAGCAACTCCTGACAGCCGTGGTGGTCGGCGGTGGGCCGACTGGCGTCGAACTCGCAGCGACCCTCGCGGACTGGCTGCCCGAGCAATATCACCGCCTGGGCGGCAGCGGTACAGCACGGGTAGTGGTCTTGCAGCGCGGCGACCGACTCCTGCCCCAGGACATGAGCCTGCAGCTGCGCACCACCGCTGAAGCAGCCCTCACCCGGCGGGCGACGCCGGTGGAAGTGGTGCTCGGGGCAGGTGTGAGCGCCATTGGCCCTGAGGGGGTCACTTTTACGCACGGCGGCAACTCCGAAACTACCCCCTCAGCAACTGTGATCTGGACGGGCGGGGGGGCCGCGAACCTGCTCGTCAGTCCTTTGAAGGGAATGCTCCCCCACGGTGGCGACCAGAACGGGCGGCTCTCGGTCACCCAGACTCTCCAGCTCCAGGATTTCCCGGAGGTCTTCGCGGCGGGAGATCTGGCGACCGACCCCGACCACCCGCTACCGGCCACGGCCCAGGCTGCCTACCAGCAGGGCGAGGCGATTGCCCGCAACCTGCTGATGATCGAGGCCGGACGGCCGCCCACGGCGATGCCTGTGCGTCTACTCGGCACGATGGCCAAGCTCGGGCTTGGGGAAGCGGCGGTCGAAGTGCTCGACCGCTACGAAATCCGGGGCCGACCGGCCCATTTGCTGCGGCAGTTTCGCTACCTGGGGCTGTTGCCCTCGCCGGTACATGGCTTTCAGTCGCTCGTTCACTGGCTGATTGACCAGACTTTCCGGGGTTTTGGAACGCGGATGTAGGCAATCAGAAGTTCGGAAAGTAGATGCGACCGGGCGTGGTCGAGGGGCGGTGGGGGTGGTCGCGCTCGACGGCACCCTGGTCGTTGGAGCAGCGGGCGCCGCAGTGCTTGCTGGTGCAGGCTTCGTTGTCGCTCTTTGAACTGGCGCGGCCGGGGTGAGATTCTCCGG
>JANNPH010000055.1:0-6973 GCA_031399965.1 Gloeobacteraceae cyanobacterium SOY_34_metabat_159 | reverse complement strand
GACCTCTCTAGAGTCGTCGGCACGCAGGCCAGGCTGCATGCCGACGACAGGATTACCTGGTCTTAGACGGCGCGCTCGATCGGGTCATGGCCCATCGGAGAAGCGATGTCGCGCAGGAAGGTAATTTGCTGCTCGAAATCGAGTTCTTTGACAACGACCAGATTTTGCTGAGCGATGTCGTCGAGCTTGTAGTCTTCTGGCATGCCGATGACATCTTTGCCCATCCGCTCGGCAATCAGATACCAGATGGCCAGTTTGTTGTTCTCGTTTTGCTTGCCGTACTCGCGGCCCAGGGTGTTGTCGTCACCGCGCACCAGGGCGCGCTGGGCTTCCAGTTGCGCTTCGCCATCCGGCAGGGCGTTAAACTCGTCGAGGAAAGCCTGGGTCAATTCGATCGACGCGGCACCGAGTGCAGCCGGGGTTACCGATTCACCCATGCCCTCATAGATGTAGTAGAAGACCGCCAGTTTGGTGTCAACATCGAGCCCGTTGAACTGCTCGACAGCCTGACGCACAGCCTCTGAACGGGCCTCTTCCGGCGCTTCGCTATCGAGTGCCTGATCGACGATGTCGGAAATCTCCTGCTGAGAAACTCCACCGCCGGCAGTTTGGCCCTGAGAAGATGGTGCTGTAGTTGTCGGTGCGGACTGGCCTGACCCTCGATTGGCCTGTCCGGTGCTCTGAGCAGGCTGACCGGTCTGCTGGCTTGCCGGGTCGGCAGTCGGATCGGTGGTGTAAGCACCCGGTTGCGACGCGCTGACCGCCACTTGCCCAGTGCCGGGACCAGTGCTCTCGATGCGATTGGGATCGTTCTGCATCGGTGTTTGTGCTTCCTCGCCAGCGGGCTTGGTCAGCTCATCAACCTGGTCGAAAGCCTTGGCGACGACGTCTGAGATGTCCTGGTTCTCAGCAATGTCTTCTTGTTGAGAAAGGCCGGGGCCGGTGCTCTCAGTCCGATTTGGATCTGACTGCACATTTTCAGTTGCATTTTGTTGATTGTCCATGAATACCATGCCTCCTGTTCTACCTCCTCAACTTAAAACGAATCCCACGGAGAGCCTTCCCCCCAGAGAAAGAGTCGCCCAGGTTACAAATCTTGACTGGAGATCAAGTTTTCGTATTGAGCTTTGGTCTGGTGATGAGATAAGTCATCGTGCCGAAAAGTGGCACAAGACTAACTGCCCAGAAGACCCAACCAGCGCTGATTCCCCGCCGCTTCATATCGTCTTTAAGCAGGACCGGAAAGAGCAAGGATAGCAACACGAAGTCGAGGGTCATGACATGAATAAATCGGACAGTGCGCCACTGCTCCCAAAAGTAATTCCAGTCACCCTGGCTGATTCCGACATAGAGAAGTATCAGGATGCCGACTGAGACTGCAAGGGCAAACCAGTGCGAATCGAAGAGCTTGACTATCCATCCGGCCCGTTTGGCCTGGGGCCAATCGCTGTGAGGACGGCGCAAAAACAGGTAAGGCAACAGGCCGAAAGCGCCAACACCGAAACTGAGCAGGCCAAAGGGCCAGCCCGGCAGTTTCTGTCCGTGCCCATCAGGTATCAGTAAAAAAAATAGAGCAGTGGAATAAGACCGAGCAAGTTGAAGACGGAAACGGCTGCCGGGTCATCTTTGCCGAGGATCAAGTTCATAATCCGGTCGTTTGGATTGGGCGCGTCGGGCGGCGCGAAGCCGAAAGCGTAGACGATGAAACCGAGCCAGATAGCGATGAGCAAAATTTGGGTCGACGAAGTTTTCATAGGTGCGCTGGTTAGGGGTTTTTGGGGCTGACCAGGTGATGGCCGAGGCGATTTACAGGCAGGGTTGCAGCCCAGTCGTCTGCCGCAGGTAGAGGGGGTGGCGCGGCTGGCCGGTACGGGTGAATCCGAGGCAGAAAGTCTGGCCACCCAGTAAAGACTTCACTTGCCGGTCACGCCCCCAGAAGCTGCCGTGATTACCCCAGGCGAAGACTATGCGGGCAGCGCGCCCACAGGCGTCCATCAGGACCCGGTCATTGTCGGGACCAACCGGGTCAGGGGCGATGCGCAGCAGAGATGGAGAGGTTGAGCGCCAGGCAAACAGGTTGACGACTTCGACCCCGCCGTGGCCCCAGGCGCGTGCGAAGGCAATACAGCGCCGGATGGTCGGGTCGTCTCGGGTCGCGTCGGCGGTGCTCGGGTTGAGCATGACAAAGAGCACCCGGTCGGCAGCAGGGTTCCAGGTACGCCACAGCAAATAGCGGTAGGTGCCGGTCGCATCGAAGGTCGCGCCCTGCTCAAGGCCCGTCGAACAAATGACCGATGTCATCTTGAAAACAACTGCGGATACCAGAAGATAGTATGAATCTGCTCGATGTTAAGAGAATAACCAATGTCAAATCGGCCTGTATTCAATTCGCCCGGCCTCTGGAGCCTGGCCCTGGTGGTAGCAAGCATTTCCCCGGTGGCAGCTCAGAGTTATGTGGATAGAGGACCCGGCAGTGCGTCCCGTCCAGATTCGAGCCCACCGGCGCAACCGGCGCAACCGGCTCAGCCGGCGCAACCGGAAATGAGCCCCGAAGACAAAGCAAAATTTGATGAAGTCAACCGTCAACGCGAAGCGGCCATCACCCGCAACAAAGCGGTCGAGGCCAACAACAAAGGCGTCGAGTTTCAAAAAGACGGCAAGAACTCTGAGGCGATGAAAGCCTTTAAAGATGCGCTGACAGTTGATCCGAGCTACGAGCTGGCCCGACAGAATCTCGCGGTCTCCTACTACAATCTGGGCGGCGAGTCGGTCAAACAAAAAAAATGGGCCGAGGCGATCGAGCACTACGAACTAGCCCGTTCCTACGACAAGAGTATGCGCGAACGGAGCACCGACGCCCTCGCCGGTTCCTACAACAACAAAGCCGCCGAACTTGTCGAGGCAAAGCGCCTCGATGAAGCGGTCGCTGCAATGGAGAAGGCTTCGGAGCTGAACCCCAAGTACCAACCCGAACTCGTCAACCTCAAGAACTACCGCGAACAGCTGGCGGCACAGCAAAAAAGTAAAGAAAAGCCAGCCAAACCGGCAGCGAAGCCCAGCAAATAGTCGATGCTCAGGTGCTGCTGCCTTGCAATCTGTCTGGCAGCAGCTTGTGCGGTGAAGTTAGCCTACCTTGAAACTTGGAACCACCTGAAGATGTTGGCCTAATCCCCGTCGCTGAAACCGGCCGACAGCAAGGCTGACTGCGGTAGCTTCAACTCCTCAAGGCGTCGGCTCTGGCTCCGCCTGTGGAGCAGGCGCTTCCGCCGGGGCATCAGTGGGGACGGGAACCGATTTAAGTTCGGGGCTTGCCTCAGGCGCTTTTCGGACACGGCGGCGGCGGCGCGGTTTCGGAGCTTCTTCAGGGATCTCCTCTGAGATCGCCGTCTTCTCGTGCTTACTCTTGGCCGGATCGACCTTGGGCGGTTCCATACCTGGGAAAGGCAAGATCGGCTGTCCCTTGAGCGCCTGATCCATAAACCCTTTCCAGATCGGGGCGACGTAGGTACCACCCGCTGTCGAGCGCGCCAGGCTTTTGCCGAAGTCGTCGTTGCCAACCCAGATCACAGCCACCAGTTGCGGTACGTAGCCCGCGAACCAGGCGTCCCGGAAATCCTGGGTGGTGCCCGTCTTACCGGCAGCCGGGCGACCACCGGCCAGTTGAGCGCGGGTGCCGGTACCGGCTGAGACGACGCCCTGGAGCATCTGGTTCAACATCCTGACCGGTCCCGCCTTGAGCGTATGCTCGCGCACCGGCAGGTTCTGCTCAAGAATATTGCCCTGCTGGTCTGTCACCTGCAAGATTGCCGTTGCTGTGACCCGATAGCCGCCGTTGGCAAAAGCACTGTAGCCGCGCGCCAGTTCGAGGGGCGAGATGCCGCCCGAACCGATGGCGGTCGCCAGGTTTGGAGCCAGGGGCGAAGTGATGCCGGCCCGGCGCGACTGCAGGATGACCTGGTTCATGCCGATGCGGTTGGCAATTTTGACCACCGGCACGTTGCGCGACTGGGCGAGGGCCTGGCGAACGGTCATCGCTCCGTAAAAGCGCAGGTCGTAGTTCTTAGGACTGTAATTGCCGAAGCTTGCCGGCGAGTCTTCGATAATTGTGTCGGGAGTGTAGCGTCCGCTCGCCAGGGCCGTGTAGTAGACGAAGGGTTTGAAAGTAGAACCCGGCTGGCGTCTGGCCTGGGCGGCCCGGTTGTACTGGCTCTTTTTAAAATCGACCCCGCCGACCATCGCCTTGACGTAGCCTGTGCGCGGGTCCATCGCCACCAGGGCGAGTTGCTCGGCTCGCCGAGAACGCAGAGAGCGGGCAGCATTGGCAACGGTACGCTCGGCCAGTTCCTGCATCTTCAGATCAAGGGTGGTCTGCACCTGGAGGCCACCTTTGAGTACCGTGTCTCGCCCGTATTTGCGAACCAGTTCCTGGACGACGTAGCTGCTGAAGTAGGGAGCCTTCGTCAAAATCAAGTTCCCGCCGGCCCGCTTGAACGTTAATTTGCGCGCCTTGGCTCGTTCAGCTTCTGATGGCGCGATCCAGCCCAGTTCGACGATGCGGTCGAGCACGACTTTCTGACGGGCAAGCGTCTTTTCGAGGTTACGGGTGGGGGAATAAATTTCTGGTGCCCGCAGCATTCCGGCGAGCATCGCGGACTCCGCCAGGTCGAGGCTCTTGGCTGACTTGTTGAAATAGGTACGGGCTGCCGTCTCGATACCGTAGGAATTGCTGCCCCAGTAAATCTGGTTGAGGTACATCTCCAGGATCTGGTCTTTGGAGAAGACCTGCTCCAGGCGAAGCGAGAGGACCGCTTCTGCTACTTTGCGGTCGAGCGACCGCTCAGGCGTCAAAAACAAGTTTTTAATCAGTTGCTGGGTGATCGTCGAGCCACCCTGGACTGTGCGTCCTTCTAAAAAGTTGGTGTAAGCCGCCCGCACCAACGTGTCGATGCGAATACCCGAGTGCTGGTAGAAGCGGTCATCCTCAATAGCAAGCACCGCCTGACGCAGGTTAGGTGAAATCTCTTTGAGCGGTACCACTTTGCGGTTTGCCTCGCCGCGAATGACGGCGATCACCTGGCCTTTGATATCGGTGATGCGGGTCGCCTCGCTCGGCACGTAGTTTTTAAGTACCCGCACATCCGGCAGGCCCCGAAAACTGAGAGCAAGCCCGACGAGAGCACCAGCGACCAGTGCCCCGACAACGAGCGCAGTAGCAACGACCAACCAGCCTACGAACCGCCAGTTGATCAAAGGCGGCCGAGCAGGCGATTCGCCAGGCGGGTTCGTATTTTCAGTAGTCAAGAGGTGTAATGTCGCAAAGCTCACAAAATTATAACGTCCGCGCCTGACGCCCGCTCCCTCCAGAACAGGGGGAGAGCACTCGCAAAGCAGTACCGGACGAAGCTTTGCACTCCTGTTGATGGTCGTAAAGAATCGTTATCGGGCATAGGATCAGCTCAACACTTCTCTGGTGGTTACGAGTGTCAGCGCTCACCAAGCCTTCGCCGTTGATATTCATCTTCATCACGGTCTTCATCGACCTGATGGGCGGCAGTCTGCTCGTGCCGGTCCTGCCCTACCTAGTCGAGCGCTTCCGGTCGGATGCGGTGACTATCGGGCTATTGACCTCGGTGTTTTTCGTTGCGCAGTTTCTCGCAACCCCGGTGATCGGCATCCTCTCAGACCGCTACGGTCGCCGTCCGGTGCTGCTCTGGTGTGTGCTCGGAACGGGCTTCAGCTACTTTGTCTTCGGCTGGGCGGGGGCACTCTGGCTACTTTTTCTTTCGCGGGTGATTGCCGGGGCGACGGGCGGCGTGATCGTCACCGCCCAGGCTTACATTGCCGACATCTCACCGCCTGAAAAACGCACCCAAAACTTTGGCCTGATCGGTGCAGCCTTCGGCCTCGGCTTTACCCTCGGCCCGGCAATCGGTGGAGCGCTCGTCCCGTTTGGTCTCAATGCACCTGTGTTTTTTGCCGGAGGTCTGGCTCTTGCCAATGCCGCTTTTGGCTATTTCACGTTGTCCGAGTCGTTGCCCCCTGAACGCCGTCGCAGCTTTGCCCCAGCCGACCTCAACCCGATCAAGCAGTTGGGCAGCTTGCTTGCCGACCGGCGGCTCCGTGCCCTGGTAAGCGGCTACTTTCTGTTCAACTTTGCCTTCGCGGGCTTCACGACCGTTTTTGCCGTCTTCATCCGCGACCGGTTCGGCTGGGGACCGGAGTTGACCGTCTGGGTATTCGCCTTTATCGGTGTCGTCTCGACCATCGTGCAGGGCGGCCTGATTCGTCGGCTCCTGCCCAGATTTGGCGAGGCCCGGCTGGCCGTCGCCGGTCTATTGCTGGTTGCTTTTGCGCTCGCCTCGGTTGCGATTTTGCCGAGCGGAATCTGGCTCTACCCCTCCCAGGCGATCCTGGCCCTCGGAGTGGGCCTTGCCACCCCCTCACTGCGCGGCATGCTCTCCAACAGTGCCTCCGACAGCGAACAGGGTCGTGTGCTGGGAGGTACCCAATCACTGATAAGCGTTGCCCAGATCTTCGGTCCCCTGGCAGCAAGCAGCAGCTACGACAGTCTTGGCCGGACGGTGCCCTTCTGGGGAAGCGGTCTCCTGGTCTTCATCGCTTTTGGCTGCATCGCCCTTCACCTGAGAAAATCAACCCTTTCAAAATTGGCCTGATAGTAACAGCAAAATTCGTCAGGGATAAAGCGACTATCCTCCCAATTCGAACCGGCCACCGACTCGAAAGGTAATCCCTGGTGCCGGTACCCCAGCCACGTATTCATAATGGGTATCGGTCAGGTTGAAAACATTGCCGGTCAGGGTCAGGCGTTCGGTGAGCGGCGCTTCAAAATTAAAGTCTAGAGTTGCGTAGGCCGGTACTCCGAAAGCGTTTTCTCCCCGGCGCTGCCCACCCGAGTAGCGCCCGAGTAGAGTGGCGCTCCAGCCGCGATGGCTGTAGGTCATAGCCGCGCTCA
>JANNPH010000049.1:0-30104 GCA_031399965.1 Gloeobacteraceae cyanobacterium SOY_34_metabat_159 | reverse complement strand
GGGCGCTCTACTGGTGGCACGGGCTTGCCCATCGCTCGGTCGATGCCGGGTATGGGAACGTCAATCCGGGCTTAATTGGGGCTGCGGTGCTGGTGGTGCACAAGTTCCTCGACGGCCTTGCCCTCGGGCTGGGGCTGAGCGGTAGTGCTGTTATGGGTATTGGGGTCACCCTTGCCATCGTGCTGCACAGTTTTTGCGACGGTATCAACACGGTCACCCTGGTGATGCGCGCCCAGGCTGACCGTCGCCTCGCTATTCTTTTCCTGGCGGCGACGGCAATTGCTCCGCTCATCGCTGCTTTGGGCATTGCCAGACTGGCGCTCTCGCCCCTGGCCCTGGCCTGGCTGCTCGCCTTTCTCGCCGGTACTTTTCTGTTTGTCGCCTTGCACGACCTGCTGCCCGCCGCCTACCACGCCTGTCGCCGCAACTCAGCATCACTTCGCTTGAGTGCCAGTCTGGGGGCCGGGATTCTTCTCACCTGGGGATTTATCGGCGTGTTGAGTGTCTGATCCGCTAGATTCAGGCTTCTGAGCCGCATGTTCTCCTTAGGCTTTTCTCGATGCTCCTGAAACCGCTTGCCTGGTTGCTTCTATTTACCGGGGCTCTATTGCCGGTTCTCACCACAACAGGGTTGGCTGCCTGCCTGTACCGATTTGAATCGCTGGCCCAGTTTCCTTCATCTCCCCTGCGGGAAATTTCAGGACTGGTACGCGGTTCCGGCCAGTTCTGGTGGACTCACAACGATTCGGGCGGCACTGCAGCACTCTACGCCCTCGATGATGGCGGCAAGCTACTCGGTCAGGTCAATATCGCCGATGCCGTCAACGTCGATTGGGAAGACCTGGCAGGTGGCCCCTGCCCGGAGAGAGCCGGACGGTGCCTCTATATCGGTGACTTCGGCAACAACCGTTTGCAGCGAGACGATCAGGTCATCTATGTCCTGCGCGAACCGGCAGCTACTGCGACGCGGGCTGATGTACTACTTAAACTGCCGGTCCGGTTTGATAAACCCGCCAATACCGAAGCACTGGTCTACGACCCCCTCAGTAAGCAATTGCTCATAGTCACCAAAGAATATTCGGGTATAGCCCGCGTCTATGCCCGCAGCCTGGACCCGGCCAACTCTCTTGCAAAACCCGTTGCCCAATTCGACTTGAGCACTCGCGAACTGGGCGACAACCTGATCACCGGGGCAGCCATCAGTGAGGACGGCAAGACGTTTTTGTTGCGCAGTTATTTCACGGCTTTTCGCTGGGAACGCTCGGTGGGTGAGAGTTGGGCTCAACTTTTCTCCCGCCCTGCCCAGACAGTTGCCCTCGCCCGCGAACCGCAAGGGGAAGCAATCGCTACTGTTCCCGGTTCGAGCGATTTCTACACGATAAGTGAGGAGAAGCCAGTGCTCTGGCGCTATAGTTGCCGCTGAAGTTAGGCTTACCTGCAGGCAGATGTCTGGTCATCGCAAAAATTGGAGAATCGTTTTGTCCGTTTTCCTCTCCTGAGACTTATGAAAATTCTGACTTCAAGTTGTCTGACTCTCTTAACCGCCCTGGCTCTAGTGCAGCCGGTACTGGCTGAGACCTGCACACCGCTCGAAGTGGTCGGTGCCGCCGAGGGTGCGACCGAGGGCGCCAGACTCAACCGCAGTGCGACGACAGTCAAAAAATCGATCTCACCGACTGGCACCTTTGTGACCGCCAACAACTGGAACACCGATTTCGCAATCCCGAGCGGCACCGAGTTCACGCGCTACGTCGCAACGATTACCCCCGACAGCGACGGCCAGTACGACATCCAGCTCAACCTCAAGTACAGCGACCAGACTGCCGTCAAGGCCTACAACCAGTCGGCCAAGTCCCTCGGCAAAGGCAAGACCTACACCTTCGATGCGAAGCCGCGCGGCCTCAAAGACCAGCCCTATCAGGTGAACGTCTACTTCGGCGGACCCGTCTCGACCGGCAAGAGCTACACGCTCAAAGTCGGTGCATGCCGCTAGGAGCACTCGCCCGTACTGTAAATGGGTACGGGCGAATGTACCTGTTTAGCGAGGGGAAATGCCCGATGCACCGGGCGGGGTGGTGCCTGGGATTCCCGGAGTAACCGTGCCTGGTCGGGCGGTGCCCGGTGAGTAGATGCCGCTCTGGCTACCCGGTGCTGTGTTGTAGGGGGTAGCAGAAGGGTACGCAGTACTGGGTGTGGAACTCGGCAAAGTCGTCGAAGGATTCGGGGCAATGCCGGGAGCAGAGTTCGTAATGCCGGGTGCCGCCGGTAGAGTCGTCGAAGGATTTGGGGTGATGTTGGGGACCGTACCGGGCGCGGTCGAACCTGGGATCGAACCGGCTGGAGCCCCGGCGGGTCCGGTACTCGGAACTGTTGGGCTACCGGGAACTGTGCCTGACGCACCGGGTGTCGTGTACTGGGCAAAGGCCGCGGTCGAAAGTAGGGCGCCAAGCGCGACAAGCAGACCCGTTCCCGAGAGGGTTTTCGTCAGTAACTGTGACATAGGGTTACTTTCCTGAATGGTTCTATCCCATCCTCACCGGCCTGGTCTTCACCCGACATTGCCTGCGGTGGCAAACCGATACCCCTCCGAGGGTGGAGAAATAGAGGCGGACGAGGCAAAGCAATTTTATTTCTGGGTGGTGCTGACCTGCTTGAGAGCAGCATTGGTCTCCTCCCTACCGAATCGGCTCGCGAGGAGACCCAGAATAGCAGCACCGTAACCGGTATGTTCGCCGTCCTCTTCGATATCCTGGCTGCAGTGCACACAGGCGGCAAGCAGGGCGACTGTCGCATCCAGTTCACCGCTGCTTGTCGCCTGACAGAAAGGACATCTGACCACGACCGGTTCGTACTGGTAGGATTCTTCCACTGACGATTCATCTGGCATAGGGGCATTGTAGACCCTGAGCAGCCCTGGATGCGTTCTGTCCTTGACGGCTGGGGACAGGTTGGGGGAAGGTAGGGCAATGGTCGAGATTCTGCGAAGCCAGGCGGTTGCCCTCTTTGCCTTCGACGTCGGGTACGAAGTCTCTTTGCAAGAAGTGAGCCGGCTGCTGACTTCTTCACCGGTTCAACCTCTATCGCGCAAGAAGCTGACTCCCAGCTACCTGCAGTACACCGACCCGCCTCAGGTCCTCTATCTTGGCGAGACAGATTCGCTGCAAGATGCCGGTCCCCGAGGGCAGATTCAAGCGACGGTCTTCGGGTTTGGGGCCGTGAGCATCGCTTACCGCTGGCCCCTGCAGTTGCCGCTGGAGCAATTACCAGCCCTCAGCCAGCACCTTTACAGTCTCGACCTCGAAGCGGACGCCCGCATCCAGGTGCAAAACCTGATGGAGAAAATCCGGTCTGCCATCGAACGCCCCCAACTCTCAGACCTCGTCGAAGACTACTACCTGTTTATCGTCGAGAACCTGAGTGAGCCCCTGCGCTCTGAAGAACTGCTCAGCCGCTACCGCTCGACCCTGACCCAGGTGCTGCGCTTTGAGACCCAGCAGTTGAGCCATGAGCAGCAGGAAGAAGCGCTCTTTCAACCGATCACCTACTACGAAAACGACCTCGTCTTAATCGACTGGAATGCGTCGTTTATCTACGACCGCGATTATTTTGACACCGTCAACGTCCTGGAGTTGTTGAACGTCGAACTCCTCGAAGCGCGCTACATCGACGCTCAACTCGACCGCCAGATCGGTGCCTACCAGGGCCTGATCCAGAAACGTATTCTCTTTCCGGTGCCGCTCAGTACACCCTACCGTCAGGCGATCGAAGAACTGGCGGAACTGCGCATCGACTACTCTTTGCTCTCCGAGCGCATAGACAACTCCCTCAAACTCATCGGTGACCTATACCTGGCGCGGGTTCACTCGGCGGCCACCCGCCGCCTCTACTTGCAGGAGTGGGAAGCAGCCATCGCCCAGAAGCTCGACATCATCGGCAACCTCTACCAGTTACTCACCGACCGGCTGAGTGCAGTGCAGGGCCAGACCCTCGAACTGGTGATCATCGTCCTTATCCTGGTTGAAATCGTGATGGCGGTCATTCAAGGAAGTTCTTAGATATATCGATGCGATCGAAATCCTCCGGCACGCTGATCTGACCTGCCAGAAAGCCTCGCCGTTTCATCTGAGGTGGCTCAGGAGCATTCAGCGCGACAACCTTCACCAATGGCTTACCCGCCTTAGCGATCACAAACGACTCACCTCCGGCAGCGAGATCAACCAACCGGGACAACTGGGTTTCGGCTTCGTGAATATCAAATACTTGCATCGGATTCCTTGTGAACTTAGTTCGATAAACTTAGTAATCAGACAAGCCCGACCAACTTTGCACTGAGTTCCCAGAGACGCCGGGCTTTGTCCTCATCACTCGCCTCGCTGGAGACCTCTTTGATGAACGACTGGCCGTCTTTTTTCTGTCGGTTTCCCCAACTCCAGTAGACGCCGGACTGTCGATAATCGGCTCCCGTGGCCACTTTAGCCAGGCGGTCACCGGCTTGCTCCTCAGAGACGAAGCCGCCGGTAATGTAGCGCTGAAAAACGGGAAAGATCACTTGAAAGAGGCGAGGAGATTCCCGGAATAGCCCCGAGGTTGCCACACAGCCGGGATAGAGGGCGTTGAACGTAATCCCTGTGGACTGGTGGTAGCGCCTGTGCAACTCTTTCATCGTCAGCACGTTGCAGACTTTGCTGTCTTTGTAGGCTTTGACCGGGTTGAAGGACTTGCCGTCGATCATCGAGTAAGGCGCTTTCAACCCTGCTTCCAGACCTTGCAAGTTTCCAAGGTCCGGCCGGGGTGGAATGCTCCCGCCCAGTTCCTTCGGGTTGTGGGTTACCGTCCCGAGGATCACAAGTCTGCGGTTCGGGGACGTAGACTGCTTCAAGTCTTCCAGCAGCAGATTGGCCAGTAGAAAATGTCCGAGGTGGTTGGTGCCGACACTCAGCTCAAAACCGTCTTCGGTCCACCTCGGTTCTTTTGCCGTGGGTGTGTAGACTGCGGCGTTGCAGACCAGGGAGTCGAGGCTTCTGCCACTTTCGCGTAGACGCTCTACAAACTGTCGAACGCTCCCAAGAGAAGCCAGATCGAGCGGCAGAATGGTGTAGCGTTCTGGCGACAGGTTCAGTGATTCGGCCGCTTTCTGGGCTTTTGGCAGGTCCCGGCACGCCATCACGACGTGGGACTGTCCTTGCTCGGCGAGCGCTCTTGCCGCCTGCAGGCCGATCCCGGAGGATGCCCCGGTAATCACGACCATCGAATTTTGATGTGGAGCCATGTTGTTCAGAGTCGGTTGAATAGCCTTTGCTCCCAGGATCTCACATTGCCTGGCCGACTGGGATTATGGCACCGTTCGGCAGAGTCTGTTGGGGTCTGCACTCTTGTCGGGAATCTTGAAAGAGTGCTTTTCGGGCAGCTTCTGGGCGCACGGCTTGAGGAGTCAGTGCCGCCGCTCGCGGGCACTCAAATAGAGGCAGTGGCCGTGCAAAGTCAGGTTGTCGTAACCTGGATAAATATAACTACTCTCTATCGATAAAGCTTATGAAGCGCCGGGAAGTTGTTCTAGGTGGGTTGTTGACGACTGCCGGACTGGGGGCCGGGTTAACAGCTTATAGTCACCACGAAGCGGACAGTCTCAGCGTCGAGACTCGTAAAATCGCCATACAGGGTCTCCAATCTCCACTCAAAATCGCCCAACTGAGTGACATTCACTGGGACGGCGGAGCCTCGGTGGGCTGGTCACTCATCGAACGGGCTGTAGACCGGATCAACGCCGAGTCTGTCGACCTGGTTGCCCTGACCGGCGACTTCGTTACCCGCCCACCCGAACCGATCTTCGCACTCGCACCGCTCTTGGGTCGCATCAAAGCGCGCCACGGACTCTTCGCCGTGCTCGGCAACCACGACAACGCCCTGGCCCATTCGCGCCGAACGGTCGCAGGTGCTCTACGCAAGGCCCAGGTCGAAGTGCTCGAAAATCGCTGGACTGCCGTTGCCGGTCTAGCCATTGCGGGCACGGGCGACTTCTGGTTTGGACCGTTTGAACCGGAGCAAATTTTTACGAGTGTCCGCGCCAAACGGCCAACGCTGCTGCTGTCGCACAACCCGGACGCCTTCTGGCCGATGGGCGAGCGGCGCATCGACCTGCAACTGTCGGGCCACACCCACGGCGGTCAGGTGCGTCTGCCTGTGATTGGACCAATCCTGCCCTGGCTCGGCCGCACCCGGCAGGTTCTGAAGCGCTACCTACCCGAATTTGCCGAGGCGCTACCGGGTAGCGGCGCCATCATCCGCTCGGGCAGTTGGGGAGGCCACTACCAGCAGGGCGGCAACCAGCTCTACGTCTCGCGTGGCCTCGGCCGCTTCCGCAAACTGAGCATCGGTTGCCCACCGGAGCTGACTTTTATTGATCTTTTGCCCGCCTAGCGCGGCGGCTGTTCGCTCTCAAAGCGCTCGTAAGCTTCGACGATGCGCTGCACGAGCGGGTGGCGGACGACATCTGCGCTGCTAAATTCGCAAAAGGCGATCCCACGCACACCGCGCAGGATCTGGCGGGCGACGGTGAGGCCGGAGCGAGTGCCGTAGGGCAGGTCCGTCTGCGTGGCGTCACCGGTAATCACCATCCGCGAAGCGTTGCCTAGTCGGGTGAGCATCATCTTCATCTGTTCGGCAGTCGTATTTTGGGCTTCGTCGAGGATGACGAAGGCATTGGAGAGGGTTCGTCCACGCATGTAGGCGAGCGGAGCAACTTCGATTGTGCCCTTCTCCATCAACTGCAGGAGCCGGTCGGGCTCGATGAATTCGTAGATCGCATCGTAAAGCGGTCTCAGGTAAGGAGAGACTTTTGCCTGCAGGTCGCCCGGCAAAAACCCGAGCCGCTCTCCCGCCTCGACTGCCGGCCGCGTCAAAATAATGCGCTCTACGCGCTTTTCCTGCAGAGCAAGCACCGCCAGGACGGCGGCGAGATAGGTTTTGCCCGTGCCGGCCGGGCCAATGCCAAAGGTCAGATCGTGCTTGCCGATTGCCTGCACGTAGCTCCACTGGCCGAAAGTGCGCGTGTAGAGCGGCTCACCGCGCCGGTTGGCAGCAATCATCGTCCGCTGCATCCGACGGAATTCCTCTAGCTGGCCGAGGCTGATCGCCTGGTAGGCACTGGTCAGATCGAAATTATTGACGCGCCGCCCGCGCATCCAGAGCGATTCGAGGGAGCCGATAATTTCGCGCGACAGCTTGACCTGCTCCTCGGTCCCTTCGATCACCAGGTTCTGCCCGCGCAGCACCAGTTGTGCCCCGGTCTCGGCTTCGAGTAGTCGCAGGTTTTCTTCAGCAGGACCAGTGAGGTTGAGCGTACTTGCAACATCGGGCAGGTGAATTGTCAGGCTCTCGGTCATGCAATCTACATTGGTTTGTTCATACAACTTTACCCCTGAGGACGGAAAGCGGCCTGGAAGGTGCAGGATACCTGCGCATAGCCGATTTTCAGGGTCTGCTCAGTCCGCAAAGGGTATCAGTTTTCTAGATCCAAAAGGGCAGTCGGCTGCAATCCCCAGGCAGTGATCGCCGCCAGTTCTTCTGTGTAAGAACGGCATTTTTTGAACTTTGCCCCTGAGACACCCTGAACACGTACCTGGCACTCGTTCCAGGTCGCCTGCCGCACCAGCTTTCCTTGCACAAGACTTAAGTAAGTCGTCCCGCCTGCCCGTCCGGCGGAGGCGGCTGCCGGGGCACTCTCGAAGGCGGCAGTGACGACATTCGTACCCGGTGGGGATTGTTTGCGAGCCACTGCCTGGGCCAGGTCATTTGCCCGCTCGTTTTCGGGGTGCCCGGCGTGCCCGCGCACATGTTCCCACTGCACCCATTTCCCGGCGAGGGGCTCAAGGGCTTCCCAGAGGTCGCGGTTTTCGACCGGTTTGCCGCCGGCAGTGATCCAGCCGCGCCGCTTCCAGCCCGGTAGCCACTCGGTGATGCCCTTGATGACGTACTGGCTGTCGGTGAGTACCCTGACCGGCTGTCCGGCTCCCACCCGCCTCAAACCTTCGATCACCGCCTGCATTTCCATGCGGTTGTTGGTGGTGTGCGCCTCGTATCCCGTCAGTTCTTCCGCTTGTTCGCCATCAATCACCAGTGCAGCCCAACCGCCCGGCCCCGGATTGCCCGAACAAGCACCATCTGTTGCAATGCGAATCATCCACTCTCCTGCTTATCGAGGACTGCCGCCAATTCATTATCGACTCGGAAGCATCCCCGATTGCTTGTCACCACTGCCGCAAAGAACTGGCGACAAGCACCCCCAGGACAGGGCCGAATGCAGTCCCGGCCTACTCCTTTAGACAGAAACTACACAGGTATTAAAGGCAATTCTGCTTTAAGACAGGTACATCATCATGGGTCATCGACTTCACTGGACTCGCAGATGAAGGCCTGTCCTTGCTGGAAAGCCTTTATTTACCCCCACCAGGAGTCTCCTGGGAACCTGGCTACCCAAAGCCATTTGGAGTCACGATGAACACCCATCAATTTTCATGGGCACTTGCCCTTGGCGTGCTTGCCGCCTCAGGTCAACTACAAGAAGCCGTCGCCGCACCCGCACCGGTCCTCATCGCCCAGCAGAGCACTCTACAGATAGAGAGCTTTCAACTGCGGCCGGTTGAACAGCTGGATCCGGGGAGCGAGCTGGTATTCACCCTGGAAGGCACCCCGAGGTCTCGGGCTTCTCTGACTATCAGCGGCATCGCCAACAATATTCCGATGCGCGAAGTCGAGTCCGGCATCTACGAGGGCCGCTACACTGTCCGCCGCCAGGACCGGTTGCGCCGCAATACTGCCGTCCGCGCCGACCTGCGACAGGGGCAGCGCACGGTCAGTGCCCGCCTTGAAGAGCCGCTGATCGCCGATGTCGCCGCCGACAACACCCGACCAGCTTACGGCAGCAGCAATGTCGCCATCAATATCGACCGGTTTACCGTGGCGCCCGTGGACACCCTCGAAGCCGGTACCGAACTGCGCTTTACCCTTGAAGGCACGCCGCGCAGCCGGGCCAATTTCTCGGTGGGCAACCTGGCCCGCTCGCTACCGATGCGCGAGGTAAGTCCGGGTATTTACGAGGGCCGCTATACGGTCCGTCGTCAGGACAACCTCACCGCCGGTACCGATGTCACCGCTGTCTTGCAGGGCGACGGCCAATCGGCCCGCACCCGCCTTGACCAGTCGCTCCTGAGTGCTGCCACTTCCGGCTCCCAGCGCCTTACCCTCGAAGTGCTTGCGCCCGCCAACAATAGCCAGGTTGAAAGCAGCACCGTTGAAATCAGAGGCCGCAGCGCTTCTCAGGCGACTGTCGCCGTGCAGATCCAGGCAACCAACGCCCTCGGCGGCCTGCTCGGTCTCAACCAGAACCTCCTCAACCGCAGTGTCCAGACAGACGGCCAGGGTAACTTCAGTTTTGCCTTCCAGCCGCCCGCCGTGAAGGTGCCCGGCACGCGCTACGAAGTGAGCCTCAACGCCAGGAAGGGCGATCAAGTCGAAACCCAGACCCTGATCCTCTTTCAGCGGTAACCGCTTCTACTCGCGAGGAGAGCATGGTTATAACCATGCTCTCCTCAACGTAATTGCAACGCTGGCGGAGGGTGGTCTCAATCACGGCACCCCTCCAATTCAGGGTCTGAACTGTAAGCCGTAACACCCGAGGCAGTGCCTTTAAACCGGTCTACCTGGTTACGTCCGGTACACTTTAGAAGTCGCGCGGAGTTGGCCGAGCTTGTGACAACAATTCTTCGCGGCGATACCCGTGTAGTGGACCAGAGGCCTGCTAATATCTTTTACATTCATGTTTTAGGTAGCAGTATATATGTCGCTGGCTCCACACACCCGGCTGCCCATGCCGGGAAGTAACGGTCTGAATTTGTTGAATCATTCTAGAAAGCGTCTGTCCGCGGCTTTATTGTTGGCTTCCACTGCGGCGCTGCTTGCCACAGTGAGCGCAGCTGAGGCTAAACCTGGAGATCCGACTGCCAACGTCCCCCAAAGTCCGTTGCGACCCGAGATCATTCGCTCCGTCAAGAACGACGTCTCCCCAGCCCTGCGCACAATTGCCCCCGGAGCACCCTTCATCAGCCCGACTAAAGAAATTCCGAACCGGGCGCTGGTCGATTTTGTCCCCAATCCGAAACCGATTAAAGAGATTGACGACTTTCTGGAGCAGGCTGGTCCCGATTCGGTGCTGCAAAGCAGTCCGGGCATCGGCAACATTCCGACGACGAGCGTGAACTTCGACGGAGTCAACAACCGCAACGGCGTTCTGCCGCCCGATACGAGTGGCGACGTCGGGCCGAACCACTACGTCCAGTGGGTCAACCTTTCCTACGGCATCTACAACAAAGCGGGCACCCTCCAGTTTGGTCCCTTCAACGGCAACGCGCTCTGGGCCGGTTTCGGGGGGTTGTGCGAGACCACCAACCGCGGCGACATCATCGTCCTCTACGACCCACTTGCCGATCGCTGGATGTTCAGCCAGTGGGCCTTCACCAGTTCGACTTCAGGGCCTTACCACCAGTGCTTCGCCGTCTCGACCGGCCCCGACCCGGCCGGTACTTATAACCGCTACGACTTCATCGTCAGCCAGAACAAGTTCAACGACTACGCGAAGCTGGCGGTCTGGCCCGATGCCTACTACATGACCGCCAACCAGTTTTTGAACGGTTCCTCGTTCGCAGGCGCCGGGGTCTGGGCTTTCGAGCGCGAGAAGATGCTGCAGGGACTGCCCGCGCAACTGGTCTACTTCGACCTGCAGTCGGCCAACCCCAACTTCGGTGGCGTACTGCCCGCCGATGTCGATGGCGCGGCACCGCCTGCCGGTACCCCCGGCTACTTTGCTGAAATTGACGACGCGGCCTTCGGCTTCCCGACCGACCAGTTGGCCCTCTGGGAGTTCCGAACCGATTGGCAGAACCCGACCAATTCGACTTTTGGCCTCTCAGGCCAGCCCAACCTGCTCTTTACCCCGCCCACCCTGGCACCGTTCGCCCCGGTTTCCTGCGTCCTGCAGGGCACCCGCAACTGCATTCCCCAGCTGGGCACCACCCGCCGCATCGACGCCATTGCCGACCGGTTGATGTACCGCCTTGCCTACCGCAACTACGGTAGTTCCCAGTCGCTCTACATGAACGCCACGGTAGACCCCGGTGTCACCGGCAGCCTCGCCGGTATCCGCTGGCTCGAACTGCGCAACACCGGCAGCGGCTACTCGATTTTCCAGCAAGGCACCTACGCGCCCGACGCCACCAATCGCTGGATGGGCAGTATCGCTGCGGATGGCGACGGCAACATCGCCCTCGGCTTCAGTGCCTCGGATGCAACGATTTTCCCGTCCATCCGCTATGCGGGCCGCCTGACAACCGATGCTCTCGGCACGCTCGGCCAGGGTGAAGGTACCCTGATTGCCGGATTGGGCGCTCAGACCAGCACCTCCAGCCGCTGGGGCGACTACAGCACGATGGCAGTAGACCCGCTCGACAACTGCACCTTCTGGTACACCACCGAGTACTACACCGCCACCAGTAATTCCAGCTGGAGCACCCGCGTCGGTGCCTTCAAGTTCCCGAGTTGCGACAGCTCTCCGCGGGTGCTGAGTGCGACGCGCACCGGCGCGGTGGGTTCGACGGTAGTCATCGACGGTTCCAACTTCGACCCCAATCCGGGCAATACGACGGTGACTTTCTACAACCGGGCACCAGGAACGATCACGGCCATCACCCCCACCACGATCCGGGTAACGGTCCCGGCCGGGGCGGTTTCCGGTCCCATCCGCATCGCCACCCCCCTGGGCCGGTCTACCACTCCGACCAAATTCGTCGTCACACCCTAACTCCCAGGAGTCACCAACAGATGATGCACTTTCATCAAGCCGGTTGGGGCGTGGCCATCGCCGCCCTCTTTCTCTCGTCGCCGGCGCTTGCCGCCACGATGAACGGCAGTTTCGAGAGCGACTTCACCGACTGGACTACCCTGGGTGCCACCAGCATCCAGACGGCCAGTTTTGGGATTGCCCCGGTCGCCGGTACCAACCAGGCCCTACTCATCAACTCCCCAGGCGGAACCTCGACTGGAGCGCTCGAAACGTTTCTGTTCGGTTCTGCGAACGGCTCTCTCTCGGCACTCGGGGCTGTCAATGGTTCTGCCATCAAGCAGACCTTCACGGCCAATGCCGGCGATGTGATCACGTTCTCCTGGGCTTTTCTCACCAACGAATTCGTCCCGGAGCCCGTCACCAACGACTTCGCCTTCGTCACCCTCGGAAATGCGATTCTGGGCAGGCTCGATACCCTGACCCCCGGTTTCAACATTCCCTCGGCGACCAGTTTTGGGGCTGACACCGGGTATCGTTCCTTCAGCTTTAATATTGCTGCCGCCGGTACCTATACGCTGGGCTTCGGAGTGGTCAACCAGGGCGATGCCTTCATCAGCTCGGGTCTCCTCATCGACAATGTCCAGACAGTCCCCGAACCTGTTTCCACCCTGGGCATTCTGGCCCTGGGCGGTGCGGGGCTCCTCGTGCGCCGTCGTAAGCTGCGTACCTGAAGGTGCCCTACCAGATCCGCGTCCGGGTAATCTCCGGGCGCGGATTGATTTTTGCGGCTGGTTGCACAGGGTAGACTTGCGGTAGATTCGCGCTGCATCTCTCGTGTGTGAAAGTGCGGATAGTTTGTTTAATCCTGAATACCTGGTACACGCGATGGAATGGTTGTCGGACCCGAATATCTGGATTAGCTTTTTCACCCTGGCACTACTCGAAGTGGTCCTGGGCATCGACAACATCGTCTTTATCTCAATCCTGGCAAGCAAGCTGCCCAAAGAGCAGCAGGCACTGGCGCGCCAGGTCGGACTTTTCCTGGCCCTCGGCTCACGCATCTTGCTCTTGTTTTCGATCAACTGGATAGCCAGTCTGACCCAGCCGTTCTTCAGCGTGTTCAGCTTCGAGTTCTCAGGCCGCGACTTGATCCTCATTTTTGGTGGACTCTTCTTGATCGGCAAAGCCACCTATGAAATCCACGAACGGCTCGAAGGCGAAGAAGAAGCGCAGGGGGGGAACCGGGCCGTCGCGTCCTTCACTTCTGTCATTACTCAGATTGTGATCCTGGACCTGGTCTTCTCCCTCGACTCGGTGATTACAGCCGTCGGTCTCGCCGATCGCATCGAGGTGATGGTGGCTGCCGTCATCGTTGCCGTGCTGTTCATGCTCGCCTTCGTCAACCCACTCAGCGAATTTATCGAAAAGCATCCGACCGTCAAGATGCTCGCCCTCGCCTTCCTGGTGCTGATCGGGGCTAACTTGATTGCCGACGGGTTCGGCCAGGAAATCCCGAAAGGCTATACCTACTTCGCCATGGCTTTCTCGGTGATGGTCGAGTTACTAAACCTGCGCTTTCGTCCCAGCAAAATCGGTAAGTGACGTAGGGCCTTAAGCAAGCGGTACTGCCGCAGGCCACAACAGCTTGACAGCGATGCCCGCCGCCCCGGCTCCCGCAAGCAGCCAGACGGAGTTGACTTTAAATCGCAACAACAGCACCAAAGAGACAAGCGCGACGGCAATGGTGAAAGGATCGACCAGGGCCGAGCGGGCCAGTTCCCAGCTCACCCCGGCCATCAACGCCAGAGCCGCCACGTTCACCCCATCGAGCAGATCCGCCGTCCACCGCCGCTCCCGCAATCGGCCCATGAGTGGAGCGAGTAGAGCCACGTAGACGAGCGACGGTAGAAAAATACCCACTGTAGCGACGATGCCGCCCGCCCATCCTCCCGTCAAATAGCCAACGAAGGTGGCCGTGGTGAAGACTGGGCCGGGGGTGAACTGGCCGATAGCAATCGCGTCGAGCAACTGTCTGTCCGTGAGCCAACCGAGCCGGTCCACAAAGTCAGCGCGCAAAAAAGCGAGCAGCACGTACCCGCCGCCGTAGAGCACAGCACCGATTTTCAAGAACGTCAAAAATAAGCCCGCGAGGCTGAAGGGAACAGCCGCCGTGGTCACGGGGACCAGGGCCAGCAACAGCACAGGGGATGCTCCGTTGAGCTGCCCGGAGCGCCGGGCGGTCCGCACCAGCAGTACGAAGAGGGCACTGCCGAATAGTAGCGCCAGTGCGTTGCCGCCCACCAGATAGAGCCCAAGAACGGCCACGCCGACAGCGACGAGCAACGGTCCTTTCAGTGCTTTCTTGCCGAGGTTCCAGAGGGCTTCAAGCACGATTGCGATCACAACCGGCTTCAATCCGTATAGAATGCCCTGGGCCTGCAGTGTCGTTCCGAAGCGCACGTAAGCCCAGGCAAGAGCCAGCACGATTGCTGCCGCCGGCAAAATAAAACAAGCGCCTGTGACCAGCAACCCTCGCCAACCGGCCCGCTTCAGACCGATATAGAAGGCCATCTCCGTAGAAGTCGGGCCGGGAATCAGGTTGGTTGCTCCCAGCAAATCGAGAAAAGCTTCTTCGGTAAACCACTGGCGGCGTTCGACCACTTCCTTGCGCATCATGGCGATGTGTGCAGCCGGTCCGCCGAAGGCTGTGAAGCCCAGCTTCAAAAAAAGACGCGCCAGTTCACCGAGCTGACTCGACTTGATTTCCTGGGTGTTGCTCAAACTCAGAACCTCTCAGGACAGCCAGTTGTCCGCTCACTATCATTATTGATATCAACAAGGGACAATCCATGGCCGACGTTTTGGTGCGAGGTTTGGATCTCGATACTATCGAAAGGCTCCAGCTACGCGCTGAGCGCCATGGCCGCTCTTTGCAGGGTGAGTTGAAAGCTCTACTCGAAGCGGCTGCCCGTGAGCTACCGACGCAGCCGGAGGCGATTGCCCGTATTACTGCCCTGCGCGAAAGCCTACCTATTGCTGCTGGGGACGCAGTGGAGTCAGTGCGTGAAGACCGTAAAGGTGACGGCCTTTATCGTTGATGCGAGAACCTCTTCTCGTCTGCAGGCCAAAGCTGCCGAACATCACCCTCAAGCACCCAGGACACGGGCTTCGTCGTAGAAGAGTGCCTCCAGTTCTGAGTTGGGCGCATCGAAGTCGGGCGAGATCGAGATCTTGCCTTTCAGCGACCCCGGTTTACGAATTTTCTCCGATTCGGCAGTGTAAGCAACCAGCCGCGCCACGGGCTTACCGGCTTTTGCAATAATTACTTCCTGCAACCGTCCCGCTGAAAGTTCCTCAAGGATGCGCGAAGGCTGCGTCTTAGCCTCGTGGATATTTACCTGCATTAGCAATGCTCAAAATGAGCTTAGTCTAGTTTGAGCATCACATTTTTGCCAAATACTCAACGTCCTGCATCCCCACCTCTTCTATCTCTCTGCATGCAGCCAACTCGGCCTCTACCTGGCTTGCTTTTTGGCAGTGGATGCGGGAAAACGTGTGCAAATGCAATATTTGCTGCGGGTGGAGCAATCCGGCAGACTGGAGAAAATGCTCACAGGCGTAAAGGTGGGAGCTGGCTCATGAACCTTACTGAATTTTTGAGTACGCCATCCGAGTTACCGGCTACTTTACCTGACCACACTCAACTGCCGGAGTCAGACGGTACGTTTGTGAAAAATTTCCAGGAGCATCCTCAGAGCCTGCTTTTGACTGACTCGATTACACCTGTCCTGCGGCAACTTCACCCCGATGAGCAGTACTGCATTGGTCAGGACTCTGGAATTTACTGGCGATTGACCGACCCACCCGAAAAGGGTGCTGAAGCCCCGGACTGGTTTTATGTGCCGAATGTGCCACCTTCGCTAAGCGGAAGAATGCGGCGCTCCTACGTGCTGTGGCAGGAAATCGTTTCACCGCTGGTGGTGTTGGAATTTGTTTCCGGCGACGGTCGTGAAGAACGCGACCGCACCCCGTTCAAGGGTAAGTTTTGGGTCTATGAGCAAGCGATTCGAGTGCCGTTCTACGGCATTTACGAGGTATCGAGATCCAGTGTGGAGGTTTATCACCTGGTGGACGGGCATTACCGTCTTTTACCGTCTAACGAGCGCGGACACTTTCCGCTTGAACCGTTAGGTGTGGAACTGGGACTCTGGCAAGGGCACTATCAAAACGTAGACCTGCCCTGGCTGCGTTGGTGGAATGACCAGGGTGATTTGCTGCTGACAGGGGAAGAACGGGCAGCTCAAACAGGGCTGCAACTGGAGCAAAAAGAACAGCAATTGGAGCAAACAGAACTGCGACTGGTGCAGTCGCAGTTAAGGGCGGAGCGAATGGCGGAGCAACTCAGGGCATTGGGCATTGAGCCAGGCTCAGTGGAGTGAGGGAGACGAGCAGATACTTGCAATTCTTCACCTTTTAAGGATTTATGGCCCGTATTCGTCGCCTGGCCCCAAGAGCCTGTGCCCTCTGCAGCAGGCTTAACGAATTGCTCTATCGGGTTTCGTTTGAAGAGGATAGCTCCTGGGTACTCGTCTGCCCGCAGTGCTGGCCCCAGGTGAGCACAGAGAATCCGCACTACCGCTACGGCGGTACCTGGAATGCGCGAAAGCGCTCGTGAAATACAGCGATTACTCGCTCACTTGCAGCACAATCTTGCCCCTGGCCTGCCGATTCTGGAGCAGTTCGTGAGCCTGGCGCACTTCGGCAAGCGGTAAGACCTGGTTGACAGCAGGTTTGAGCTTGCCTGCATCGATGAGGGCAGTAATCGCGGCGAGTCGCGCTCCGTCGGGCTCGGTGCCGACAAATTCGGCCCGCACACCGAACTGGAGTGCGAGGTCTGGTGATGGCGGCCGACCACCGGCTATCGTGACGAGCATCCCGCCGGACTTGAGCACTTTGAAGGAGCGTTCCTGGGTTTCGCCCCCGACCGTATCAAAGACCGCATCGATCTCGCCCAGGTGCTCTTCAAAAGGCGACTGGGTGTAATCAAATACCTCGTCTGCTCCCAGACTGCGCACGAAGTCTGCCTTGCGTGCCGAGGCCATGGCAATCACCTTCGCTCCCTTCGCCTTTGCCAGTTGAATCGCGAAAGAACCCACTCCGCCCGAAGCGCCGTGGACGAGTAGAGTCTGCCCGCCGCTGAGGCCGGCAACCTCGTAGAGCGATTTGTAAGCGGTGCAGGCGGCGGAGGGAACGGCTGCCGCCTGAATATAGTCGAGCGCAGCGGGCTTACTTGCAAGGATGGCCGTGTTGACGACTGCATACTCGGCGTAGCCGCCCTGTCCGGGTAGCATCGCATAGACGTCTTTGCCGATTTGAAAGTCCGTCACACCGGGACCAACCGCCTCGACGATGCCTGAAATATCCCAGCCGGGGATGAGGGGCAACTCCAGCCCGAGAAACCCCGGCATCAGACCGGCTCGAAATTCCCAGTCGGTAGCGAGCACCCCAGCCGCGCGCACCCGCACCAGCACTTCACCCGGACCAGGAACCGGGCGGGGCTGCTCCTCAAGCAACAGGACTTCCGGACCTCCAAAAGTGTGGATGCGGATTGCTTTCATCGTCTTCATGCCCGTTGCCCCCGTAGGTTCCGACTCGCCTGACATTGCCCGAGCAACATCTATTATGACGACCCACCGGCTGAAAGCTGCAGGGCTTGTGACCGGAGTCGTTTACAATTTTGTTGCCGCCGACCGGCGATCTTCATGCAGGACGCAGATTATGACGACGAGCATTGCGCGCTTTCCAATCGACCTCGATACTTATAAACCGCTGGCACTGGACCCGACCAACCCGGTCCTCTCCGATGCCGAGCGCGAGACTCTGAAGAAAAACATCCAGTTCTGTCGAGATGCCATTATCTTCTTTACTGCGACTGGTGCCGCCCGCGGCGTCGGCGGACACACCGGCGGGCCGTACGATACGGTGCCCGAGGTGATGATCATCGAAGCCTTTTTCCAGGGAGCACCTGACCGCTTCGTGCCGATATTTTTCGACGAGGCGGGACACCGGGTCGCCACTCAGTATTTGCTCGCTGCTTTGCACGGCGAATTGCCCTGGGAACAATTACTGCACTACCGCGAGGCGAACTCCCACCTGCCCGGCCACCCCGAACTCGGCCTGACGCCGGGCGTAAAGTTCAGCTCAGGGCGGCTCGGCCACATGTGGCCCTATGTCAACGGCGTTGCCCTGGCCAACCCCGATAAAATCGTCTTCTGCCTGGGTTCCGACGGTTCTCAGCAAGAAGGCAACGACGCAGAGGCAGCCCGCCTGGCCGTCAAACTCAACCTCAACGTCAAGCTCGTCATCGACGACAACGACGTCACCATCGCCGGACATCCTTCTGACTACCTGCCCGGCTTCAGCGTCGCAAAGACGCTCACCGGCCACGGTCTCACGATTAGCGAAGGCGACGGTGAAGACCTCGACGACCTCTACCGCCGACTGTGCGCAGCGGTCACCGACGAGGGACCGATAGCTGTGATCAACAGGCGCAAGATGGCCGTCGGCATCGAAGGCATCGAAGGCTCCACCCACGGTCACGATGTCATCTCAGTGGACAAAGCGCTCGGCTACCTCGAAAAGCGCGGGCATACAGAAGCCGTCCGCTACTTGAAGGCCATTCAGAAACCGAAGCAGGACTACACTTTCCTGGGTTCGGGCAGCAAACTCGGCTCCAACCGCAACGTCTTCGGCGAGGCGGTCGTGGAAGTGCTCGCAGGGCTCGACCCGGCGACGCGCAAAGCAAGTGTCCTCTGTATCGACAGCGACCTCGAAGGCTCCTGCGGCCTGAAAATCATCCACGACAAATACCCGGAAATCTTCGTGTCTTCAGGCATCATGGAGCGCGGCAACTTCTCCGCCGCCGCCGGTTTCGGGATGGCCGAGGGCAAGCAGGGCCTGTTTGGCACGTTCAGCGCCTTTCTAGAGATGTGCATTTCTGAAATTACGATGGCGCGGCTCAACCGTTCCAACGTGCTCAGCCACTTCTCCCACTCAGGCATTGACGACATGGCGGACAACACCTGCCACTTCGGCATCAACAACCTGTTTGCCGACAACGGTCTCGACGACGGCTACGAGACGCGCCTTTATTTCCCGGCCGACGCCGCCCAGATGACGGCCTGCGTCAAAGCCGTCTTCCCACAACCGGGCCTGCGGTTCATCTTCTCCACCCGCTCCAAGACGCCCAACATCCTCGATAGCGAAGGCAACGACTTCTACAAAGAGGGCTACACCTTCGTACCGGGCCGCGACGAACTGGTCCGCGAAGGCACGGCGGGCTATATCGTCAGCTTCGGCGAAGCCCTCTACCGCGCCCTCGATGCAGTGGAGCGCCTGAAAGATGAAGGCATCGACGTCGGCCTCATCAACAAGCCGACTCTGAACGTGGTCGATGAGCAGATGATGGCAAAAGTCGGTGCCTCACCGTTTGTGATGGTGGTGGAGTCCTTCAACCGGCGCACCGGGCTGGGTAGCCGATTTGGTTCCTGGCTGCTGGAGCGCGGTCTGACGCCCAAGTTTGCTTACCTCGGC
The DNA here is from genome assembly GCA_031399965.1 of Gloeobacteraceae cyanobacterium SOY_34_metabat_159. Lineage (GTDB taxonomy): Bacteria > Cyanobacteriota > Cyanobacteriia > Gloeobacterales > Gloeobacteraceae > JANNPH01. The sequence goes on along the minus strand of JANNPH010000049.1, from coordinate 10,678 downwards.
ACTCACAAAGAAGGCTGCGGCGGTCTCTGGGAACAGTACCCCTACCAGGGACTCGACCCGGTGAGCATCATGGCCAAAGTCAAAAAACTCCTCGGCCATTGAACCGCTACACGGGCCTCTGGAGGCGGCAGTCCATCCAGGTTGGCGACGGTGACGCCGTAGAGACGGCCACCGTCTTCTGGTTGCAGGCCGGCACCTATTTTGCCGACCTGCGCATCCCGCACGATTGGCCCTCGGCAAGCGAGGGCCAGTCTCGACCGTCGCAATCGGTCGATGCCCTGCTGCCCTTTACGCGCCTGATCGCCTTTGGCGGTACGACCGAGAGCACCGAAAACTGGATCCGCTGGACCCACCAGCTCGATTTTCAGCCCCGGATTGGCTCGGTAGACGAGGGCTCCGTCTTCTGGGAAGCGGGCAACTTGATTGAGGACGGCCAGTTTGAGACTCCCGGCGGTCCGCAGACCTACCGGGAAGTCTGGGTTCCCGAACCGCTCGGGTCAGGAAACCTGCTCGTTTTACAACTGGACGAGTCCTCCTCTGCAGGGGAGGTCACCGGTCAGCCTCGGGGCTTGCTCGTGATGGTCGGCGAGCACTTCATACACCTCTACGACGATCGGGGCTACCCACCCGAGTACACCATCCCCGACCCAGACGTGCTCAGTGAACCGGATCTAAGGCGATTTTTACAGTTTCAGGCAGATTACGGCAAACGCGATCCAGACGACAACCGACTGGAAATTTGCCTGTCAAGCGACCCGAGCCGACTGAGCCAGAGACTCGACGTGGCGGCCGAGTGGCAGGAAGATTGCTGGCTTAACCGCCGACCCGACCGCTCTGGTAAACCGGGTGAACAGCGCTGGCGAGTGGTGGAAACGGCCTCCCTTGGGTTGAAGAAACCAGCCCAGGGCATCTGATGGCCTAATGGCTTGCGGATCATTAAATATGGCATTGACTCCATATTTAAATTCAGCCACTATAGATCCATGACGTGGGATGTACAGTACCATCTGGACTATTTCAGTGAACTGGAAACGGAGTCGGAGGCAGTTCAGGACGAGGTTCTAGCTCTGGTTGGTTTGCTGAGGGAGTTTGGTCCTCAATTGCGTTGTCCCCATTGCGACACGCTGAATGGTTCGAGTTATCCGAACATGAAGGAACTGCGCTTTACGCTCTCTGATGGGGAGTGGCGTGTTGCTTTCGCCTTTGATCCGGAACGGCGAGCAATTCTGTTGTGTGGTGGTAGCAAGTCCGGAAGCAGCGGACGGAAGTTCTACCGCAGCTTGACCCGGATTGCAGATAAGCGTTTCACAGAACATTTAGAATCATTAGACCTCAAAAAAGGAGAATGAATATGTCTATTTCTCACGAAGAAGTGATGGCAAAGCTCTCACCTGAACGCCGCGCCCGTGTTGAGGCACGGACCCAAGAGTTAATCGAGGAAGAGATGACGCTCCGGGATTTACGTCAGGTGCAGCACCTGACGCAAGAGCGGATAGCCGATATCCTGGGCATCGAGCAAGACAGTGTATCGCGCATGGAGCGTCGGGCGGATATGCTGCTTTCGACAATGAGTAGCTATGTTGAGGCAATGGGCGGCAAGCTGAGACTGATTGTAGAATTTCCGAACCGTCGTCCTTATTCAGTAAAACTCGCGGCTCTCAGCGATAAGGACATCAAGGTGCGTCGCCGTAAGCGCTCGAAGGTGCGTTCGAGCTAAAACGAGGCAAAATGAGCGCTTGAAATGGACCAGTGATCTGAGACAGGTGGTTAAGCTCCACTAAGCACAAAAGCAATATTGGCAAAGCTAGAGCATGTGCACCGGGACATCCAGGACATGATGGTAGTAGGTGATAAATTCAACGAGTACCAGCATACGGTGACAATGGTCCGTCTCCGGCAGTTGCCGGCAGCTTGGCGCGCCGGGCCTGATGCCGGGTTTGCCGGTACATCCTCGCAGCCGCCCTCTGGACAGGATCGTCTTTCCTGGTCTGGCTACATCGGGGGCAACAAGGCTGCTCGAACCCGGGAGTAGAGTGATGGTCGCACTATCCGAACGACTCTTTACTGTCGCCGAATACCAGCGGATACTCTCCGCCGGAGTGTTTGGCCTCGACGAGAATATCGAACTTCTGCAAGGACGCATTTTATCCATGCCCCCGCAAGGTCCACTGCATGCTGCTGTGGTGCGGCGACTCCTGCAAGCACTGCTGTCCCTGGGTTATCCGCTTGGCCAGATCCTGAGCGAACAGCCGATCGCCTTGAGCAGCGATAGTGAGCCAATTCCAGACGCGTGCCTGGTAGAACCGGACCCAGCGGGACTGGACTACGAGGACGGGCACCCGACACCGGAGCGAGTGCTGCTGGTGGTCGAAGTCTCAGCCTCGACCCTGGCCGGAGACCTTTCAGTCAAAGCACGTGCCTATGCGATAGGAGGCATCCAACGCTACTGGGTTGTGGATGTCGCGAATGCCCTTCTGTATGAACACACCCAGCCGACGAACGGAATCTATGCAAGCGTAATGGCACACGTTCGGAATGCGTCGGTTGTGCTGCCGAACGGCAATCCTCTTGAGATTGCCCGGCTGTTCAGGCAATAGAACTTACAGCCTTCTATCGGCTGATCGTGTGCTCCAGGCTTGAGAAACAGTTTGGTACAAGGCGCAAACGCTCTGCCTCATTCCCGCATGTAGCCTGTGCCTGAGCGGATCCATTTCTCCCGATGGAGGTGAAAGCTACCGTCCACTGCCTGTACCTTGAAAGCATCAATCCCACGGTCTGGCAAACTCACTTTTGAGCTGTCCACTTCTACGTGCGGGCTGCTCAGCCAGAGCACTTTCCAGTGCCTCTGTCCGCGCTGCAGCAACTGCACCCGTTCGCGCACTCTGGTACCACCGCCCGCTGAGTCCTGCACGACGAGCAACTCTCGACCTGATTGGCGCAATGCGCTGAAATAGCCACTGCCGCGCAACGCCTGCGGTGGATATGCCTGAGCGTGCCAGGTACATCCCTCCCGCCAGAACAGGTAGTGTCCATCGGTCATCACGTTGAAACCTCTACCCCACTGACAGGTAAACACATCTACCTCATCGGCGTGACGGGAGAGTGCTCCCTTGCACTGCACTGCCACAGTGCGCCCGATATGCCACAGGCTGTTCTCGGATAACGCCAGATCATGCGGTGTCTGCTGCAGGCGCAAAAGGATTTGCCCCGGCACGCCGGATGGTGCCCGCTCATCGGCCATTTGGGCGAGTGAAGGGGGGCAATTAAAAGCAAGGAGCCCACAGCGTGGCACAGAGATCAGAAGGGCCAGCGCCCCGAATCGAGCAATTGCATGTGTCTCGATCATTCTCTCAGTGCCACCGCGAAGTCTTGGCATGTCATGAGTATTTTCCTTATCGCTACATACCGGTCTTGCCTTTGTGTAAAGGCGCACAGGTAGAGCGGGCGGCTCGGGGCGCGACGGAGTGGTCATCAGCTCGACCAGGCAGAAAATTTTGCCCCCTTACTCTACACGAGAGTTGAGAATGCCCTCTACCTTGCGCAATAGCCAGTAAGGACTCCTTTGCTTTGGCCTTCGCAGCAGGCGGTGCGTCGGTTAACGGTTTGCCCTGTACGATTGCCGATTGCGAGCTAGATGCAATACAAGCACTTCTGCCCAGGGAAGTACCTCCTGCAACGACAGATACACCCTGCTGACTCTATACCCCGTCCTTTTCAACAACGGGATGCTGTGCGAAGATGTCTGCACAAATCAAGGAGATTTGCCATGCAGTCAGCCGCCCGCGCTCTGATATTGTCCGCCGCTTTGATGCTTTCGACCGTGCCCGCGCCCGCCTCGTCCGTGCCCGCCGAGACTTCTCCGACCCAGCGCACCCTCACGGTCAGCGGGGTCGGCATCACTCATGCTCAAGCCGATACTACCAGGGTCATCTTTATGCTGATGAGTGTGCCGAAGCCCGCGAGCATCCCGCAGCAGTTGGGCAACACCCTGCAGCAGTTGACGTTGGGCCAGCAGGCTGCTTTGCAGACCTTGCCCCCGACCCGGGAGGCACTGCGGCCCCTGCTCGAAGTGCTTGAACGCGAGAGTGTCGGCGCTGGGACTCTCGCGTTCGAGTCGCCGGCGGGTTACCCCAATTTCGGGAACCTACTCAATACGGCGAAGCTCAGTGTGGACGTGCAACCCGGTCGGGAACGCCGTGAGCGCGTGATAAGTGCCGTTGCCGAGGCTGCGCGCACTGGCGGGTTCCAGGTGAACCAATCTCTGGCGTACAACAGACTGAACGACTGTCTGCCCCTCGAAAAGCGCGCCCGAGTCGAAGCACTCGCCAAAGCCCGTGCCCGAGCGCTCGAACTGGCTTCGGTGACAGGAGTGCGGCTCGGACGTGTCCTTGGCGTCAAAGAAACCGGCGAAGCCCGCAACGGCCTGTGCGGCTCAACCCCCTTCCCAAATATGCTGAACGGGATCTATGGATCTGGGGACGACGTCGAGTGGCGTACCGTACTCGAAGTGACCTACGAACTTAAATAGCGGGCCTGCATCTCCATGGATGCTACGGGGGCTGCTTTCAGGATAGATCACATCGCCCTGTGCGATTGCTGATTACGCGGACATGGAAAGCAGCTCTTCAATCCCACCAGAAAAGCCACCTACCTGCTTTCAAGTAGTAGGAGGCTACATCACTGAGCGAGCCGGCCATGCCGAGGGTGTCAGGACAGTACGCGCTGTACTCGAAGGCAAGGTCCAGGGCGGTTTCCTTATCCTGAGGCGGCCGAGCAACCAACATCTGGACGCTGTCGCCCTCCATCAGTGCCAGTTCCGCGCCGTACTTCTCGTGCCAATAGTGCATCAGGCACACATGCACACTGGGGCTTGGACAGTCGTTGGTGTCGCCAAAGCGCAAAAACGCCGGGACTTGCCAACCGTGTTTCACGGGGATGAACGCCATGATCAGCGTGGAGGCTTCTATCCATAGTTCGTGACCCACTATCACGTCTTCTGGCCACTCTCTGGGCAAGGACCTCTGCGAGACCAGGTCTTCCCAGTATTCTTCACCGCTTATTTCTCTAAGGCATTCCTCTACATTCATCGACAGACCTTTCGCGACCAGACCTTCTGTGTTCAACACTTTGCCTTGCTCATCGGGCTCAAGGCTGCGTAGGAATCCGTGTTCAAAAAAGAATGCGATGTCTTGAATGAGCAGCGGCCAGTAGCCTGTCCTAGACACAAGCCCTCGTAGCTGGTGCCAACACGACGGGGCAAAAATTTGATCGACTTGAAAAAGGTAGATTGTTTTTTCGAAGTCGTTTCTTTCGAAGAGGAGCGCACCGATTCCCAATTCAAGTAGAAGGGAAGCCAGTTCTTGCTTTTGCATCATTTCGATTCATTCCTCCACTAGCCGTACGATATTCCTTTTCTCAATCCACTTCCCAGGACTGAGCCCGACCAACTGCTCAAACTGTCGTGTGAATCCGACGTCATTCTCCCAGTTCACACGATTGCACTTGTATTGATTGCAGGGTAAGCATATGAGTACCCGCGCTCAGACTGACCTGGCTACAATGGACGCCATCTACTTTCCTCCAACCCATGCCTACCCTCCTTAGATTTGTACAACTTTCGTTGGCTCTAGCGGGTGTTCTTGCTCTGCTCATCTTTGGTCCGGCTTTTGTGCTCGGGGTCGGCGCTGAGCCTCGCGTCTGGCTGCTGGGCGGTGCGCACTTCGTTTTCTTCCTGGGCACGGTCTGGCGGGTCGTGCGTTTCGGTCAACTGGCCGACCGGTCTCGCGACGAGCAGGTACGAGAAAGCGCCGGCCGTCTGGCCTCGGTGCTGACTGTAATTGGTCTACTGGGCGTTCACTGGTTGGCGATTGTGGAGTTTGCCCATGCAGACAGGGCCGTAGCCAATCTGGCCCTCGACGGCCTGGCACTGGTGCTTTTGGTGGCAGCCATCGTGACTAGCCAGATCGCCATCCGGTCCCTTGGCCAATTCTTTGATCGACTGACTATCAAGGAGAATCATTCCCTCGTCACCGAAGGAATTTATGCCGTCGTCCGCCACCCGATCTACACCAGCTATATCCTGCTGTTCGCCGGCTATTGCGCGATGCTGCACAGCCCTTTTGCTTTCGGCCTGCTGGTTGTCGTCTGCTGCATCTGGTTCGGCAGTCGCATTCCACTCGAAGAGGCGATGCTCGAACGGCGTTTTGGGGAAGAGTACCGGCTTTACTGCCGACAGACTAATCGCCTGTTTCCATACCTGTACTGAGCTTATTGAGTGTCCCCAAGGAAGTATCCGATGAAACCGAACCTATTGGTTGCAAGCGCACTGGCGACGCTGTTCTGCGCATCGGCGCTCGCCTCGCCAGCAAAGTTGTCACCCGCTGACGAAGCCGCCGCGTTCAAGGGAGCCGGTTTTACCCTCAAGGGTAAACAATGGCGGGCCTGCGACGACCCAACGGCCTCTTACACTCCGGGTGCAATCCAGGAGGTGCGTGATTTGAATGGCGATGGCTATGTAGAGGCAGTCCTCACCGAGGGCGGAACCTTCTGCTACGGAAATACGGGCGCTGGCTATAGCCTCGTCAGCAAACAGGCCGATGGCAGTTGGAAGCTTCTCAGCGCTGGCCCAGGCATCCTGAGTGTCCTGGCTACTAAAGGCGTTGATGGCTGGCCGGATATTGAGATCGGTGGACCGGGCTTCTGCTTTCCGGTTGAGCGCTGGAACGGCCGCAAATATGTGTTGCAACGGCATCAATACGAAGGAAAACGTTGCTCCCCCAAATAGCCAACTCCCTGGGCCAACATGGGACGGGCAGTCAATTGAAAGAGGCATCCGTGGACAAGAAGCTGGCAGTCGTCACCGGGGGCAATCGCGGCATCGGCTTTGAAGTAAGCCGCCAACTCGGCAAGCTGGGCCACCGGGTGATCCTCACTGCCCGCGACCCCGAGCAGGGCAAAGCCGCTGCTGAAAAATTGCAATCGGAAGGTCTAGACGTGCTCTACCATGCCCTCGACGTCACCGACCCGGCAAGTGCTGAAGCGCTCGCCAGGTTTGTGCGCGAGCGCTTCGGCCGTCTCGATATTCTCGTCAACAACGCCGGTATTCTCCGGGATGGTGGCCCCCAGGCTGCCCGGTTACTCGATGCGGACCTGGACATGCTGCGCACCACCTTCGAGACCAACACCCTCGGCCCAGTGAGTGTCACCCATGCCCTGCTGCCCTTGATGCAAGGTCACGGCCGGGTGGTGAATGTCTCTTCGGGTGCGGGTCAACTTGCCGACATGGGCAGCGGCTACCCTGCCTACCGCGTCTCGAAGACAGCCCTCAACGCTGTGACGCGTATCCTGGCCAATGAGTTGGCGAGCACGGACGTGCTGGTGAACGCCCTGTGTCCGGGCTGGGTGAGGACTGATATGGGTGGTGACAGTGCCACGCGCACCCCCGAGCAGGGAGCTGACACGGTCGTTTGGCTTGCGACACTACCTGAGGGCGGACCGACCGGCGGCTTCTTCCGCGACCGTGAGCCAATCGCGTGGTGAGGGCCAGGTTGGATCAGAAAATCCCAAGAGGCTGGCGATGTGATTAGTGCTACTTGCCACTGTGGGTTGATTCGCCTGGAAATCAACGCCGCGCCGTCTGAAGTCACCGAATGCAGCTGCTCAATCTGTCGTCGCTACGGCGTGCTCTGGGCTTACTATTCACCGAATCAGGTCAGCTTGTCGCCTAATACGACCACCGACACCTATCAGTGGGACGACGAGTCGATTGTGTTTCACCGTTGCCCAAATTGCGGCTGCGTTTCACACTGGGCTGCGGTCGATCCGGGGTGTGACCGAATGGGCGTCAACGCTCGGCTGATGTCGCTCGAAATCCTGGCAGGTGCTCGGGTCAGGCACCTCGACGGCGCTGAGAGCGAGCAGTATCTCGATTAACACGCTTTACAGGCAGGCCCACGCACGAATCGGGAGATTTTCTCTACACAGCCCCAGGTCCGTGGCATCAGCCCAGACTTGGCTCTGTGTGAGAATAGGGCTGGCTAACCAGTTGAGACGGGAGGGGTGGTTTTTTGTGCGGTCAAGACCTGCAGCCTTTCATGACGCAAGACGGCACAATCTTCAGCCACTTTACTGACGCCGCTGGGGCTGAAGGGATTACAAGTTATCCAGTTGAAACTTTAAGCATCAGTCAAGCAACTATGGTCTCTAAGCTGTCCTTTGGATTGGGAGCAAACACCTATCTAGCCGCTCAAGACGGTGATATTTTTGTGACTGATCTGGGCCCCGATGCAACGGTTGGACAGTTGAACGGAATTGGAGTCTTCGGTCATAAGCAGGACTTTGTGATCCGCTTCTCGCAAAGATGTGCATTTGAGCAGAGCGTTAGGCCCGACATGCAAAAAAGCATATTTATTGTATTCGGGGCAATACCCAGTTGAAGGGCAACTTTATTTTGCAGAGGCTCCGCTAATGTCTTCTAAGCGACTAGATGAACTTTTGAGTAAGCTCGACGCGCCGGACCCTGAAGCTCGCACTCTTGCTTTGAAGGAGACTTTAGCAACTATTGCTTCTGTCGCCGTGTACTTGTATGAAGCTTTTATTGCGGAACCCAACCGTTACTTCTTTATAGAAAGATTGACAGGCCTTTTCAGGCCAATTGCACGGGAATTCCCTGAAATACGCTACCGCCCTTACAGCACCTACTTATCTCCCTTGCCTCTGCGCTTGAACTCCACCGAACACAGGGAAGTTGGTGAGCCAGAATACTTGAATTCATACATTCAGTTTTTTGCAACCGGCTTCAATCGAGATGATCTTTGGTTACAACCGCAAGAGCTTTCTGAGTATGACGAAGCATTCAGATCCTCAACGTTTTTGGTTCAACAGACACTTGACCTGGCTAAGCAACAGGGCGATGGTCAATTGCTGATTATGCAGTTGCTGTTCGTGTTTGTGCTGGACGCCGAGGCGACATTGTCTTCTCCAAAGGACGAGGAGACGGAAATTCTAATCGCCTCATCGCTGTTGGATTTGGGATACGTAATAGAGCCGACACGGGTTCTCCTCGGTAAACTTCAAAACCTTGAAGACGATTCCGAATACCTCCCAATGATTGCAAATCTGCTTGCCAATCGAAAAGTTGCTTCGGCGGAAAATGTTATTTTAGGGCGTTTACGCAAGGCAGTACACGAGTCAACGAACATTGAACTGATTGTTGCCCTGGCAACAGCCTTTGAAAAATTGGATAAGGAGTTTCCAGATGAAATTCGACAACGTTTTCTCGGGGCCGATGCACCGTGGCAATTCAAGGCAATTGTGGAGCATCCCCTAAAAAAGAAGAGTTAGGTTTATTGTCAACCTTTTTGCAGAACTGCCTGGCTTCACCACAGTTTCAAAGTCGTAATGCTTTGAGTGCGGGACTTTCACATCTCATCGCTTTAAGCGACTGCTACATCGCCGTGTAGCCGCCATCCACGGCGAGAATTGCCCCGGTAACGTAGGAGGAAGCGTCTGAAGCGAGAAAGATGGCGGGTCCTACCAGTTCTTCGACCCGGCAGCGGCGGCCCATCGGTGTGAAGGTGCGGATCTGCTGCTCTTTTTGCGCATCGGCGTGGGTGCTTCCTGCTCCAATCATGATGTTCTCGGAATAGCCGGGAGCAATCGCATTGACCCGGATGCCCCGCTGTGCCCACTCGACTGCCATCGTGCGGACTAACTGGTTGACGCCGCCTTTCGCCGCCGCGTAAGCCACCAGGCCGGGGATGCCGATATTGCTTGCGAGGGACGAGGTCATCACAATCGAGCCGCCGGTATTTTGCACGAGCATCTGCCGGGCCGCAAGTTGCGCGCAGTTGAAATAGCCTTTGAGGCCCACATCGACAATCCAGTCCCACTCGGCTTCTTCAAGTTCCTCAGCAGGCTTGATCACATCGACAGCAGCATTGCAGATCATTACGTCGAGATGGCCATACTGGGTAACCGTGCTCTTTACCAGGGCAGCACAAGTCTCGCGGTCGGCCGTATCGACACCGAGGGCCAGAGCATCGCCGCCCTCGTCTTTTACTTTCTGGGCTGTCTCTTCAGCACTTGCCTTGTCGATGTCGCTTGCGACCACCTGGGCTCCTGCTCTAGCCATGCCGAGCGCCATCGCCCGGCCGAAACCCCGGCCCGCACCGGTAATCACGACGACTTTCCCGGTCAGGTCAAACAGTTTGATGCTCATATGATGAAAATAAATTCCTTGATCACCTGCTCAGCGTATCCGTATCAAGGAGACTCAGGGAGGCTTCAAAATGCAAACCAGACAACTTGGCCGTTCCGGACTGGTGGTATCCGCTCTTGGTCTTGGCTGCATGGGCATGTCCGAGTTTTATGGGGCTCTTGATGAAGCCGAGGCAATAGCGACCCTCCAGGCTGCTGTCGAGCGGGGCATTACCTTTTTTGATACCGCCGACATGTACGGGCGCGGTCACAACGAAGAACTGGTGGGTAAAGCACTCCGCGACCGGCGCGGCGATCAGGTGGTGATTGCCACCAAATTCGGCATCGTGCGCTCCGACGACCCGACCGTTCGCAGCATCGAGGGCAGCCCAAAGTATGTGCAGGCTGCCTGTGAAGCAAGTCTGAAGCGCCTCGGCGTTGAAGTGATCGACCTCTACTACCAACACCGGGTTGACCCGAA
>JANNPH010000043.1:0-40559 GCA_031399965.1 Gloeobacteraceae cyanobacterium SOY_34_metabat_159 | reverse complement strand
AATGCCTTTCAAGACGAAGCCTATCCACTGATGATTACACCGGTGCTTGAGGCGGATCTGTTGCGAATGGCTCGGGAAAACGGATTAGTTGAGTCGAGGATCTTCTACGCCTGTAGTGGTCGTATCGCTTTTACGACTCAGCGCTATCCAAAATGGCTCTGGGAAAAGTTTCCGCGTGTTTTCTCGGACAACCTGGGCATTATCGCCCGTAAACCGCCGCGCTTCTAAGCAGTGCAGTCGTAAAACTTCCTGCCCGGAGAGGCACGCTTCAGGGTCCTGGAATAGTACCTGCCTGTCTCTTGCAGGCGCCTTGACATCTGAAGGTATCAGATGTTCTAGTGTTCCTACGGTTGACAAACCGTGCGACCATTCAAGGTAACAGTCCAGTCTAGAAATATTATTAGTTGACGATTGTAATACCCTTCTGCTCTAAAGTTAATGCCGCCAGGGTCCACGGATCGATGTCTGCAAATTCTCCCCTCTGCAGTATGAGAATCCTGATTTGTTCGTATCTGTTTTATCCAGGAGTAGGTGGCATTGAAACTGTTTCCTTAATCCTGGCAAAGGCTTTTCTGCAACGCGGTCACGAAGTTAAAGTAGTGACCAAAGTTGCTTCAGACGAGGTCGATGATTTCCCTTACGAGGTCATTCGTCAACCTGATCTGCTCTGTCTTTTAAAACTGACTCAATGGTGCGACGTCTTCCTTCAGAGCAACATCAGCCTGACAATGGCCTGGCCGTTGCTGTTGACGCGCCGACCATGGGTGATTGTGCACCACACCTGGCTGCGCAATATCAACAACCAGATTGACTGGCAGGTGCGACTCAAGCAATGGGCTATTCGTTTTGCGGTCAGCATCTCTGCCAGTCAGGCGATGGCAGACGAATTGCCAATTCCGTCGGTGGTGATCGGTAACCCATACCGGGATGACGTTTTTTTCAACATGCCCGAGATTGCCTGCGATCGAGAGTTGGTGTTTCTCGGTCGCATAGTCGAGCAAAAGGGCCTGGATATCCTGCTGGTCGCCTTGAAGCTGCTGCAAGCAAGACAGCTCACTCCCAGATTGACTGTCATTGGGTCCGGTCCCGAATTATTCGCGATGCAACAGTTAACCACCAAACTCGACCTGGACCGACAGGTGAGCTTTGTCGGTGCGCGGAGCGGTCCAGAACTGGCAAAGCTGCTTAACCGCCACCAGATCATGGTTGTACCGTCGCGTTTTTTTGAAGCCTTCGGCATCGTTGCTCTGGAGGGCATTGCCTGCGGTTGTGTCGTCGTCGGCTCACACATTGGCGGGCTGAAAGAAGCAATTGGACTGTGTGGGCTTACTTTTCCAGCCGAGGACTCCCAGGCGCTCGCCGAGCGATTGGCTGACTTGCTCAGCGACCCTCACCAGATTGCCCGCTACCGTGCTCAGGCAGAGCCCCATCTGAAGCAATATACCCGCGCACATGTAGCCGGTGCCTATCTTGAGGTGCTCGAAGCGTCCATCAAACCATTCAAAAAAAGCTCGATTTTGCCCAAACGCCTATTTTGAGCATGCTCTGCAACATCCTCAGCTGCATTATTTTCGACTGTTCTGATTCTGGCTTTCATGCGTAGAGTTCTTGGTCCATCGCTCAGGCGTCTGCAAGCAAACTGGCTATCCGCCGGGTTACACCTGAGTAGCCGCTCGCTGGACAACACCCGCATGTCAGCCGTGGTCTTTTCGCCCCATCAGGACGATGAAACGCTTGGATGCGGGGGCACTATTGCCCTGAAGCGTGCCCAGGATACGCCAGTTGAAGTGGTCTTTCTCACGGATGGGCGTCAGTCGCCCTCGCCGCTTGAACCCCAGGCCCTGGTCGAGGTGCGCAAACGTGAGGCTCAGGACGCCCTCGCCATTCTCGGTGTCCCCCCAGCACAGGTGCATTTTCTCGACAAGCCCGATGCCGGCTTGCGTTCGCTTCCTGCACCCGAGCGCAAAGCACTCGTCGAGCACATTGCCGTACTACTCGAAGCCTGCAAGCCTGAAGAAGTCTACGTGCCTCACCGCAACGACCGCCACTATTACGGGGATCACGAGGCGACCTATGAACTGGTGAGCGAGGCAATTGAACGTACTGGTCTACAGCTGACGCTCCTGCAGTATCCGGTCTGGATACTCTGGCAGGCTCCATTGCTCTTCGACTTAAAGATCGATGAACTGGTGGGCGCACATCGACTCTCGATTGCAGCAGTACTTGAAAAAAAACGCGCAGCAACCAGGGTGTATCAATCTCAGATATTCCCAGACGGATTTCTCGAACGCTTCTGCGTCCCCTACGAAATATTTTTTAAGTAGCTAAGATCTCGCAGCACCAGCAATGAAGCCCTACTGCGATAGTGGCGCTCCGTACGCAAAAGTCTGGCCAACCGCTTGACCCGGAGCTGATTCCGATTTATACCGGAGTGGGTTCTTTCATTTTCTTTTCATATTTGGAGGTGCGGGCATGATGCGTGTTGCCGCGTTGGGTTTGTGTCTGGTTCTGGCGAGTGCTGTCCCCATTCGAGCGGAGGGTGACTTGAGCAAGCAGACCCCCATTAAAGTCACAGTGCAACTGGGCGACGAAAAGAATGCGCTCAAGTTTTCGCCGGATAACGTTGAATTGGAAACAGGCAAGCTTTACCAACTCACCCTGGTCAATCCCAGTCCCCAGGCCCACTACTTCTCATCGGCAGGTCTCGCCGATGCGGTCTACACGCGCAAAGTGCAGGTACTCGATGCGGCCGGCAAAGTGACTGCAGAGGTGAAAGGCAGTATCCGCGAGGTGGAAGTCTATCCTAAGGGGACGACCGAATGGTGGTTCGTCCCCGTCAAGGCAGGGAGCTTCAACGACCTCAAATGCACGATCGCAGGGCATACCGAGGGCGGCATGGTCGGCAAGGTAACGGTCAAGTAGTCTCCACTTTGGTCCCCAAGACTCCGAGTAGCGTCAACAAAAAAGGACTGCCCGATAGGCAGTCCTTTTTTGTTGAGACCAGATACCTACTTGATGAGATCGAAGATGCTGAAGAGCGGCAGGTACATCGCGAGGATGACCGAGCCGACCATGCCACCCAGGACGACGATCATGATCGGTTCGAGCAAACTGGTGAGCGATTTGACCGACTGCTCGACTTCCAGTTCGTAGAAGTCAGCAACCTTCATCAGCATCGTGTCGAGTTCGCCCGCTTCTTCGCCGACGTTAATCATCTGGACTGCCATCGATGGGAAGACTTTTTCTTTTTGCAGAGTTGGGCTGATCATGCCGCCTTCGCGGATGACCCGGCGCGCCTCATCGACAGCGTCGGCAATCACCTGGTTTCCAGCGGTGTCGCGCACGATTTCAAGTGAAGTGAGAATCGGCACGCCGGAGCGAGTGAGCGCTCCAAAGGTACGGCAGAAGCGTGCCACCGAAGCCTTCTGAATCAGATCTCCAAACAGCGGCAGTTTAAGCTTGGTGCGGTCGATATAGCGCTTGCCGCTTGGAGTCTTGTAGATTTGCTTGTAGCCGTAGCCGATGCCAAAGAAGCCACCGATGATTACGACCCAACCGAGCGGGTTCTGGAGCACGTCGCTAATCGACATCAGCGCCTGGGTAAAGGCCGGTAGCTCGCCGCCGAGTTGTTTGAAGATGTTTTTGAAGACCGGCAGGATGAAAGTGACCATCGCCAGGAAAATGCCGACCGCGAGGAACATGACCGTGGTCGGATAGGCGAGGGCGGATTTAATCTGCCGCTGCAGGCGGTCCTGGTCTTCGAGCAATTTCGAGAGGCGTTCGAGTACTTCATCGAGTACGCCGCCCACTTCTCCCGCCTGGATCATGGCGACAAACAGGTTGTCGAAAGCCTGGGGAAACTTGCGCATCGCGTCGGCGAGGCTCGTACCCTGCTGCACGTCGAAACAGACCGAGTCGAGATACTTTTTGAGCTTGAGGTTGGTTGCCTGTTCCTGCAGCACACTCAAAGAGCGAACCAGCGAGACCCCGGCGTTGATAAGAGCCGACAACTGGCGGGCGAACACCGATTTGTCGCGGATCTTGATGGGCGTCGTCGCCAATTGAATCGCTTCAAAAGAGAACGAGGAACTGAGCTTGGGGTTACGCACCTCGGCGATTTCTAGAACATACATACCTTGCTCGCGCAGGCGCGTGCGCAGGTCGGTGGCCGTGGTGGCCTCCGCTGTCTGCTCGATGGGCGACCCTCGAAAGTCCCGGACGCGGTACTTAAATTTCGGCATAACGTTCTGATTTCGCCTTTCTGGTGTTTACAACGTGCCCGGGGACAACCGATTTTTATCGATTGTTGGGAGGCTGGGTATACTGAGGCCGCATCGAGCCGGTGCTTGGGGCACCGGGAGTCGGACGGGCCACAGGCGGCGCGCCGCCGATCATCTTCATGAATTCCTCGGGGCGCGAGGTCTTGGAGATGGCGTGCTCAAAAGAAATCGTCCCGGCCTGGTACAGGTCGCGCAGGGAATTTTCGAGCGTCTTCATGCCCTGGTTGCCGCCGGTCTGAATAGCGGAGTAGATTTGCGCGGTCTTGCCCTCGCGGATCAAGTTGGAGATAGCCGGGGTGACGATCATGATTTCTTGAGCCAGGACACGAGACTTGACACCCTTACCGGCGTTGACCTTCGGAATCAAAGTCTGGGCAAAAACAGCAACCAGGGAGTTGGAAAGCTGCACGCGGATTTGCTGTTGCTGGCCGGGGGGGAAGACATCGACCATGCGGTCAACGGTCTGGGAGGCTGAGCTGGTGTGCAACGTGCCAAACACGAGGTGGCCGGTCTCAGCGGCTGAAATCGCAAGCTGAATCGTCTCAAGGTCGCGCATTTCTCCAACCAGGATGACATCGGGGTCTTCGCGCAGGGCCGACTTGAGGGCGTTGGCGAAACTCTTGGTGTCTTCACCCAGCTGGCGCTGGTTGATGAAAGATTTTTTGGGGATGAACAGGTACTCGATCGGGTCCTCGACGGTGAGGATATGTTCGGCGCGGGAGTTTTTGATGTAATCGACCAGGGACGCGAGGGTCGTCGTCTTCCCGGAGCCAGTGGGGCCGGTGACGAGTACCAGGCCGCGCGGCTTGTCGGCAATTTCGCGCATGATGTTGGGCAGGCCCAGGTCGTCGATGTTGGGAATCTTGGAGCTGAGGGCACGCAGGGCGGCGGCATAGTTGCCCTTGTCTTTGTAGACGTTGACACGAAAGCGACCAAGCCCGGTGACGCCGTAGGAGCAGTCAAGCTCCCAGTTTTGCTCCAGGTTTTTGCGCTGGGTGTTGTTGAGCATGGCGAAGATAATCTTCTGGGTGTCGTCCGGGCTGAGAGGCTGGTCGCCCACGTAGCGCAGCTTGCCCCCGGCCCGAATGCACGGCGGCAACCCGGCAGCGATATGCAGGTCGGAGCCTGACCAGTCGATCACGTTTTGCATCAGTTCTTCGATTGTCGGTAAAGACATTCAGCTCTCCTGGGGTTGATTAGTCGATGCGGGAAGTCGTGCAATAGGGGCAATCGAGCCATTCTGGCTGCAGCTCGGCTTCACAGTTGCGGCAGACGAGTACGCGGCTGCGTTTGGAAGTTTCAAGACCGGTGTCAGAAAGGGTGACGCGCTCGACTTCTTCGAGGCTCGTCAGGCCCTGGCGGACCAGATTGAGTGAGTAGGTCAACAGTGTGCTCATCCCTTCCTCGACCGCCGTTTCGCGGATCACCTCGGTGGAGGCTTCCTTGTTGATCAAGTTGCGCAGGTTTTCGCTCAGGCGCATCACTTCGTAGACGCCGACGCGCCCTTTATAGCCTACGCCACCGCAGGTATTGCAGATGGGTTCCCCCTTTTTGCGGCGCTCCTCGACTTCCTGGGGAACCAGCACGTTGGCCTGGTAGAAGACCACTTCGTCCTCCCGTGAAGAGACAAGCCCGAACTGTCGCAAGCGGTCAGGCGAGGGCGTGTGCGGGGTCTTGCAATCTTTGCAGACTTTGCGCATCAGCCGCTGGGCGGCGATCCCAATGAGCGAGCTTGAGATCATGAAGGGTTCGACGCCCATCTCACTCAGGCGGGCAATCGCCCCGGCCGCGTCGTTGGTGTGCAGGGTAGTCAGCACCAGGTGACCGGTGAGTGCCGCTTCGACGGCGGTCTTCGCCGTCTCCAGGTCGCGGGTTTCACCGACCAGCATAATGTCCGGGTCCTGGCGCAAGAAGGCGCGCAAAATACGCGCAAAATCCATGCCCTTTTCGCGGATGACCTGGACCTGGGTGATGCCGGGGAGGGTGTACTCGATCGGGTCCTCGGCGGTGGTGATGTTGATGCCCGGCTCGTTGCGCTCGGCGAGGGCCGAGTAGAGGGTGGTCGTCTTACCGGAGCCAGTGGGGCCGGTGACAAGAATCAGGCCGTAGGGCCGGTTGACCATTTCGCGCACGGTGTCGAGCGTGTGCTTGTCGGTAATCAGCTGGTCAAGGCCGAGCTTGGTGGAGGAGTTATCCAGCAATCGCATGACGATCTTCTCGCCGTAACGGCTCGGTAGCGTGCTGACTCGAAAGTCGATAGCGCGGCCTTCATACTGGCGTCGAATCCGGCCATCTTGCGGTTGACGCCGTTCGGAGATATCCAGTTCCGACATGATCTTGAAGCGCGAGACGAGCGCCGGGATAATTTGCTTGGGTAGATGGTCGAAAGATTCGCGCAGGACGCCGTCTTTGCGAAAACGGATGCGCAAAAATTCTTCCTGGGGTTCGATGTGGATGTCGGAGGCACCCTGCTCGATGGCGCGCACGAGAATTTTGTTGGAAAGCTTGACGATCGGGGCGTCCTCAGCAGCCTGGGAAAGTTGGCTGAGGTCGAGTTCGTCGCCTGACTCGGTGATTTCTTCGAGTGAATCGATGAATTCATCGATTTCCTGGCCGAAGGCTTCTTCAGAGACCGGGGAGTTGGTGTTGACCTGGGTGTCGAGATAGCCCGAGAGCAGGCGCTGATAGTCTTCCGGGGTGATCACGATGCGCTGAAGCACCAGCCCGCGCGAGCGCAGGCGGCGGTTGAGGTCGTCGAGTGCTTCGAGGTCTTCGGGGTCTACCATGGCGACGACGGTGGAGCCGTCATCCTGCCGGACCGGCACCAGCTGATAGCGCGTGCAGACTTCCAGCGGGATCAAATCGTCGATGAGGCGGGCGACGACCACCGGGTCTACCACGCTCTGGTCGGGGTCGAAGGACTGCACCCCAAAAAGAATCTTCAGCTCGAAAAGCTGCTGGGATTTGAATTGTTTGAGCACCTCAGGGGCGACTTTGCCCTGGGTCATCTGGCTCAAGATGTCAACTAGAGAGCGCCCGGTCCGTCTATTTTCATCGAGGGCCTGCTGCAGCTGCGCCTCACTGACCAGGCCGACTTTGACCAGGCGTTCGCCAAAAGGAAAAAGGGTGCGGCGGGCGACCAGCGCGCGGCGGGACGACATGCCTGAGCTCATGGTCATAGGTTTGCGCTTCCTCTAGATGACTCGAACAAAGACGAATACAGGTATTCACCGCAAGCATACCCACCTGGGTCAGGCGAGAACCGTCTGGCGAAAACTGTCCGTAAATTCACCGAATCAGCACCCAGTTTGTATCTGCTTCATCGTCATTATCCGTGGAATGACTGTCTGGCACTTCTACGTATTGTGCCTCAAGTCAAAACTTCATCGAAAATTGATAGTCGAGGTAGGGGCGTCGATAGTATACAGATATAGAGGCCTTCGCAAGAGCGCGAAGTGCACTGACAATACAGGAAACCGCCATGTCCGCACCGACCGTTGCCGAGACCACCCTGGAATTGCTCAAAGCGTACTGCGTCAAGCCGACGACCGAAAAGCGCAACGTTCTGGTGCGCACTAACATGGGACTCGTTCATAAAATTGCTCACCAGGTTGGACATACTTGCAGCGAGCCTTACGAAGACCTCGTTCAAGTCGGTGCGATTGGTCTGATTCGCGCTATCGAGCGCTTCGACAGCACTCGCGGCCATTCGTTCAGTTCTTTTGCCATTCCCTATATTCGCGGCGAGATGCAGCACTACCTGCGCGACCGGGGCTCGACTGTGCGCGTGCCCCGCCGCTGGCTCGAACTCGACCGCAAAGGCCGCCAGGTCAGCCAGACCCTCAGCCAGGCCCAGGGCCGCACACCCTCCGACACCGATGTCGCTCAAGCACTGGAAATCTCGACAGAAGAATGGCAGCAGGTCCGCCTTGCCCGCTCCAACCGCATGCCCCTCAGCCTCGATGCGCCGGTCGGCTCTTCAGAAGAGAGCGCCTCGCTCGCCGAAATCCTGCCTGATCAGCCCTATCAGAGCTTTTGCCTGGTGGAAGAAGACCGCCAGCGCATCCAACAGGCGCTCAGCCAGCTGGAAGTGACCACCCGCGACATTATCGAATCGGTCTTCTTCCAGGACCTCACCCAGACCGAGACCGCCAACCGTATGGGCATCTCGCCCATGACCGTCTCCAGACGTATCAAAAAGGGTATGCGCCAAATGTGGACATTCCTACACACAACCATCTAAACAAAACAAACAAACAAGCGCCAAAAAAGCTGGACCAAACGAGCAGTAAGCCAGACGGGGATCACAGGTTAGCTAGCTTAAAAGCTGCCCTGGAGTGACAAGCTTTACAGTTCTTTGCAAAACGGGGATCACGTTACGCATCGACACGCCCCGGACCGAAAGAATGAAAGCTTGCGAACAAAGTAGTGTTAAAAGAAACAAAAGGTCAAAAAGGAGTTTACATCAATCTGATAGACTAAACAAAAGTCATTAAAAGTTATAGATAGGCGGTGGGCGTCGTGGATAATCGCAAAGAGAAGATTCTTGTCGTCGACGACGAGGCCAGCATCCGGCGCATCCTGGAGACGCGCCTGTCGATGATTGGCTACGACGTTGTGACTGCCGCCGACGGTGAAGAAGCGCTCGAAGTCTTCAATCGCGAACATCCGGACCTGGTAGTGCTCGATGTGATGATGCCCAAGCTCGACGGCTACGGCGTCTGCCAGGAACTGCGCAAAGATTCGGACGTGCCGATCATCATGCTCACCGCCCTCGGCGACGTCGCCGACCGCATCACCGGCCTTGAACTGGGAGCCGACGATTACGTCGTCAAGCCTTTTTCGCCCAAAGAGCTTGAGGCGCGCATCCGCTCTGTACTCCGGCGGGCCGACCGTACTACCAGCAGCGGCATTCCCAGTTCTGGGGTCATTCACGTCGGCGATATCAAAATTGACACCAACAAGCGCCAGGTCTACAAGCGCAGTGAGCGCATCCGCCTGACCGGCATGGAGTTCTCGCTGCTCGAACTGGTAGTCAGCCGCTCGGGCGAACCCTTCTCGCGCTCTGAAATTCTCCAGGAAGTCTGGGGCTACACTCCCGAACGCCACGTCGATACCCGCGTCGTGGACGTGCACATCTCCCGCCTGCGCTCCAAGCTCGAAGACGATCCCTCCAACCCGGAGCTAATCTTGACCGCACGCGGCACCGGCTACCTGTTCCAGCGCATCACCGAACCGAAAGAATAGTCCGGACTTACTACCGCTTTATCTATCGAGGCACCGGTAAGTCTGGTGTCTCATTTTTTTGCGGCAATCAGCGGACGACCAGGACAGGGCAAGGTGCGTGGTGGATGACGTAGTCGCTGACGCTGCCGAGCATTAAGCGCTGCATATTGCCCAGTCCACGCGAACCGATAATCAGGATGTCGGGCCGTTCGGTCTCGGCCACATCGCAGATTGTGTCCCGCGGCGATCCGAATTCAAGGCGGGCTTCGCAGGAGACCCCAGCGGCCTTGCAGTACTCGCGGGCCTCGTTGAGGGTCGCTTCGGCGACGGCGCGGACTGATTCTTCCAGTTCGGCAACCGGGATATTTTGAAACGGCAGCGGTTCGCCGGTCGGCAGTACTCCCGGCCAGTAGGCACTGCTCGGATGCTCGGCGACGTTCAGCAGCACCAGATCGGCCCCGCTCGGTTTTGCCAGGCTGAGCGCTTTTTCGAGGGCGTGCTGACTGGCTGTAGAGCCATCGATGGCGACAAGAAATTTCATCGAACTTGTGAATCGGTTGTTTTCATCTTACCGGGCAATACTTGTACCCCGGCGGTGAGGTTCAACCGGGCAATTCAAGACTGCGGCGCGACGGCAGAGGCTGCTCGATGACCACGGGCTCGAGTTCGCGCCTGGGGACGGGCAGTACGAGGGGCATCTGCTGCTCGGCAAGGGCGGCAGCCAGAGGAAGCGTCGCTTCGAGGTCTTCGAGGGCCTGGGGGATTACCATGACCGCCTGCAGGCCGCCCATGCTCTCGGCGATGGATATGCCGACTTCGATCGCCGCGACCACGTCCGCGACTTTGCCCCGGATGATTGCGGTGCACAAGCCGCCGCCGGTGCGTTCGTAGCCGGTCAGGGTAACGTTGGCGGCCTTGAGCATCCCGTCGCATACCGCGACCAGCACCGGGAAGCCCATCGTTTCGATCAGGCCGACTGCCAGGTTGCGGTAGCGCCCGCCACTGGAACCGACTGCGACGGCCAGCTTGTGGCCGATCGGGAGCACGGCGTCTAGTTGGGGAAGCGGACGGGGCAACATCGACCAGCTCACCAGTTGTCCAAATTCTTCGGCGGTTCGCTTGCCGACATCCACCGCGATGCGCACGTCCGCGAGGGAGCCCCGGACAACCGCAGTACAGTAGCCGCTACCAGTTTTTTCGTAGCCCACCAGACGCACGCCGCTCGACTTGCTCATCATGTCGGCTACCCCAATCACCGCCGGGTAGCTGCGGGTCGCAACCAGGCCAAGGGAGCTGTCTACGTAGGAAGGGCCGGGCTCGAAGAGGCTTTGCATGGGCTTGGCATCCACTGGTAGACGACGGTAAGCAAAAAGTGCACTGGGCTACCTTCCATTGTTGCCCATCAATAACACTTTTAACCGAGCGAAGTGGGCCATCCCTGTGACTACGTGCGCTGTTGGCCCCGGCGAGTCCTGGGGTGGCGTGGCCACCTGCACTTCAGGCTCCGGCAAGTCCTGGGGTGGCGTGACTACCTGTACTTCAGGCTCCGGTGAGTCCTGGGGTGGCGTGACCACCTGCACTTCAGGCTCCGGCAAATCCTTGGGCAGTGCGATTGCGTGCGCTAGCGGACCCGGCAGGCCCTGGATTGGTGGTCCTGAAGCAAGTGGGAGGGGTGGCGAACCACCGACTGAGACTTCCACAGGCAGAGCAAGGAGAGTAGGCGGCGGTAAGCCACCGCTACCTGTTTTCCCTGTAGCGATAGGCGACCCCTCCGCTCCATTGGAATGGGCCGGCCCTGTGACTACGTGCACCATCGGACCCGGCAAGTCCTGAGGTGGCGTGGCCACCTGCACTTCAGGTTCCGGCAAATCCTTGGGCAGTGCGATTGTGTGCGCTAGCGGACCCGGTAGGTCCTGGATCGGTGGTCCGGAAGCAAGTGGGAGGAGCGGCGAACTACCGCCTGCAACTCCCACAGGCAGAGCGGAGGGAGCAGGTAGTGGTGCGGCTACAGGCGCCGTCAGACCCAGCAACTGGATCGGCGGCCCGGAAGCGAGTGGAAGTGGTGGCGAGCTAACGCTTACGACTTCCAGAGGGGCAGGGAGGGTAGGTAGCGGCAAGCCACCGCTCACGACTGCCGCAGGGGCGAGGGCGACAGGTTGCGGCTCACCGAAGCCACCTACTATCTCCCCCGGAGCGATGACCGACCCCTCGGCCACTGCCGGCTCCAGCAGTGTGGCGCAGGTACCGACTGTGGCCCGAGGGCCAATCTTACCTTTGCCGACCACGAGAACACCCGCTCCCAGGATGGTCCCCGCCTCGATGCGCAACTCACCGCCCGTGGCGTGCAGGACGGCCTCCTTGCCGATACAGACCCCCGTCTCGATGACGAGTAAACTGCCAGGATCGGCCACCAGAACTACCCCGGGGGCAAGCGCTATGCCCTGCTGGAGAACCACGTCGCCACAGGTGCAAACTCCCAATCGGGAGGAACTATGAAGTGGCGGGAGAGCCATGTCGATCTCCTAGGGGCGCTGGATGATTTGCTCACTGACGCGCCGCTTAGCTTTCGGGTCGGTGCCGACGAGCCGCACGTAGTTTCCGGCGGACGCACTCAGGACACCTTCGAGAGCAGTAAGCACTTCGTTATCCGAGCCCGTCAGTTGCAGGCCGTTCTGCCAGGCATTGGCCTTGAAGCGGCGGACATCGGCCTGCTCGGTGCCGATGCGCAGACCCTGGGCGAGCATCTGGCGCACCTGCTGCTGAACTTCGGGGGCCAGACGACTGCTCGAATGACCGGAAGCCGGAGCCGCCTGGTAGGACTGGTCAGACCGGGAGGTGCTGCCAGTAGCCGTCGTGGATAGAGAAGCTTTACCCGGACGCTGAACCACCAGTTCACTGACGCGCTTCTTGGCTTTGGGGTCAGTACCGACGAGCCGCACGTAGTTTCCAGCAGACTCACTCAGGACACCTTCGAGGGCAGTGAGCACCTGGTCATCCGAGCCGCCCGTCAGTTGCGGGCCGCCCTGCCAGGCGTTGGCCTTGAAGCGACGGACGTCGGCATGCTCGGTGCCGATGCGCAGGCCCTGGGCGAGCATCTGGCGCACCTGCTGCTGGACTTCGGGAGCCAGACGACTGCTCGAATGACCGGAAGCCGGAGCCGCCTGGTAGGACTGGTCGGAGCGGGATGTGCTGACGGTAGCCGTCGTGGATAGAGAAGCCTTGCCCGGACGCTGAATAACCAGTTCACTCACGCGCCGCTTGGCTTTATCGTCGATGCCCATCAGGCGGACGTACTCGCCCTGGTGCTCAGTAAGGCAGCCTTCGAGTTCCGAGAAGACCTCAGATTCGCGCTGGGACTTGATGGGCGCACAACTGGTCCAGGCGTTGGCCTTGAAACGGCGGACGTCGGCGTGCTCGGTGCCGATGCGCAGACCCTGGGCAAGCATCTGGCGCACCTGCTGCTGGACTTCGGGAGCCAGACGACTGCTCGAATGACCGGAAGCCGGAGCTGCCTGGTAGGACTGGTCAGGCCGGGAGGTGCTGACGGTAGCCGTCGTGGATAGAGAAGCCTTGCCCGGACGCTGAACCACCAGTTCACTCACGCGCCGCTTAGCTTTTGGGTCGGTGCCGACGAGCCGCACGTAGTTCCCGGCAGACTCACTCAGGACGCTTTCGAGAGCAGTGAGCACCTGGTCATCCGAGCCCGTCAGTTGCGGGCC
Source organism: Gloeobacteraceae cyanobacterium SOY_34_metabat_159 (assembly GCA_031399965.1). GTDB lineage: Bacteria > Cyanobacteriota > Cyanobacteriia > Gloeobacterales > Gloeobacteraceae > JANNPH01. The sequence continues at coordinate 27,334 of JANNPH010000043.1, read as the reverse complement.
GCCCTGCCAGGCGTTGGCCTTGAAGCGGCGGACGTCGGCGTGCTCGGTGCCGATGCGCAGGCCCTGGGCGAGCATCTGGCGCACCTGCTGCTGGACTTCGGGGACCAGACGGCTGCTCGAATGGCTGTGGCCGTTACTTCCTCTGCCCCCGCCGTTGCTGGTCATGGTCAAAGTCTCACCGGCTTTGCCCCGCAGCGAGATGATGCAGGCGTCATCCATCGCGCACTGGTAACCGGCGCGCAGGGCATCGTTGATACCGCAGACATGCTTCGAGAAGTGCGTGTCCGCCTCCTGCACGTCGCTGAGTCGGTCGGCCTGCTGCTGGCTGGTGATGATGCTGCCCGCCGGCACGTACTTGCCGGGGGGAATCTCGACATCCTGGATGAGCACGTGCATCATCACCACCGCGCCCTTACCGATCGTGGCGTTGAAGACGGTCGAGCGAAAACCGATGAAGGCCCCATCGCCGACGTAGGCGGGGCCATGGATGAGGGCCATGTGAGTAATCGAGGCGTTGGAGCCTATCCACACCGAGTAGCGCTGGCCGTCGTCGCCGTCGATGCGGCCCTGCTCCAGGCCATGGATGACAGCCCCATCCTGGATGTTGCTGTTGGTGCCGATGTGGAAAGGACTACCCTCGTCGGCGCGAATGGCGACGCCGGGGGCGACGTGGACGTTGGCGCCCACGCGCACATCGCCGATGATCTCGGCACTGCCATGAATAAAAGCGGATGGATCAATCTTCGGCTCCGCCAGGTGCTGCGACCACGGGGTCGGTGGCGCGGCCAAGCTGCGGGTGGACATAACTTCCTCCAGTCTGCAGTAGGTCTAGGATTCACTCTTTGGTGTAGAGCCGCTTGCCATCAATGCTGATCGTATCGATGATGGCGACGACAACCGCGTCGAGGGGACGGGTCTCGCTACCGGACGGCTGACGCGCAGCGCTACCGGAGCTGACCAGTACCCACTCATCGACTCCTGCACCGACGCCGTCCGCAGCAACCTCGTATTTGGACAAGGGCTGACCGGCTGCGTCGATGAGTTCAACGAGAAGGAACTTGACCCCGTGCAGGCTCGGTTCCTTCTGGGTACTGACGACGGTGCCACGGACGCGGGCAACCTGCATCAGGATCTGCCGTAGGAGGGACGGACGCTGGTAACGCTCTCCCGGAACTGCTCGACATCCTCGGTGTAGCGGATGGGCAGGACGAATTCGAGGTTCTCGTGGGGACGGGCGATGATGTGGTGGGACAACAGCTGACCGCCACTGACGCGCCTGATGGCCTCGATGCCGGCTGCAACCGAAGCCTGGACCTCGGAGACGTCGCCGCGGACGATCACAGTGACGCGACCGGAACTGATTTTTTCGTAGCCGACGAGGGTGACGCGGGCGGCCTTGACCATCGCGTCCGCCGCTTCAACTACACACGGGAAGCCGAGGGTTTCAATCATGCCAACTGCAACTGCCATTTCGGTATCTCCTTGAGGTGGTATATGAGCGGATCGTCAGTTACATAGATCTGAACTGCTCGACTTCGTCGGTGTAGCGGATGGGCAGGACAAATTCGAGGTTCTCGTGGGGACGGGCAATGATGTGGGTCGAGAGCAACTCGCCGCCGTTGACGCGCTTGATCGATTCGATACCGGCTGAAACTGAAGCCTGGACCTCGGAGACGTCGCCGCGGACGATCACAGTGACGCGACCGGAACCGATTTTTTCGTAGCCGACGAGGGTGACGCGGGCGGCCTTGACCATCGCGTCCGCTGCTTCGACTACGCACGGGAAGCCTTTGGTCTCAATCATGCCAACTGCAACTGCCATTTTGATCTCTCCTGTAAGTGGTGTGTGAGTGCCCTGGACTGGTGGATTATCTGAACTGCTCGACGTCCTCGGTGTACTGGATGGGCAGGACGAATTCGAGGTTCTCGTGGGGACGGGCAATAATGTGGTGGGACAACAGCTGACCGCCACTGACGCGCTTGATAGCCTCGATGCCGGCTGCAACCGAAGCCTGGACCTCGGAGACGTTGCCGCGGACGATCACAGTGACGCGACCGGAACTGATTTTTTCGTAGCCGACGAGGGTGACGCGGGCGGCCTTGACCATCGCGTCTGCCGCCTCGACCACGCATGGGAAGCCGAGGGTTTCGATCATCCCAACTGCGATAGGCATGAACCTTGCTCCTTGGTGCTCCAGGCACCCGTACTAAATGTGAAATCAGACGTTAAGCGCCGCTATTCGTCGAGATCCCAGGGATCCTCGGGCTCAACCCTGACGATGCCGACCGCCGGCTTGAGCGCCAGGATCACGCGACCCAGGAGCACTGCCTCATCAGGGGCAGCAAGCCAGTCGAAATACACCTGGCCTTCGCGATTTACGGCGTAGCAGGCGGGTTCTTCCCAGGAGCGGGCGGCACGGTCAACCAGAAGCAACACCTGCCCTGTCCCGATCTCGAAGCCCGGTAGCTCCTGGGCGTCGAGGGCGACGGCCACCGGATCTTCAGCCAGGCTGACAGCGGGCCAGCCGGGTAGGAGCGCCAACGGGGTCGCCACCGGATCCACGATGCCGAAGGGTCCGCTCGGACGCACCGCAACCACTGCCTCGAAGTCGGCAGTCGCAAGCGGGGCTGCGAGCACGCTCACTGCCCGGGGGGCTGCTTCCTCAGAGTCAGGGACAAAGAGGGGCAGCCGGGGGAGGGAGCGCCCGGACCGAACCGACTGGACGAGGAGCGCTTCAAGGGCGCGGCGGGCTGTTTCGCTCGGCGCTGTGGCGAGACCCTGGGAGGCGAGGGTGATGCGCTCGACCTGGCTTGACGCTTCTCTAGCAAGGCGCCAGCAGCGATAGGCCAGGGCGTCGGCGGCGGTGCGCTCGAAAGCTTCGGGCGGCGAAGCCCTCCGGAAAAATTCGCGCACCGCCCGCACCAGTTCACGGGTCTGGGTGGCGGACCATCGCCTTTCAGCCACCAGCTGGGCAGCGGCACGGCGCTCCTCCCGGTTGAGGAGGCGCAGCTCGTACAAGGGCTGCACGCCCAGTTGCTTGATGTCCACGAGCAGCTTTTCGTCGGCCCCGCCTTCCACCAGGCTCAGATAGACCTGGAAGGAGGCAAGCAGGCGTTCCTGCAGTTGCACCTCGAAACCGGTGGTCTCGAAAAGCGCCTGCGGGGGGGTGCCGTCTTTACGCAGTTGGCGGCAGGCTTCGGCCCATTCGAGCCAGGTGCCGCTTTTGCGGGCGAGGAGCGCAAGTTGCTCGTTGCTGGTGGCGTTCATGGCAGCCTCGGTCAGTTGGGACGGTGGACGATGAACATCATCGACTGGCACTGGCGGATGTTGTCGAAGCCGATGACCCGCACGAAGCACCGGGGATTGGCTTCGCGGCAGGCGCGCACTTCCTGGACGACTTCTTGAGCAGAGCTTGCCGAGAAAAGCGGCAGCTTCCACATCGTCCAGTAGACGGCAGTCGGTTCGCTGGTCTCGTTAAATTCGACCGCCGGGATGAAGCCCTGGGTGAGCATGTACTGGATCTGGGTAGCGATCTGCGTGTCCGACAGGGGCGGCAGGTACGACAGAGTCTCGTAGTAACGGCGCTTTGGCAGAGTTTGCATGGTGACAATACCTCGTAGGTTGTGCTGGACGGACCGGGACGGGAGTGTCTAGAGCTTGTCGACGGTCTCGTATTCAAACTTGATTTCTTTCCACAGTTCGCAGGCAACAGCCAGTTCCGGGCTCCAGCGGCAGGCTTCGCGAATGACGTCGCCGCCTTCGCGCTTGAGGTCGCGGCCGGCGTTGCGCGCTTCGACGCAGGCTTCGAGGGCGACGCGGTTGGCGGTCGCACCAGGAGCGTTACCCCAGGGGTGACCTAGAGTGCCGCCACCGAACTGCAGCACCGAGTCGTCACCGAAGATGTCGACCAGGGCGGGCATGTGCCAGACGTGGATGCCGCCTGAGGCGACCGCCATCACGCCGCCCATCGAGGCGTAGTCCTGGGTGAAGTAGATGCCGCGGGCGGGGTCGCGCTCGACATGGTCTTCGCGCAGCAGATCGACGAAGCCCAGGGTCGAGGCGCGGTCGCCTTCGAGCTTACCGACGACGGTGCCGGTGTGGATGTGGTCGCCCCCAGAAAGGCGCAGGCACTTGGCGAGCACCCGGAAGTGGATGCCGTGGTTGCGCTGGCGGTCGATGACGGCGTGCATCGCCCGGTGAATGTGCAACAGCATGCCGTTGCGGCGGCACCACTTGGAGAGGGTGGTGTTGGCGGTGAAGCCGCCTGTCAGGTAGTCGTGCATGATGATGGGCGAGCCGATTTCTTTGGCGTATTCGGCGCGCTCGATCATTTCTTCGCAGGTACCGGCGGTGACGTTCAGGTAGTGGCCCTTGATTTCGCCGGTCTCGGCCTGGGACTTATTGATGGCGTCCTGGACGAAGAGGAAGCGGTCGCGCCAGCGCATGAAGGGCTGAGAGTTGATGTTCTCGTCGTCTTTGGTGAAGTCGAGGCCGCCGCGCAGGCACTCGTAGACGGCGCGGCCGTAGTTCTTGGCCGAAAGACCGAGCTTGGGCTTGATCGTGCAGCCCAGGAGCGGACGGCCGTATTTGTTGATTTTGTCGCGCTCGACGACGATGCCGTGGGGAGGACCGGGATAGGTCTTGACCAGGGCAATCGGGAAGCGGATATCTTCAAGGCGCAGTGCTGTCAGGGCTTTGAAGCCGAAGACGTTGCCGACGAGCGAGGTGAGCAGGTTGGTAATCGAACCTTCCTCAAACAAGTCGAGCGGGTAGGCGATATAGGCGATGAACTGGCCGTCAGTAGCACCCGGGATGGGCTCGATGTCGTAGCAGCGACCCTTATAGCGATCGAGGTCGGTGAGGTTGTCGGTCCAGACTGTTGTCCAGGTGCCGGTGCTCGATTCGGCTGCGACTGCCGCTGCTGCTTCTTCCGCCGGTACCCCAGGCTGGGGCGTGACGCGAAAAGCCGCCAGGATATCGGTGTCCCGGGGAACGTAATCGGGTGTGTAGTAGGTCAGGCGATAGTCCTTGACCCCGGCCTGGTAACCAGTCTTCGGCTTGCTCATCGTGTAAACCACGTTATCCTCCTTGTGCACTGCAAAATCAGCCGTCCGCTCGTTTGCGGCCGGAATTTCCCTGGTCGGTGGTATGAAAAATTGGTCTTTGCTCTAGAGAGGAATGGACCGGTGGCCCCTTCTAAATCTCTGGTGCAGTCGTTCAGGTTGCTTCGTCCATCAGGTTACCATCGGCCTTGAATATGCGCACCCTATCATTCCATATAAAAGACATCAGTAAAACTTATATTTTGTCGAACCGCCGCCCTGCTAAACTTGCCTATCCTTGACACAGACCGCAGCTTATGAATAGATAAATAGCTATGTCCGCCATAGAGACAATCAGTATTTGTTGATGGCGACAGCTGTTAATGTGCAGGGTATGAACGGTAGCCGGGGCGATTTTGCTGCTTTTAACAGGCAGCCAGGGAGTCGGCGGCCCGACAGGCGCAAGGCATCCGCACTGCTGGGGTTGTCTGGTACATTGAGGCGTTGCTGCGGGAGCGGTTTTGATCATGGAAAACATTACGCTGCACCAGTTGCAATTGTTTCGGGCGGTAGCAAAGCACCTGAGCTATACCCGTGCGGCTGAAGAGATGTTTTTGGCCCAGCCGACGGTCTCGATGCAGATCAAGCAGCTCACCAAGGTTGTGGGGATGCCGCTTTTCGAGCAAATCGGCAAACGGCTCTACCTGACCACCGCCGGGTATGAGTTGCTCGACACCTGTGAGACGATCTTCGGACGGTTGTCCCACTTCGAGATGAGCATCGCCGACATGCAGGGCCTCAAGAAAGGCTGCCTGAAACTGGCGGTCGTCACCACTGCCAAGTACTTCGCTCCCCGTCTACTCGGGCCTTTTTGCCAGCGCTACCCGCAAATCGAGGTTTCGTTGAAGGTGATAAACCGCGCTCAGGTGCTCGAGCGGCTTACTCAAAACGACGATGACCTCTATATCCTTGCTCACCCGCCGGACTTCCCCGCAGTGGAGGCACGGCCATTTCTCAAAGACGCATTGGTGGTGCTCGCCCCCCACGACCATCCGCTTGCCCTCAAGCGCAACATCCCACTCGCGCACCTCACCCGCGAACCGTTTTTGCTCCGCGAGGTTGGTTCGGGCACACGGCTGGTCGTCCAGCGCTTTTTCGAGAGCCACGGCGTGCCTTTGACGGTGAAGATGGAAATCGGCAGCAGCGAAGCGATCAAGCATGCCGTCGTGGGCGGACTGGGCATTTCGGTCCTCTCGCAACACTGCCTCGCCCTCGAAGGTGCTGCAAGCCAGCTTGCAATTCTCGATGTCGAGGGTTTTCCGCTGGAGCGCCACTGGAACGTGGTCTACCCGAAAGGCAAATCCCTCTCGGTGATCGCCCGCACTTTCCTCGACTACCTGTTTAGCGAAGGGCAGCAAATAGCCGAGCGTACCAGTTCTCAGATGCTCTCGAACCTGGCTCGCGTGTATCCTCTAAGAGCCACTTCTTAGCACCCCTCACCTCACCTCACCCCCAGTCAGTTGTTGATCCGGGGGCCGCTTCCTCTTGGAGACGCACTGCATGGATATCGATACCATCCTCTCGAACGCTCTTAATCCCCCAGTCTTGTTCTTCTTCCTGGGGGTCGCCGCCGTATTGCTGAAATCCGACCTCGAAATCCCCCAGCCCCTACCCAAGCTCTTTTCGCTCTACCTGTTGCTGGTAATCGGCTTCAAAGGCGGCATGGAACTGCACCACGGCGGTTTCAACACCCAGGTCCTGCTGACTTTCATCGCGGCCATTACCGCCGCCATCGCCGTACCGGTGGCGAGCTTTTTTATCCTGCGCATCAAACTCGACGTCTACAACGCCGCTGCCATCGCCGCTTCCTATGGCTCGGTGAGTGCCGTCACCTTCGTCACCGCCACTTCTTTGCTGCAACAACTGGCTGTTCCTTACGACGGCTACATGGTGGCTGCCCTCGCCCTGATGGAATCGCCCGCCATCGTCGCCGGGGTGCTGCTTGTGCGCCTCTATGCCAACAAGCAGGAAAAGGGCATCGACTGGCCCGAGGTGTTGCGTGAAGCTTTCCTCAACGGTTCGGTCGTGTTGCTGGTGGGCAGTCTACTGATTGGCTTGGTAGCATCAGATTCAGCGGAAAAGTCCCTGCAGCCCTTCACCCAGGGCATCTTCTACGGGGTGCTGACATTCTTTCTGCTCGACATGGGCTTGCTTGCTGCCCGCCGCATCAAAGACCTGACTAAGACGGGACCCTTTTTAATCGGCTTCGGCATTCTCGCCCCGCTCGTCAACGCGGTGATCGCCATTCTGATCGCCAAGCTGATCGGGATGGGTGAGGGAAACGCCCTGCTCTTTGCGGTGCTGTGTGCGAGTGCTTCTTACATCGCCGTGCCCGCCGCGATGCGGCTGAGTGTACCTGAGGCGAACCCGAGTCTTTATGTCTCGATGGCTCTCGCGATTACTTTTCCGTTCAATATCATCTTCGGAATTCCTCTCTACTTGCAGCTCATTCGCATCATTGGGGTGTAGTGCCATGAAACCAGTCAAACGCATCGAAATCGTCGTCGATTCGGTTGAACTCAATCGCCTCGTCGAAATACTCGAACAGTCACAGCTGAAAGGCTACACGGTGATTAAAGACGTCCTCGGCCGCGGCGGGCATGGTCTGCGCGACGGCGGTGACCTCACCGACGTGCTCACCAACGTCTACGTACTGGTTGCCTGCAACGAAGACCAGGTGCAGCCGGTTATCGATGGGGTGCGGCCCTTGCTGAAGCGCTTCGGCGGTATCTGCCTGGTCTCAGATGCCCAGTGGGTCATTCACTGAATTAGCCCGCTCAGAGCACTGCGACCCATACGCGAACAGCTAGGCTGATAAGTGCTGGCGTCGCAGGTCTGCATGCAACAAGTAGCGCTGCTGGTTTTAACGGCCTCATTTTTGCTTGGCGGTCTACCGCTCACCGGCTGGCTTTTTCGGCTGATGACCGGTAAATCGCTCCAGAACCTCGGCACCGGCAATGCCAGTGTCGCTGCTGCCTTTTTGCACGGCGGTCGCCGGGTCGGCATTCTTGCAGCCTGCCTTGAAGCGCTGCGCGGCGTTGCAGTCGTCATTGCCGCCCGTAGCGTCGAGGCGGGACCGGAATTGCCGCTACTGGGACTAGGAGCTTTAGTCGCGGGTCGCTTCTGGCTCGGGCGGGCAGCGGGGGTGACGAGCGCATTTTGGGGTGTACTCGTCTATTCGCCAGTGGCGGCGGGCCTCACGGCACTCTGCGGCGGGGCTGTCTGGTTTATTTTGCGGCGAGTAAAATTTGCTCCCGGTCACAGGGTCTGGCAGGCAGCGGCACTACTCGCCATGCCGGTTGTCTTTTACTTTTTGAGCGGCAAAGTCACAGTTGCCGGGTCGGCCGCTTTGCTCTCGGGCTGGCTCGGCTACACCCTCTGGCGCATCCCAGACGACATGGCCCTCAAAGAGTCGAAGCTCTTGACCCTGGCGAGTCGCCTCGAAGCAGCACGAGCGGGTAGCAAAGCGACCAATCTCAGCCGGCTATTGCAGGCGGGTTTGCGCGTCCCGCCCGGCTGGGTCCTGGGGCCTGAGACAGCGCCCGAGGCACTGCTCAAAGTAGCGCAGCCGAGTGCTGCTGAGCCGTGGGTGGTGCGTTCCTCTGCAACTGGTGAGGACAGCGCCACGGATTCGGCCGCCGGGCAATATTTGAGCGTTCTCGATGTCCAGGATTCAAGCCAGTTCGTAGACGCAGTTGCCGGCGTACGCGCTTCTTACGAGTCGGGTGCGGCCAGACAATATCGAGGATCACGTGGCACCCGACCGGGCAAGATGGCCGTGCTGGTCCAGCCCCAGATTCGGGGTGTTTATTCTGGGGTGCTTTTTACCCGCGACCCGGTCGAAGCCGGTGAGCGGATGGTCGTCGAGGCGCTCGCAGGCAGTGCCGTCCTCGTCGTCGGTGGGCAGGTGACACCCGAGCGCTACACCATCGACCGCGCCGACGCGGCAATTGGCGGCACGGGCGACCTGCCCCGGACAGTGCTGAACCAACTCTACGCCGTTGCCCTCAAAGTCGAAGCCTGCCTGGGCGGCCCCCAGGACATCGAGTGGACCTGGGACGGTCAGGCGCTCTGGGTATTGCAAGCACGGCCCATCACCACCCTGCAGCCGGTCTGGACCCGCACGATTGCAAGCGAGGTCATTCCAGGGGTAATCCGGCCTCTGACCTGGTCGATTAACCGTCCGCTCACCTGCAGTGTCTGGGGTGAGATTTTTACGATTGTGCTCGGTAAGCGGGCGCACGATATCGACTTCAACCAGACGGCCACCTTGCTCTCGGGCTGGGCATACTTCAATGCCACTTTGCTCGGCGATATCTTCCTGCGCATGGGTCTACCGACCGAGAGCCTCGATTTTCTCTACCGGGGGAGCCGCTTCTCGCGTCCACCGCTGATGAGTGTACTCAGCAATCTGCCGGGGCTCTTGCGTCTGGTAAATCGTGACCTGCGGCTACAGACTGACTTCGACCGCGAGGCACATCGGTTGACGGCGCTGCTCAAGGAGCTAGATGAACCCGTGGTTCTAGACCCCAGGCAGTTAATGGTCCGCAGCGAACGCATCCGGGAGGCCCTTCGCACAGTCACTTATTTCAATATTCTTGCTCCGCTCGGCCTTGCCCTCCGGCGCGCCCTCCTGCAGGTGCCTGAGGAGTGGCTGAACACCGAGGCGACCGCTGAAGTCGCGGCTGTGCGCGAATTGCGCTCGCTCGCGCTGCGGGCCGGGGCCGATGCTCCTGTTCAGGCCGGGGCATCGACTGAGCTGGATACCGCACCCAGGGACGGGCAAATTCGGGCGGAACTCGAACGGTTCATTGCCCGCTACGGCTACTTGAGCGAGGTGGGAACCGATATCGCCGTGCCGACCTGGCGCGAACATCCTGAGACTGTCTATGGCCTGTTTGCCGCCCTGGCGCAGATACCGACGGCACCTGTTCAGTACAGCGAGCCGAGCCCAGGACTCGAACGCCTGCGCACGGACGTCTGCCGCGTTCGAGCCCGCCTGCGTGCCCGCGTCGCCGAGGTCTACGATCGCCTGCTTGCCCACCTGCGCTGGACTTTTGTGGCCATAGAAGACAACCTCTTGACCGCAGGCACCCTCGTAGAGCGGGGCGATATTTTCTTTCTCGAAGCGAGTGAGCTTGAAGCCCTGGTTTCAGACCCGACCGCATTCGATGCGCAGGCTCTGGTCAGGGTGCGCAAGGCCGAGTACGAACAGCAGCGCAACCGCCGGGTACCGCGAGTGGTCTACGGGATGCAGATGCCTGAGGTAGACGAGCCTGCACCAGACTTTAGCGCAGGCCGGATCAAAGGCATCGGTGCCAGCCGGGGTGTAGCGGTCGGGACGGTGCGAGTCGTCCATCGGGCAAGCGAGGTGACCCGCCTCGAAGCACAGACGGTCCTGGTGGTGCCCTACACCGACGCCGGCTGGGCACCGCTTCTCGCCCAGGCGGTTGCGATCGTTGCCGAAGTTGGGGGTCGCCTTTCTCATGGAGCGATCATCGCCCGCGAATATGGCCTACCTGCCGTGATGAACGTTGCCGGGGCGACAAGCCTTTTTAAAGACGGCCAATGCCTCAGGGTCGATGGCCGCACAGGCGTCGTCGAAGTGGTTGAAGAAGGGGGCTGAGGCGCAATCAAGCGTCAGAGCCTGAGGCGCGCCGAGCAATGACCTGCTGAAAGAAGCCAATCAGGCGATCGACATGAAAATCAAACGTGAAGAGTGGCCGCTGTCGCCAGACATTGTCGCGCAGCTGGTGCATCCGTTCGCGGTCGCGCAGCTGGGTACCGAGGTCGGCCATGTCCTTGAAAAACAGGCCGATATCGAGTTCGCGGGCGAGGTTCTGGGTGGCGACCACAGCACCGCGGTTGTCGTACTGCAATAGAGGCAGGCCCGCTGCGGCCAGGGTGGCGATGCGGGCGGGATAGTTGAGGTCATCCCAGAAAGCCTGCCGGAGATCGCCTGCATTTTCACTTTTGACCAGGTGCAGCCAGCCGGCGTCGTACTGGGAGAATTCACGTAGCCAGCCGGCCTGGGGCACATTCGGGTGCAGGTGCAGATAGCCCGGTGCGGTGCGCCGACTCTCTTCGACCCAGGGCCGCCAACTGCCATGGTTGACATCGCCGTAGAAGTGGACGTGCACACCGGCCGCCGCCAGTTCACCCATCATCTCGGGACTGAAACCGATAGGCCGACCAGGGACAACGGTGTGAATCTGCCCATCGATTGCTGAGAGCAGGGGCGAACGCTCACCTGTGAACCATTCTTGCTTTGGCAGGTCGCCATCGAGGACAAGGGTGCGCTCGAGCGGGACGCAGCCGGGTACGACCGCGGTGAACCAGTCGCGCAGTTCGGGGCTTGAATAGACCACGCCGTCCGAACGGCAGTGCAAATCGAGAAGCTGTGGCCAGCTGCCTCTTTCCCGGCAGAGCCAGGGTCCTTCTTTGAAGTGCCAGATAAAAGGCACACCCAGGTCGGCACTCAGCACCTTGTGGACGAAGGGTACCGTCTGCCAGTTGAGCAGGGCGTAGATGACATCGGGCTTGATGCGGGCGACAGCTGCCTGCCAGTCGTCGCGGGGCAGGTCTTCAACGTGACCGCAGGGCAAAGGACCGACGCTATTAAACCAGGAGAGTTCATCGGTCCACAGGCCGTAGAGCTTGTGTCCACGCTCTTCGATGGCGAGCACTCGCTCCGGGTTGTAGGCAAGCTCGCCGACCAGAAGCACCTTGAGACCGTCCGGGGCTAGCGGAGTAGCGGGGCGTTCGCGGAAGCGCCGGTAGTGCTCCAGTTCGTCGAAGTAGTTGCCCTGGGAAGATTGAAAGCGGAGCGGCGTTTTCACCCGGTAGCGCGAACGGTAGGGGTTGATGCCGCCCCCGCCCGTCTCCCGGATTATCTTGTGGCGCTGGGCCGGATGGTCCACCCACTCGCAGCTCACCCGGCCGGTGGGCACGAAAGCACCCCCACAGGCGAGCTTCGTCCAGTACATGCGGTCGAGGTCGTCTGTCACCAGTTCAGTGCGTTCGAGCCAGTATACCGGCACGGCGCGGTGCATCACCTGGACGAGTTGCAGCGGGTGAGTCACCCGCCCAGGCGAGTGCGAGTGGTCTACGATCGGTCCCAGGGCCGTCTGGTTACCGTGGTGTCGCATCCCTGAATAGGCGGCCACAGCCTCAGGATGCGCTTCGAGAGCACTCAACAGCGCTTTGATGTGGTCAGGGTAGTAGAGGTCGTCTGAAGGTAAGTAAGCGATCACCTTCCCCTGCGCCTGTTCGAGCGCGTAGTTCAAAGCAAAGCCCAGGCCCTGATTTTCTTCGAGGCGGTAATAGCGGATGCGCGGGTCATTCAGGAATGCAGTCACCTTGAGGGCAGTGTCGTCAGTCGCCCCGTCATCGACGATGACCAGCTCCCAATCTGTGAAAGTCTGAGCCTCCAGACTGGAAAGGGCAAGACCGATAAAGGCGGCCTGGTTGAAAGTGGGCATCAGCACGGAGACTGTGGGCCGGGTCGATGCGCTGATGGTGTTCCCGTTCATACCTGCTGGGGAGAAGTGTATTCAGGCTAGTGCGCCCTTGACGGCACTCCAACTACCGATGGAGAGAAAAAAGCCTCTCGCCGTTGAAAATTAAGAGGTGAACCTGGTGAACTTCTGGCAACCGCTGTGGAATGCTAGGATCCTGCCAATTTTGCACAAGGGCACAAAAGGTGTGGGTATCGAAATCAAGAAGCTGATTGCCGGGTTGCCGTTACCGGTCAGGCGCTATGGACTGATTGGACTGGGGTTGCTCGTTCCTGTCGTGTTGCAGTTGACTCCTCAGCCCAGCTACCTCGCCAACATCGCGGTCACGGTCGGCGTCTACATGGTGCTGGCGATGGGCCTCAACATCGTGGTCGGCATGGCCGGGCTCCTGGACCTTGGCTACATCGCCTTTTTTGCCGTCGGCGCTTATACCCTGGCTATCGGGTCGGCTTATGGCCTGAATTTCTGGTTTGCCCTGCCGCTCGGTGCCGCGCTCGCCGCTTTTTTCGGGGTGCTGCTCGGGGCACCGACCCTGCGGTTGCGGGGCGATTACCTGGCGATCGTCACCCTCGGCTTTGGCGAGATCATCCGCATCTCGCTCAACAACCTCAACTGGCTCACCAAGGGGCCGGCGGGCATCTCGAACGTACCGGGACCGGTGATTCCCTGGTTTGGCCCCCAGGGTTTTACCTGGCTCACCCTTTACCAACCTGGACAGCTCTACTTCATCGCCCTCGCCTTCGTCGCCCTCATCTACTGGATGACCCAGCGGCTGAAGCGCTCGCGGGTCGGGCGGGCCTGGGTGGCGATTCGCGAGGATGAAATCGCCGCTGCCGCCATGGGCATCGACACGGTCAAACTCAAATTGCTCGCCTTTGCAAGCGGTGCCGCTCTCGCCGGGATGGTCGGCGTCCTGTTCGCAAGCCAGCTCACCTACGTTTCTCCCGATAGCTTCACGCTCATCGAGTCGGTGATGGTGCTCTCGATGGTGGTACTCGGTGGCATGGGCTCGGTGCCAGGCGTCGCCCTCGGAGCCTTGATCTTGATTGTGCTACCGGAAGCTCTGCGCGGCTTTAGCGAGTACCGGCTGGTACTCTTCGGCGGAGCAATGATCCTGGTAATGCTCATCCGGCCCCAGGGAATTTTGGGGGATGAACCGAGCCAGATCTACACGGCTGGGGAGATTACCGGGGCGGACCTGGAAAATCAAACCGTCGATGAAGTCGAGCGCCGCGACCTGCGCGTGTAGACGTGCTCTCTAGAGCTGGCGCTGCAACCAGTAGGCAACGCTGGTGAAAGCGAAGATAGCCATCATGCCAAGAGACAGGCCGTACCAGAACTGCAACGGACGGTCGAGCATGATCGATTCTTCAGGAGCAAACCAGCCCATCTCGATTGCTTGCCGGATGACGAGGCCGCTCAACCAGCAGAGCATCAACAACAGTAAGCCGCCGAATACGACGCCGCCCGAATCCTGTCGGTAAAAGCTGTTCCAGGCAACCGTGGGCCAGTTGGCGTCCGGTGTCCCCTGCCGCCAGACCCGCCACCCGAGCAGTATTGCTGAGAGCAACACACCGACCCCGTAGAGCCCCCAGTTCAGCATCCACCGCCCCCACCGGTATAGATGGTGCGCCACTCGCCGTCCTGGCGCTTGAGGATTGCGTATTGATAGACCTCGTTGCCCATCTGCTCAAGGATCAGTTCCGGGGTACCGTCGCGGTCGAGGTCCACCGCATCCCGAAAGGACTGACCGGCAAAGTCCTGACCGTAAATATCGGTGAAGCGCTTCGGAGCTGAGTAGACGAGCTTCCAGGCCGCTCCCTCCTGCTGCAAGATTACAAAAACAGTTGCCCCAGGGTTACTGACCGAATCGGCAAGGGCACTCATGGTACCGATTAAAGTCGGTCTTTGGGCAATGTTGACGCGGGCGGCATCGGAGAGTTGGACCCGCTTGAGGGCGGCCTGGGAAAGCCCGAGACTCTTGAGCCGCTCCAGGGCCGTGCGCACCAGCAGGTCCCGCTCCTGGTTCGTGAGCACCGGTCCGCTCAGGGGCGCATCGACCAGTAGGGCCGAGGTGGCGAGCAGATAGCGTAGGCCCTGAGCGCTGTAAGCGGCATCGGTGAGAGGGACGCTCACCTGCAACCGGGCACCGCTCTGCAGGGCCGAGCAACCCATCGGCACCACACCCGTTGCCTCAACCCGGCCGACCAACTGCCCCTGACGGTAGAGCGGGTAGATGCGGTCCTGCAGGTAAGCCTTGATAAAAGCCTCGTCAGCCTGGGGCGCGATCAATTTTCCACCCTGGACCTGCACAACAGGCTCGAAGGTGACCTGTTCGTGGGGCTTGTCCTCGGTGACGATAAATAAAACCGTATCAATGTATCCGGGAGTGGAACAGGTCGTCAGCAGCAGAGCGCAGAGGATTAGACCGTGTTTCCAGAACTGTACAGGCGGAAAAACCGGCAGGCTCACAGAGGGAAGGTATAGCGGAAAGTCGAGACACTTCAACGTCCACCGGATGGTCATAGAGTCGAGGGCGATGCGGAATTCCAGATTAGCGTACTCGCCACTGGCTATATCATGGGAGAGAATTTTCGCTCCAGTAAGCAGGAGAATCCGTTCATGGCCCTTAATGTCGGTGCTCAAGCTCCCGATTTCACAGCGAAAGACACCAGCGGCAACACCGTCTCCCTGGCAACGCTGGCCGGTCAAAAGTTTGTCCTCTACTTCTATCCGAAAGACGATACCCCCGGCTGTACCAAAGAAGCCTGCTCCTTCCGCGACAACTGGGCAACCTACCAGGCCCAGGGTATCGGCGTCTACGGCGTGAGCATGGACGACGCATCCTCGCACCAGGCGTTTACCAATAAGTACTCGCTGCCTTTCCCGCTGATCGCCGACACCGACGGCAAGCTCGCCAAAGCCTATGACGCCGACGGCGGCGGCTACGCCAAGCGCATTACCTACGTCATCGACGAGACAGGCAAGATTGCCCAGGTCTTTACCTCCGTCAATACGGCCTCCCACGCCAGCGACATCCTCGTCGGCATGGGGGTCTAAGCAATGAGTGACCGCCCGCCGGCCGTCGGAGAGTCAGCACCACTTTTTGCCGCTCCCGACACGGCGGGCAACCCGTTGTCTCTTGAGAGCCTGCGCGGCAAGCGGGTCGTGCTCTATTTCTATCCGAGAGACAATACGCCGGGCTGCACCAAAGAAGCCTGTGCCCTGCGCGACGACTACGAAAAATTTGCCGCAGCGAACGTCGCCATCCTCGGGGTGAGCACCGACGATAGCCGTTCGCACCAGAAATTTACGACCCGGTACGCCCTGCCTTTCCCGCTCATCGCCGACACTGACGCTGCTGTCGCTAAAGCTTATGGGGTATACGGCGAGAAGCAGTTCATGGGCCGCACGACGGTTGGGATCAGGCGCAGTACGTTCGTGATCGACGAGGAGGGTAAGATTAGCCATATCTTTACAAAAGTCAAGCCCGAGACCCACTCGGCCGAGTTGCTCGCCGCCCTGCAAATCAGCGCGACCGCCTTATGAATAACTTTGAAGACATCCCGGTCATCCGCCGTAGCGAACCGATAGTTGCCCACGTTCGGCCACCGGCTCTCAGGAATATCCGCCTGCCGCTCATTTTGCTCGCGGTGGGTGTCCTCTGTACCGGCGCGGTGCTCTTTACCGTCCCAAAAGGCCGGCCTCCCAGCAGTGTAGAGAAATCGGTGTCCGAGAAATCGGTGCCGGAGAAACCGGTGCGAGCAGCCATGACCAGTGCTCCGGGTGCCGCACCTGCATCGCTCTTAGGCCATAACCGCTACCGGGAAGTATCGAGAGCCGATCTCATCGAGGTCGATACCTACCGGGGTGACAAGCCGGTTTACCTGCATAGAGGTGCCGCTCCCCAGTACCGTGCCCTGGTCCGGGTTGCCCGCACCGAGGGCATCGAAATCTCGGCAATTTCGGGCTTTCGCAGCGAGACCTACCAGGAACAGATCTACACCCGACAACTCGGCAAAGCCCGCACCGTCGACACCGCAACCCTGATCAATGCCCCACCGGGCTACTCCGAACACCACACCGGCTACGCCATCGACCTCGGCGACGGCAGCCAGCCGGGTACCGACACTCAGTTGAGCTTCGAGCGGACGGCGGCTTTCCGCTGGCTCGTCAACAACGCCGGCAAATTCGGGTTCGAGATGTCCTTCCCGCGCAACAACGCCCAGAAAGTCAGCTATGAACCCTGGCACTGGCGCTTCGTCGGCAACCGGCAAAGTGTCGAGACCTTCTATCAATAACCGGCCGGCCGTGGGACTACGGCTACGCCTCGGTGGTGCAGGTATCGTGGTTGCGGTGGGTGCCCTCCTGGGAGTGCTTGTAACCCGTGCACCCCAACCGACCATCACTCCAGCACCCCTTACTCGCCCGCTGCCGCAGCAATCCCCGTCTCAGACCATAGACACGACGCGACCGGTGCTTGCCGCACCGCGCCTGGTATCTGACCTGTCTTTATTGCCGCCACCGGGGCAACTGGCCTCGCAACCCTCAGGATGGCTACCGGCAAAAGTGTTCGAGGAGCCTGAGCCGCCTTTACCCGAGGAGACGGGCGCACAGCGACCCGAAGACGGTCCGCCCGCACCACCCGCCTTTGACCTGCCTTTACCCCCTGCCTCGCTGGTTCCCGAGGTGTTGTGCTCAAGCACGGGGCCAGTGGCACTAGAACCCATCTCTCAACCTATCTATGGCCTCCAGGGTGACGGGGTGACAGCCGTCGAGCCACGGCCTGCGGCAAGTGCCAAGCGTCTTAGAAAAGCGCGGGCTAAAAAACTGAGCTGCAAGAGCGTACAGCAATACATGAGTCTCAAAGACAAAGCCCTACTGGAAAAACCAGCAATCGCAGAACTAAAAATCCCGGCCGAGGTGCCGGGATTGCAACCGGGTCTAGTCAGGCCCGACGATTCCATCTTGACCACGAGCAGCCAGGACTCGCTCATCGACCTCGGGCGTTAGAGCGTTTTGCAATAGTGGAGCATAGGCTCTAGGAGTCGGGACAGAGGCTACTGTTTTGCAGCCGAAGTGCCACTTGCTTTTCGCAGCAAGTGGCACTTCGATCTGGAGATTAGCGGCTCTGCAGTAGACCCTTATTCAGAGGACCGAAGCTCCAGCGCTGGCCGGCCGTATTTCCCCGGCCATATTGCACGTAGACCTCGTCGCCCGACTTCACCTGGGCAAAATCCGCCTCCGATAGCGAGAAGATGAGGCGGTTGGTGTCGCCTCCGGCAGGGTAGCGGCTGAGGGCGAACTCGCGATTGCCGATGCGCAGCACCGCCAGTTCGTTGCGGACCGGGAAGCTTTCCTGGCTGGAAAGTTCCAGTTCGGTCGTACCGTCGGCCACCTTGCGCAGGCTCACCACTGTATTGCCTTCTGTGATCACGCTTGCAGGCTCCGGACGCGTCTGGGTCAGCCTGGACAGGTCAGCACCACTCGGTCGGGTTGCTGCCGCCCCCTGCAGAGAGTCGATGGTCGAGAGGCGGATGTTGGCCGCGATGATCGCTCCAGGGGCGGTGTCGTTGAAGACGAGCCTGACGCCCTTCAGCCGCTTTACCCGTGAGCCCCGGCTGCCGGTGAGGCTGAAATCTGCCAGGGGAATGCGCACCGATTGCAGCATCGTGTGGATACCCGGCGGGCCACCTACAGGACCAATCAAGTCCAGGTAAGACTTCAGGGGTAAGAGGTTGGAGAGGCTGCCATCGGCAAACACCAGGGCGACTGAGAAGTTGGTGGGGTCGGGGGTGTAAGCCTGGTTTTCAAGGCGCAGGTCGAGGGTCTTGTAGGGGCTGAGATCGATACCGATGCCGCCTGCTACGTTGGTCTGGAAGTAGGTGTTGGTGCTGGCCTGGGACCAGGAGATCCAGCCGGCGCGCAGGGTCGGGTCGTGCTCGAATACCGAGCGGTGGGACAACAGGACGTTGTTGGCCACCTGGGGTAGGCCGGCGCTGCTCGTGCCGGTCTGCAGGTCAAAGTCCTCGATTACTTTTGTAACGGTGGAGTTGGGCGAATCGGTGAAGGCGCGCTCGACCCGCGTCACAGAAGTGACGGTTGTCGGCAACTCAAATTGTGGGTTGAAGTTTTGCAAGAAGGCAGGGGTCGCTCCGGTGCCCACGTAGCCCCGCATAAAAGCGTTCAGGCTCGCAAGGCCAATCTGCAACTGCTGGGGTGAACCGACACTCGGACCCGGCGCGAAGACGGGCGTGTGCAACAGGCAACCGCTCGAATCGCTGCGCTGCCACTCGGTGTTGTAGTAGTTGTGGTTGGTGCCCCAGACGGTGTAGGTCGATTTCGCCGTCGGGACGTTCTCGCCCAGGTAGCGCATCATCCGGTCGTAGGGCCGTATGCCTGCCAGGTTGGAGACGTCTCCGTCGCACATCGGCAGCAACACTGTCCAGGGGATATCGTCCGCGTCGAAGATGCGGTTGGTCTGACCGTCTACGGGGGCGAGTTCAAAAAGACCCTTGAAAGTGAGGTTGTTGGGGATCCGGGCCGGCCAGGGGCTCCCCGGATCGCGATAGAAGTTATAGGCTGCTCGCATCCCCTCGCCGCCACGGGAGTGCCCCATCAACCCGATCTGGCTGAAGTCGAGCTTGCCGCGCAGATCGACTCCCAGTGAAGCCGGGGTGCCGCCGACCGTGTTCCATTCGCTCAGTCGCTGGATGTGCTTGAGGATCAATCGCCCGCGCGCCTGGTTCAGGCCGTTGTCGCCCGGCACACCGGCACCGGCATTAATACCCCGGTTGGCGTTAATCGAGACGACCACGTATCCCCAGGAGGCCAGACGCTCGGCGGTATAGTCGTAACCCCGGTGGTTGGGAACGACCACGTACCCCGTTGGGCAGACGCCGGTGGTCGTGTAGTCACTGCGGTCGTCGATGCGCGGGTTGCTGCCCGTGCCGCAGGTGCCGTGGTTGCCGTGCAGAAACACCAGGACCGGCAACGGACCACCAGACATGTCGGTCGGGCGGTGCACTACCCCCCACACCTCGGTTGCGCGGTCCGCGAGTACCTCCGGGTCGATAGCCGCCGGAAACTGGTACTCGGCGAGGGTGGTCGCGTAGGGACCAAAATCTGATGCATCCGGGGCAGCCGCGGCCAGGAGCGGTTCGCCGCCACGCGCTAGAGGCTGGGTCTGGACTGCTGCCGTAAAGGCCGCACTGGCAGGTGACGCGCTGACGAGCGCCGCCAGGCATAATCCTGTCGCCAGCCAATTGAGAACCGGAGCGGCTTTACGCCGCGGCTTGCAAGATGCAAGGTGGCTAAGAATGGTCATAACTCTCCCAAGAAGACTTAGAGACAAGTTACGCCACTACGCGTACTCCTGATGTATACAGACATACAGGAGTGGCAACTCGGAATTTCAGCTACAACAGCCAGAGACTATCATTCATACGACTTTCAGGCTAATTCAACGCAAAGTGCATACCGGTAGCAGTCAGCCTGACCCAAGACCAGTTATCGCTTTCGAATTTGGCAATAGCATATCTTTTTAGATTCAAACTGTCTGAGATCCGGTTCGCATCTTCTTTACAAACCGCCGTAAAATTCGTAACCGAAGTCGATCCAGTAGCCTACTTTCTCAGGCAGGGTAGCGAGTAGCGCAATTTCCGTCACCCATTTGATTTGCTTGTAGCCGAGTTTAATCGGGGAAGCGAGGCGGATGGGTGCCCCGTTTTCAGCCGGGAGCGGGCTGTTATTTTTCTCGTAGGCAAGCAAAGTCTGAGGGTGCACACAGGAGGCAAGGTCCCAGGTCTCGTAAAATCCGTAAGCATTGCCCGAGGGATCGCTCAGACCCTCGACGGAGCGAAAGAAGACGTAGCGGGCCTCGGGTTTCGGCTGGACGACTTTCAAGAGATCGACCAGGGGAAGACCACCCCACTGCACGATGGCAGCCCAGCCCTCGACGCAGACATGGTTGATAATTTCGCTGCGGTAGGGCAGCTTACGAATATCTTCCAGGCTTAGTTCCACGGGCTTCTCGACCAATCCGCCAACTTTAAGGCGGTAGGTGGCCGGGTCAATCATCGGTGTCGAGTCTTCAGCCGTGTTGATGAGCAGTTGCTGGGCTTGAATCTCCGACGGCTTGTATTCCCGAGCGAGGCGCTGGGAGCTGAAGAGCAGTTGCTCAAAACTCTGATTGAGCGGGTCTGAGGCCCGGTAGAGAGCCTGCTCGATCTGGGTCTGCCAGGTGCCGCGCCCACAACCGGCGAGCAGCAGGCTCAGCCCACTCAACTGAATCAGCTTGCGGCGGCCGATGCGAATTGGGCTATGCATGAGTACCTCAAGAGGCGAACATCGAACGGACTAGTTTCCAATCGCCGACATTGAGGGCCAGGAGGGAATGGGCGACCATCAGCGCGAGTACCGACGGGATGGTCGTAAAATGCACAATGCGCAGGGTTTCCCAGGTGCCGAATAAATTGGCAATCCAGGCGAACTGCACCGGCTTGTACATGCCCAAACCAGTCAATAGAGCCAGCAACAGCACAGGAATAAACGCGGTGTAAATCAGCCGGTGGATGGCGTAGTTGCGCCGCTTCGGGTTGCGGCCCTTGCGGATCGCTTCGATGTCGTTGCTTGCGACGTAGCGATTCTTCCAGCGGCGAGTGGCGAACACATAAATTCCGTACCAGAGTAGATTCAGACCAAACACCCACATAAAGAAGAAGTGCCAGTGTCGCCCGCCTGCAAGCCAGCCGCCCAGCAATAAAAAGTCTGGAAAGTGATAGCCCGCCCGTCCGCCAAAGACCGGGTTGGCGTTGTAGATTTGCAAACCGCTGCCCATCATGGCGAACAGGCTGACGAGATTCACCCAGTGAAAGATTTTCGCCGCTAAAGCCTGCTTGGGTGCAGC
The DNA here is from genome assembly GCA_031399965.1 of Gloeobacteraceae cyanobacterium SOY_34_metabat_159. GTDB lineage: Bacteria > Cyanobacteriota > Cyanobacteriia > Gloeobacterales > Gloeobacteraceae > JANNPH01. The sequence goes on along the minus strand of JANNPH010000043.1, from coordinate 5,806 downwards.
GGCCTTGCGAGGCATTGCGTTTGCAGTCATCCGTCAGTTCCTCTAATGAAGGTCAAGCAGGTGTGGCGGCATGGCAACCGATTGGACACACCTGCTGGTCCGGACGGTCAAGGTCCGTCAGGCTGGAAGTCGCGCTCTCGTTACGGCTTTTTCATCATCGAGTCGCCCTTCATGGCATCGCCCTTCATGGCGTCACCTTTCATCGCGTCACCCTTCATGGCGCCGCCGCTCATCGCGCCGCCCTTCATGGCCATCATTTCGTTGCGCATGGCCGTCATCTCCTGGCGCATGGCTGCGATCTCTTTTTTGAGGGCAGTCATTTCTTTCTGGTAGAAGGCCCGCAACTCATCTGAAGAGTCTCCACCACTGCGCGTATTTGGAGACCCCTCGCCGCGTTGGGCAAGGAGCACAGAACTGTTCTCCGGTGCAGCGGTTACGGCAACCGGCAGGCTGACCATCGTGGCGACAAGCAGAGCCAGAACAAGCTTATTCATGGTGGACATCCTCAAACTGGAATACATCTTTGACTACGGGGCTGAGTGTCGATCGGATTTAAAGCAGTGTTCGGATCACCTGGCAGGGATTGCCTGCTGCGATGACGTTCGCCGGGATGTCTTTGACCACGACGCTGCCCGCCCCGATGGTCGTGTTTTCACCAATCGTCACACCGGGGCCGACGATTGCGCCGCCACCCAGCCAGACGTTGTCGCCGATGACAATCGGCGCGGCGCGTTCGAGACCGGTGAGCCGCACTGCCGGGTCGGTCGGGTGGTAGGCCGTGTAAAGCTGTACATAAGGACCACAGAGGACATTGCGCCCAATACGCACGGGGTTGCAGTCAAGGATGACGCAACCGAAATTTGCGTAGAAGTGGTCTCCCAGGTAGATGTTGCTGCCGTAGTCGCAGTAAAAAGGCGGCTCGATCTCGATGATGGGGCCAGTCTGGGCAAAAAGCTCGGAGAGCAAGAGCAACCGTTCGCCGTCTTCCTCTTCAGTGGTTGCATTCAAGAGCCTTAGCAGGCGTCGTGCCCGCTTGCGTTCGGCCACCAGTTCGGGGTCGCTTGCCCGGTAGAGTGCCTGCGACATCATCTTCTCTTTTTCGCTGCTTTCCATAGGTCGGCTCCGGGGTAGAAGTGTGAGTGACGGCCGGTGCGGTGGCACAGACCGAGAACATCTCAGGGCGCTCGCTGGTACGATCGGCAAAGAACTGTCCGCGATAGGCCTGCATGTCCGAATCTGAACTGACTCCGCGTCTGCGCTTTGCACCGAGCCCGACGGGTTATCTACACGTCGGCGGTGCCCGCACCGCTCTATTCAACTGGTTTTTGGCGCGCAAGTGGGGCGGGACGCTGGTGCTGCGCATCGAGGACACCGACCGCGAACGGTCTTCAGAAGCGATGGTGGAAGGCGTGATTGCCGGATTGCGCTGGCTCGGCCTCAACTGGGATGAAGGACCTTTCTTGCAGTCGAGCTATATCGAGCGCCACCGGGCCGTCGCTGCCGAATTGCTTGCCCAGGGATCTGCCTACCGCGCCTTTGAATCGAAAGAAGCGCTCGAAGCCCTGCGCGCCACGGCCCAGGCAGGCCATCAGACGGCCCTCTATAAAGGCGGCTCCTGGCGCGACGCACCTCAGGAAGCAATCGAAGCCGAACTGGCAGCAGGAACACCTTACGTAATTCGGCTGAAGACGCCCTTGAGCGGTGAATTTCACTGGCAGGACGAAGTCTTCGGCGCGCTGGTGCAAAACTGGGCTGAGGTCGAAGACTATGTCCTGGTGCGCTCCGACGGCAACCCGACCTACATGCTCTCGGTCGTCGTCGATGACATCGACATGCGGATTACCCACGTTATTCGCGGGGCCGACCACATCGCCAACACCCCCAAGCAGATTTTGCTCTACCAGGCGATGGATGCAACGCCTCCGCGCTTTGGCCACCTGCCGCTGATTCTCGGAGCCGACCGGTCACGCCTCTCGAAGCGCCACGGTGCTACCTCGGTGCTCACCTACCGCGATGAAGGCTTCCTGCCCTGGGCTTTCTGCAACTTCCTGGCACTCATCGGCTGGAGCACCAACGACAATCAAGAGCTGTTTCCTACTCCCGCCGCCCTCATCGAACGCTTCGGCTTCGAGCAGGTGAGCCGCACGAACGGCGTCTTCGACATCGAGAAGGCGCGCTGGGTCAACGCCCAACACCTTGCCCACCACGTAGACCCTGAGACGCTGCGCTGCGCGTTGGAGCCGCACCTGGAGAAACTAGGCATCACCACCACCCCGGAAAATTTCGACTTCAGCGTGCAGTTGATGCGCCCACGGGCACGCACCCTGGTCGAACTGGCCGAAATGCTCAGGCCCTACCTGAGCGACGACTTCCCCTTCGACCAGACCGCTCTGCAAAAAAACATCCTCAATAGCGGGGCAGCACTATTTTTGCCGGGACTCATCGAGGCAGTGAGAGCGCTCGACTTTGGCGACCCGGTTGCGATGGAGACAGCTCTACGCGAATTTTCTGAGCGGCAGGACGTCAGTGCGGGCAAGGTCTTTAACTGCATCCGCACTGCCCTGACTGGCCAGAAAGTAAGCCCAGGCATTTTTGAAACCCTGCAGGCCATCGGTCAGGCGCGCAGCATTGCAAGGCTACAGGCTGCTTACCAGCTCTGCCAGCAAAAGCAGACCTCGCCCTCCCAGTCCTAACCATCCGGCACAAATTCAGCCTGGGCTGCCCGCCTTCGGGCCAGCTGATACACAAAAAGCTACAATTGTGGCGAGTACGGGTCTATCGGGCCTATGTCGCCGGTTTGCCCAAGAGGATTCACACATGATGGATGAAAGATCGGTAGTTGAAAGGATGCTCAACCCGCCCGAGCGTCCGGAAGTCACGTCTGAACTGAGCAACAACGTCATCTTGACCTCGCTCAACGACCTGTACAACTGGGCACGGCTTTCGAGCGTCTGGCCTCTGATGTACGGTACGGCCTGTTGCTTTATCGAATTTGCGGGCATGATCGGTTCACGCTTCGACTTTGACCGCTTCGGCCTGGTACCGCGCGCGACGCCCCGTCAGGCCGACTTGATCATCACAGCCGGCACGATCACGATGAAGTTTGCCCCAGCGCTCATCAATCTCTACCAGCAGATGCCTGAGCCCAAGTACGTGATTGCCATGGGTGCCTGCACGATCACCGGCGGCATGTTTTCGACCGATTCACCGACCACGGTGCGTGGCGTCGATAAGCTCATCCCGGTCGATGTCTACATCCCCGGCTGCCCGCCCCGGCCCGAGGCGATCATGGATGCCATCATCAAGCTGCGCAAGAAGATGGCGATGGAAGATTTCCGCGAGCGCTACGACCAGATCCAGCAGACCCACCGCTACCACGTCGGCACCCACCAGATGAAGGCTGTCCCGGATGTGCTCATCAAGGACTATCTCTACATGGAAAGCCGCCAGGCTGCCCCGAAAATCCTGGCCGAGTCCCTGGAGATGGGTGTCCCCCTCGACCTCAACCGTATCCGCCAACTGGAGATGACTGATGCCGACGGAAGAACCACAACCTAGTGCCCCGGCCCCAGATCCCGGCCCAGCCCCGGAAGCGGAGACGCAAATTGAGCCTGTCAAGCCCGGTCGCTGGTCTACCTGGCTGAGCGAGAACAATTTGCCCCACGAGTTCATGGGCTTCGAGCGCGACGGTGTCGAGACGCTGAGTGTAACGCCTGAATACTTGCTGCTCGTGGGCAAGGGCCTGCAAGACCAGGGCTTCAACTACCTGCGCCTGCAGTGCGGCTACGACGAAGGGCCAGGCCAACGCCTGGTAAGCGTCTACCACCTCACCCAGGTCTACGACGATGCCGACCGGCCGCCCGAAGTGCGCCTTAAAGTCTTCCTGCCCCGCGAGGACCCACGGGTACCGACGGTCTACTGGCTCTGGAAGACTGTGGACTGGCAGGAGCGCGAGACCTTCGACATGTACGGCATCATCTTCGAAGGCCACCCCAACTTGATCCGCATCCTCAACCAGGAAGACTGGGTCGGTTGGCCGCTGCGCAAAGACTACGTGTCACCGGCTTTCTACGAAGTGCAGGACGCTCTTTAGTAGTTGACAAATAACTGGGATATTCCTTTCCCGCTCTGAGCCCTGCGCTTCGGAGCGGTTTTTATTGTTTCTGCACAAATGTATCCTTCAAGGAAACTGCGACAGACTGGCACTATTATGGCAACAGTTATACTGGTTCCAAATTCTCTCAACTTTTTAATATGTCTAACGAGGGGCAGCACCAAACAGATGAGAAGCAAGTCGCAGAAGTGATTTCTGCTTGCAACGCAGCGATTACACTTGCTCCTGAAGATGCTAGTGCCTGGTATCACAAAGGCAATGCCTTGATTCAAGCTGAAGATGAGAAATCTAACAGCAGTGACCGTCAAGAATACGATGAAATTCAAGTTTATAGAATGGAGGGCCTGCCTACCAGCCCCAGCGAACAACACTATGGACAACCCCATATATACTTAGACTTGATTGAAGTTGTTGGCAACACGATACATGGAACTCAGGGCCGCAAGAAGGTGCCATGTACGCTTAAGGCAGCTGAAAACGTACAGATATTCAAGGGAGAGCAGGACTGTGGTCTAAGCCAATTAGTGGCTGGAGACCGCCTTGTTATATTGCTGAAGCAATCTAGATTAGCCCAAATGGTAGCAACAGCAATTTGGGCTAATCTTGCTGCCTATTCTGGCCGCGTGAAGAACTTGAGTGATAACAAATTCGTGCTTATTCTCCGCAAAGCAGATAGTGAACAAAGATATATTAGTGTAGTTACAACTGAAAAGACTGTTGTCAAAACAGTCAAGAAGAAGCAGATTGTGAAAGATGGAAACTTGCTTGACGTTACCGACAATCAACGTATACAGGTGCTTGGAGAAATGAAGCCAGACGGCTTCATTGAAGCAACACAAATTTTCTTGTAATCGTTAGCGAGACTTGGTCTTGACCCGCAAAACTGGCCCAATATGCTGGGAGCAGACCACCTTCATTCATTCCTGCATTCTTTACGTGGTCGAAGTTAGCACTCAGCCCACGAAGCGCCCCGGACTGAACACCTTCTGGGGGTCGAATTGCTGCTGAAACCGCTTCATCAGTTCGAGGGTATTGCCGGTGTAGCCCCAGATATCGAGCTGGGATTTACCTGCATTCGGCGCTTCGAGTACCGTCAGGTACCCGACGTGGAAGAGATGATGGCTGTGCAGGGTGTAATCCTCACCTATAAAACCGTCCGCACTTGATGCCGCAAGTTTGGCCAGACCTTTGCCAATCGGCTTCGCCATCAACGGCAAGACCTCGATTGGCGGCTCAACCGGTACTACTTCGACCGACAACTCGTCGGGCAGAAAATCCCGTCGGCGGTCGGCAGCAAATTCGATGGGCACTTCCGGCTCTGGGGGCAGATTTGCTCCGGTAAGGGCACTTGGCAATGAGCTTTCCAGAGAAGATGAGGGCGATTTGTGTTTTACCCCGCGCACTTTGCCGCAGCCCTTCTTGGCGGCACCCACCTCTTTGTCACGCACTCGCACTTCATCGAGCACCGAACAGAGCCAAAGAATTATTCTTGCTGGACTATATCCTGAGCGACTATTTGTCACCCTTTTGAGACAAAGTCGCAGGCATATCTATCCGGGATTCCGCAGGTAGGATGAGCGGCTGAAGTATTTTGGTGGGATGAGCCAGCCTCCTCCTGAAATCCAGGTCCAGAATCTCGACCACCTCGGCATCGTGGCCGGCATCATCGACTCTATCGGTCTGGTTGAAGAG
>JANNPH010000009.1:0-2057 GCA_031399965.1 Gloeobacteraceae cyanobacterium SOY_34_metabat_159 | reverse complement strand
CCGATCAAGGATTACGAATGCCTGTGCGGCAAATATAAGCGGATGAAATACAAGGGCGTCATCTGCGAAAAGTGCGGCGTGGAAGTGACGCTGACGAAAGTGCGTCGCGAGCGCATGGGCCACATCGAACTGGCTGCGCCTGTCGCGCATATCTGGTTCCTGAAGTCGCTGCCAAGCCGCATCGGCCTTCTGCTCGACATGATGCTGAAGGATCTCGAGCGCGTTCTTTATTTCGAGAACTATGTGGTGATCGAGCCCGGCCTGACGCCGCTCAAGCCCCTCCAGTTGCTCAATGAGGAAGACCTCCTCAAGGCGCAGGAGGAGTATGGCGACGACAGCTTCACCGCAGGCATAGGCGCTGAAGCCATCCGGGAGCTGCTGATCAATCTCGATCTGGAGCGTCTGCGTGACCAACTCCGTCAGGACATCGCCGAGGCGACGACCGAACTGAAGCCGAAGAAGCTCGGCAAGCGCCTGAAGGTTGTCGAGGCGTTTATCGAGTCCGGCAACAAGCCGGAGTGGATGATCCTGACGCAGGTGCCGGTCATTCCGCCGGAGTTGCGCCCGCTGGTGCCGCTCGATGGCGGCCGTTTCGCCACGTCCGACCTGAACGACCTCTATCGCCGCGTCATCAACCGCAACAACCGCCTGAAGCGGCTTGTGGAATTGCGCGCGCCGGACATCATCATCCGCAACGAAAAGCGGATGCTGCAGGAGTCGGTCGATGCGCTGTTCGATAACGGTCGCCGCGGCCGCGTGATCACGGGCGCCAACAAGCGTCCTCTGAAATCGCTCGCCGACATGCTGAAAGGCAAGCAGGGCCGTTTCCGGCAGAACCTGCTCGGCAAGCGCGTCGACTACTCCGGACGTTCGGTCATCGTGGTCGGTCCGGAGTTGAAGCTACACCAGTGCGGCCTGCCGAAGAAGATGGCGCTCGAACTGTTCAAGCCGTTCATCTACGCCAAGCTGGAAGCGTCTGGTCAGGCGACGACGGTGAAGCAAGCCAAGAAGCTAGTCGAGAAAGAGAAGCCGGAGGTTTGGGATATCCTCGATGAGGTGATCCGCGAGCATCCGGTGCTGCTGAACCGCGCGCCGACGCTGCACCGTCTCGGCATTCAGGCGTTCGAGCCCACGCTGGTCGAGGGCAAGGCAATCCAGTTGCACCCGCTCGTCTGCTCGGCGTTCAACGCCGACTTCGACGGCGACCAGATGGCCGTGCACGTACCGCTTTCGCTGGAAGCCCAGCTTGAAGCCCGCGTGCTGATGATGTCGACCAACAACATCCTGCACCCGGCAAACGGCGTCCCGATCATCGTTCCCTCGCATGACATCGTTCTCGGTCTCTATTACCTCTCCATCGTCTCGGACAATGAGCCGGGCGAAGGCATGCTGCTCGGCAGCATCTCGGAGATCCACCACGCGATGGAGGCGGGCGTACTCACGCTGCACGCCAAAATCCGCGCGCGGTTCTACGACACCGATCCGGATGGCAAGCCGGTCGCCAGGGTCTATGAAACGACCCCGGGCCGTATGCTGCTCGGCGAGTTGCTGCCAAAGAAAAACGGCATGACTCTCGACATCGTCAACAAACTGCTGACGAAAAAAGCCATCGCCAAGATGATCGACGCGGTCTACCGCGCCTGCGGTCAGAAGGAAACGGTCATTTTCTGCGACCGCATCATGACGCTCGGCTTCCACCACGCGTTCAAGGCCGGCATTTCGTTCGGCAAGGACGACATGGTCATTCCCGAGACGAAGGCGAAAATCATCGCCGACACCGAAGCTGTCGTGCGCGATTACGAGCAGCAGTATAACGACGGCTTCATCACGCAGGGCGAGAAGTACAACAAGGTCGTCGACACCTGGGCGAAATGCACCGACAAGATCGCCAAGGAAATGATGGACCGGATTTCGTCCGTTCAGGTCGACGAAAAGACAAAGCGCGCGAAACCGATCAACTCGATCTACATGATGAGCCATTCCGGGGCTGCCGAGCCGCATTCTCCATGCCGCTTCAACTTCCCGGCTCCGCAGGAGCGTCGCCCTCCCGTTTTCTG
>JANNPH010000245.1:0-5398 GCA_031399965.1 Gloeobacteraceae cyanobacterium SOY_34_metabat_159 | reverse complement strand
AAGTACCAGACCAACCAGCCGGCAGGTGCCTTTGAACGCCTGCTCAAACTCTACGGGGGCGATGCCGGTAGCGATACCGACCGCGCCCGCGATGGCCAGATTCGTCAGGTAGAAGCGAATGAGTTGCTGCGTTCCGGCCGTGGCATTGTTTGAACCACCGGTGACCACTCCGATGCCCTCGATTGAGCAAGCCCTTGAGCAGTTTGCCCGTGCCACAAACTCGGACGAACTGCTCAAGACTGCTCGGGTACTGGCGCAAACCCGTGACCCGCGAGCGATTGAACCGCTCGTGCGCTCCCTGACCTTCAATAACCCCGAACTTTTCGAGGTTGCGGTGCAGGGGTTGGTTGGCATTGGTGAGCCTGCCGTTCAGCCGCTCATCGACTGTCTGGACCGGGTTGATTACGGAGCGCGTTATCAGGCTCTGCGCGCCCTGGTCGCAATCGGCGACCCGCGTCCGCGTTCAGCCTATGAGTACTGGATTGGAGCAGACATCGCTCCGAGCGTCCGCCGGATGTGCGTCAAAGGTCTTAAACCCTTTCCCGACGCAGAACCACTCCTGTTACCGACCCTGAAAGACGGCGACTGGTCGGTTCGGTATACCGCAGTCCTGGTACTTGCCGAGCGTGGCCTGACCCCGGAGATTCAGGCTGCTATCGCCGCATTAGAATCAGACCCGGAGAGGGTCGTGCGCCTCAAAGCCGCCCAGGCCCTTGCCCAGTCCTGACCGTTTTTTAAGTCAGCAACACGAGCGACTTACCAGCCCAGCAGCGAAGCAGTCTGCCCCGAGCGGACTTCACCATCTGCTTGCACATCATCTGGAGAAGCAGACTCTGTTTCAGTAGCGATGCGAGTCTCAGTGCAAATCGAGGCGGTGCTGAATCCACCAAACTGCTTGACTGTACTGGTGCGCATGCGTAAACCTGGGCCTGGAAATGAGAAGCGCTCAACCGCACTCATCGTCTCGTACTCGGTCACCAGGTTGAAGCCGCCGTCGCTGTCTATCCAGAAGCGACCCACCGCCGGCACGATTTCAGCGTAACCCCGCTCGCGCAATAGCCTTCCCTGGGCGGGATTATCCACATCCGGCACGAGCACCATCGCTGTCGAGCCGCTGTGGTTTGCCGTGTCTTTGTCCCAGTCCATCGTGCCGTGCCAGCTAATCTGGGCACCGCCCACCGCTTCTTGCGGATCGATTTGATGGAACTCGCAAAGTTCGACCACAGTCGGGTGATCCGCCGGTAGCGAGACGACCTGGATTTCTGACGCTCCCATTTCCACGCGCCGGAAGGCAAGGTGATGCACGGTACGCTGCGACAGCCATGTACCGGCACTGAGCTCAAAAAACTGTGTGGCGTCCATCTAAACTAATCGCTCCTTTGCGGCGTCCTGAAAACCTCTTCTCCACCACCATGTTGACACTCCCCGGCATGAATGCGCGGGGATTCCTGGTTCAACGAGTCAGCTTGCGACATCAGATTCCTCCTCTGCCGTAGCGGCTGGTCTCTCCCCAGGCGTTAGGGGGCGTTGATCCAACGCCCCTGGAATTTCCGGGTGCCCCCCGGTATTTTTAAGCGCCTTAGCCAGGATGTTCATCGCCGCATTGTGGTCTCGGTCCAGCACGCAGCCACACTGACAGGTATGGGTTCGAGTAGAAAGAGACTTCTTGACGATGGCATGACACGATGAGCACTCCTGACTGGTGTACTGAGGCGAAACAGCTATCACCACTCGCCCAAACACTTTCCCGAAATACTCAGCCCATTGTCTGAACATCGACCAACTTGCATCACTGATGGACTTGGCCAGATTGTGGTTCTTGACCATATTCCGCACCTGCAAGTCTTCAAGAGCAATCAGGTCGTGAGACTGAACTACGCACCTTGCCGTCTTGATGGCAAAGTCTTTGCGCTGCCTTGATACTTTCAGGTGTTTGCGGGCGAGTACCTTGACTGCCTTGCGGCGATTCGCACTACCCTTGTTTTTCCTGGACACCCGCCGCTGTGCCTGCTTGACTCGCTTTTCAGCTTTGCGCAAGTAGCGTGGGTTTTCTACCTTCTCGCCCTTCGAGTCGGTGTAGAAACTTTCAAGACCCATATCCAGACCGATGGTGCAACCAGTCGGGGCTATATCCTCAGTGCGCTCTACGTTTACGCAGAACTGAGCATAGTAGCCATCGGCACGACGCACTACCCTGACTCGCTTAATCTGTTTTTTGGTATAGAAACTTAAATCCCGGCTGCCTAAAAGCTTGAGAGTGCCGATGCCAAACCCATCGGTCAGTGATAGGTGCTTACGGTCTTCAGAAAGTTTCCAGCCGGTTGTCTTGTACTCGACCGAGCGGTTATCTTTCTGAAATCTTGGGTAGCCTTTCTGGCCGGGCACAGCCTTTTTGCAGTTGTCAAAGAACTTGGAGATAGCTGCCCAGGCTCTCTCGGCTGCTGACTGGCGGGCCATCGAGTTTAACTTCCTGGCCCATTCAAACTGAGCGGCAAGAATCGCACATTGTTTGTTCAAATCGTACTTGGTGGCACCTTTTGTATCGATCCAGAAGCGCAAAGCCTTATTGCGGACGAACTGAAAAGCACGAATTGCTTCGTCGATCAAGACGAACTGCGAGGAATGGCCGACGAGCTTCGATTCGAGGACAAGCATGCACATAGTATACTATGTGCATGCCTGGATGTTGTGGCACAAAGTCGCCCTGAAGGCGAGGTTTTAGACCCAGATTTCTGATAAGGGTAGCTATTCGCTGCAGTGCTGGCGATCAGGCCAAAAAACGCTCAAAAAAATGCACCGTCCGGGTGGCGACGGTGCAGCAGCGATGGGAATGGGGTGAGTTTAGAGGGCGTTCAACTCGTGGCCGATTTTTTCGCCCTTGAGCAGCCGGACTGCGCCCTGTAGCAACTCGTCCTCTAAATAGGGCTTGGTGAAATAGCCCCTGGCTCCGAGCTGGTAGGCAGTCTGACGGTGTTTGTCGGCAGAGCGCGAGGTGAGCATTGCGACCGGCAGATTGGTGAAGCGGCTATCTTTTTGTAGCTGGCTCAGGAACTCGAAGCCGTCCATGCGTGGCATCTCGACGTCGCAGAAGACGGCGTCGCAGGCCAGACCCGAGCGCAGTTTGTCGAGTGCTTCCTGGCCGTCGCGGGCCTGCTCGACCCGGTAGCCGACTTTGCTGAAGGTCATCGAGAGCAACTCGCGCACCGTGATCGAGTCGTCCACGATCAAGATGGACTGCTGGCTCGGCGGTAGGACTGTCAGCGGCTGGGGGTTGAGTGTCCAGGGCATCAGCGGCATCTGGCCCATGACGATACCGACCAGTTCACCGACATCGACAATCGGCAGCACCTGGCCGTTGCCAAGTACGGTTGCCCCGGCAATGCCGGTCGGACGCTGAACGGGACCGCGCAACTGCTTGATGACGATTTCCTGCTCTTCGAGGAAGCCATCGACCTGGATTGCCAGGTAGGTTTCACCGCTGCGCAGGATGACTGTCGAGAGGGAAGTCTGGGCCGGTTGAACCGGCTCTGCGTACTGGTAGTTGCGGTAGTAGGGCAACAACTCGATGAGCGGGATGAATTGCAGTTCGCGTTCGCGCCACCAGAGATAGCGGTGATTGTCCCTGGTGTAGATCTGCTCGGCGGAGAGTTCCACCATTTCCTCGATGCCGTCGAGGGGAATGGCGACGGAGGACTGGTGGTGCAGGCAGATGACCGCCCGCGAGATGCTCAGGGTGAGGGGGAGACGGATGGTGAACGTGGTGCCCTGACCCCGGCGCGAATCGATTTGAATCGTCCCGCGCATCCGGGTGAGGTGGTTCTGGACAACATCGAGACCGACGCCTCGCCCGGCAATCTCGGTGACTTTCTGAGCGGTGCTGAAGCCCGGCGTGAAGATGAACGGATAGAGTTCCGAGTCGCTCATCTGCCGTGCCTGGTCCGGGGTGATCAGGTTTCTTTCAACTGCCTTGGCCCGGATGCGGTCGGCGTCGAGTCCCTGGCCATCGTCGCTGACGGCAATCAGAGTCTGGTTGCCCTGGTGGTAGGCGCGGATGTCGATGCGGCCCTTGGGGGACTTGCCGAGCAGGGCGCGCGCTTGCGGTTCCTCAAGGCCGTGCATGAGCGCGTTGGTCACCAGGTGGGTGAGCGGGTCGTAGAGTTCTTCGAGGATGGCCTTGTCGATCAGGGTCTCGCGGCCTTCGAGGGCCAGGTTCACATCTTTGCCGAGGCTGATCGAGAGGTCGCGCACCGCCCTCGGCAGGCGATCGACGATCTCGGCGAGCGGCAACATGCGGATCTGATTGAGTCCGTCCTGCAACTGTGTCGAGATATAGCGCAACTGGCGAGTCGCCTCGTCCGCTTCATCTGCGACAAATTCGATATCGGAGGTTACTTCGCGAACCCGCACAATCAGTTCCATGATCTCCTGGGAGATCGTGTGGAAGGCTGTGTACTGGTCCATTTCAAGGGCGTCGAAAGCCTTCTCGTCGTAGTTTGCTTCCGGTTTGCTGTGACCATTGCCATTGCCGTTGCCGTTGCCGCTGCCGTTGCCTTTGCTGATACCGAGGATCGATTTATCAGAATGCTCGGCCAGACCCTGGCTTATCCGGTTGAGCTGCTGCGAACGACTCTGCAAGGTTTCAAGGAACTGGCGGAGTCGATTTTGCTGGGTTTCGAGCGAATTGCGGTTGATGACCAGTTCGCCCACCATGTTGTTGAGTCCGTCGAGCAGGCGCACTTCGACGCGCATGGTGCGGCGGGGTGACCCGCTGGCTGCCGGACGGGGCAGGGTTGTGAACTGGACGGGCTCGACTGCGGTTGCGCAAACCGGTACTGCAGCGGGAGCGGAGGCGGCCTCGGGAATGGCCTCTTCAACCACATCCACGAAGACGGGTGGGGTAAAGAGTTCGCCCAGGTCGAGGGTAGCCGGTGCACTCTCAGGCTCAGTCTGCTCGGGCTCAGCCACGGCAAACGCTTCGATTGCCTCGGGGCTTAAGAACAACTGCGCAAGAATATCCGGGTACTGTGCGGCAGGCTCGGGGATGAGCCATTCGGGCTCCGTCTCGACCGGCTCGGCGAAGAGGTCTTCCAGGCTGACTGTCGGTTCTACGGCCAGATCGGTAAAGACTGGCTCTGGAACTGCGACCGGCTCTTCGAGTTCGACGTCTTCACCGAGTAAGCAGCGCTCGATGCGTTGCATCAGAGGCTCCGCCTCGGCGACTGCGCGGGCTTCGTACTCGGGGTCGCTGCCGCCGGGAGCCTGCAGTTGCTGCAGGAGTCCCTGGAGGATATCGACCGACCGCAGCATCAGCCCTTCGAGGGTCTGGCTGACGATAGTCGGGTTGTCCTGGAGGGTTTTGAAGTTGTCTTCCAGGCGATGGCTGATGGTGCGGATCGGT
>JANNPH010000225.1:0-5633 GCA_031399965.1 Gloeobacteraceae cyanobacterium SOY_34_metabat_159 | reverse complement strand
GCTTCGAGCTGGGCTTCAACTGGCGCATCGCTCCCTCCTGGGAGTTTTTTCTGACCGAAACTTATACCGACTCCAGGGTTGTAGAAGGTCTACGCCCGGAAATCGCCCAGACCCAGCAGGCACTCGTTCCTTTCTTGATGGGCCGAGTCGGCTTCAGCTACGAAGACCCGAACGGCCTGAGGGCGGCTCTGTTTGCCAACGTCGTCGGTGGGCGTTCGGTCGATACTTATCACGTCGGGCCGGGTGACGCTGAAGTAGAACCTGGCGCATTCATTTCGCACGTCGGCAAACTCACGCCCGGAGCACTTCTACCTGGCTATACCACCATCGACCTCTCGGTGCGGGTGCCCGTCACCCCGACCGTCGCCCTCAACGTCTACGTCGACAACCTGCTCAATACGTTCTACGAACGTTCCTACGGCGGACCGGCACCGGGCACCAACTTTCGGGTCGGATTGAAATCGACTTTTTAACTGGACGGGCCTGGGGATTGACCTACACCGGCCGGACTGGCTTCTCGTTTGACACTTTCGGATCATCTCGCGGCGCGGCCTCATCAGCTGAACGGCATTCTGCTGCTTCCACGTAAGCCAGAACTTGTTCTCTGTGGATATGGCGGAAAGTGCTGCAGCGATTTTCGTACAACGGCGGGGCCATTGCATGGTGTGCGCAACCGCCCATGCAGACGGGTAACGCGATGCAGTTGCGGCACTCAGCATCCTCAAATGGGTCGTACTTCAGCCACTTTTGCAAACGGCCCATCGGGTTGCGGTAGTCGCGAATGTCGCCAACCACTTCAAGGTGATTTCCGACCGAATCCCAGCACTTGTAAAGTTCCCCCTCACTGCCAACGACCAGTTCATTGGCCCGAACCGCCGTACAGGGAGCTGCAGTCGGTCTGGGCAACTGCGGCCCTCCAAATCCGTACCTGGCCACCAGGGAGGCGAATTGCCGCTCTGCCTCGGCAAACTCTTTGCTGGTGAAACAGCATGAGCCATACCCCACGGAAGGAGAGTTGACTCCGTCGTCTATTGCTACTATTTGACCGGGATCCACAAGCAATTTGCCCGCGAAGCCCTCATCAGACAGTATCTTCAACATCCTTTCCGCGTGGGGAAAATTGTTTTTGTCAGCATTGATCCGGACACTGACTTCAAAGTGTTCGACCGCATAGTGCAGGTTTTCGACAATCTTCCAGAATGACCCCTTGCCACTGACGAGCGGTCGCATGCGGTCGTGTATTTCGGGCGGTCCATCCAGGCTAATTTGAACCTGCCGGACTTTACACTGCTTCAGACGGGTACAGGTTGCTTCACTAAGGAGGTATCCGTTTGTAACCAGCGCGGCGTCGTACTCGACCCCAGCTTCGCTGCACATGCACAAAAAAGTTTCAGATAGTCGTACCAGTGGCTCTAACCCGAGCAACGGCTCTCCCCCAAACCACGTCACCCCAAAACTACTGAGCGCAGGCAATTTGTCTTGGAGGATACCGATCACAGCGCCCTGTACTTCCTCGTTGATGATTGAGGGATACTTGACTTCAAAACAGTAGGGACAAGCGAAATTGCAACCCAGACTGGTGACGATTGTTAATGCGAAGTGAGAAGTGTTGTGGCGGCTAGCCGAGTAACGTCGCCGCAACAGATCCAGTTCCTCGATCCCCTCGGGGATAAGCATGCCTCCACCTGCCAGGTACGCAAGTAGTTCAGTTGAACAGGCAGTCTTTTCATCAGATACGAATTTTGCGAGAGCCTCACGGTCTTCACAGGACACGCGCAACAGTGCCCCGCTGAACCCGTTGAACACGTACGCAGTATTTCGGCTCTCCACCCAGACGTTGTACCGGGATTCCTTCACAAACTTCTCCAAGCCTCACATGAACCAGACAGAAATTGGTTCTACTTCAGGCCTCAGAATTTTTTGAAGCAAGATTGTTGAGCTTCACATCCAGGCGCAGCGCGTCGGGTCTGCACTGTCTCGCTATATTAAAGTCGGAAATCAACCCCTCGACATTACTACCTGGTTTAGACACGTTTTTCTGCAGTACTATTATGAGGTTTTTTATTGCGTTGAAGAGGTCTGGGTCCAGGTCCTGTTCATCTCCATTGCAGATCGATACATAAATTTCCCCTTGTCCGGATGTAGGGGGAATGATGAACTTCCGATTCCCGGTGTAGCCGCTATCAGATGGCTGATTCCCTACGTTTGGGTCGCCCATCGCAATATTCCTCGGTAAAGAAACGGTTAACTGTTTGAAGACTTGTCCTGAAGCTGACAAGTGGCCCAGATCTTACGATGGTCATCCAGAAAAGGCAAGTTTCAAGTTCAAGAATGTAGTGAGTTAGATTCCTTGGCAAAGGTATGAGCCCTACTCAGTGAGATTAGCAATTACTCGCTGTGGCACGAGGTCATCATCGAAGTACTGCAGTCAAGGTCAATATCTGCCGATGGAAATGCCATCGCACACATGCCGGTCTTCTTCGCTGGGTTTGGAATTAGTCTTCAAGTAGGACGCTGCTCGGCTACATCCTTGAACAAAGATATTACCAAGAGCAGCACGCAGATTCCAGATAATTGCTCTGCCGTCACTGCTGGCAGTGGCCAGGGTGACGCCGTTGGGGCTAAAATCACTGGCCAGAACAGAACTGTTGTGGCCATGTATCTCCCTCAACAGATTTCCTTTGAGATCCCATAAACGGACTGTTCTGTCCGAACTCGTTGAGACGATCCATTTACCGTCTCGGCTGAATTCAACGGCGTTCACGGCATCCGTGTGTCCGAGATAAACTCTAATACACTTACCTTGCAAATCCCATAGCCTGACTGTTTTGTCGTAGCCTCCCGAGACAAGGTACCGGCCGTCAGGACTGAAGCTCAGTCCAGGCACCGTGGCACTATGGCTTTGCGCGGACCAAAGTAAAGTTCCGTCCAGGCGCCACAACCGGACTGTTCCATCAGAGCCGGAGGAAGCAATCAGTCTTCCGTCTGGGCTGAAAATAATGTTGTAAATGCTCTCGGTGTCTCCCTTGAAAAGATGCAGCAGTTTGCCCTTGATGCTCCAGAGTCGAATCACACCATCGTTTCCGCCAAAGGCAAAACTCTTCTGGTCGGGACTAAAACGCAAGCTGCCCGCCGAGCCAGTATTTCCACGCATGGCATGCAAGGACCTGCCATCGCGAGACCATAGCCGAATGCTCCGGTCGTCGCCCGTCGAGATGAGGAACTCATTGTTGGGGCTAAAGTCGATGCTTCGGACGTTGTCCGTGTGACCGATCAGGGTGTGCAGGAGGGTGCCGTCCAGGGAGTACAGCCGAATCATGCGGTCATTACTGGCCGTCGCAATCACCTGACCATCCGGGCTGAAGCGAACGGCATTGAGAACGGTGCCGTTGCCTGGGATGATTTGGAATAAGTCGCTCTTTGCACTCCAGAGCCTGACGGTTTTGTCCGCACCGGCCGAGGCGAGGAGCGCACCATCGGGGCTGAAGGCGACGCTGTTAACCCCAGCACTGTGTCCCGGCAGCGTCTCCAGGAGCTGCCCATCCCGGCTCCAGACTCGAATCATAAAGTCGTCGCTGCCGGTTGCCACGGTCTCGCCGTCTGGGGTGAAACCCGCGCCCCAAACCGCGTTGTTGTGACCCGCCAGGATGTGGAGCAATTTCCCCTCTGCGCTCCAGAGCCTTGCAGTCTTGTCGTAGCTGCCTGAAACGAGCCTCTTTCCATCGGGACTGAAAGCTACCCTGCGGACGGAGTCGGTGTGACCTTTAAGGGTGGCGATCGGCCTGCCGTCCCCCGCGTCCCATAATCTGACGGTCTGGTCCCGGCCTCCGGAGGCAACGACTTTGCCGTTGGGGCTGAAAGCTACCCCGTAAACGGTGCCCTGGTGCCCAATCAGGGTCAGGAGTAGAGCGCCCTCTGCATCCCAGATCTTGACTGTGCCGTCCTTGGAGGAAGAGGCCAGTTTGCCTTCAGAACTGAAGGCAACCCCGTAGACCCCGTCACGGTGACCGGTAAAGGTCCGAACCAGCGTACCGTCTGCTGTCCTCCACAGTCTCACCGTTTTGTCCCTGCTACCCGTCATAAGCAGCTTCCCGTCTGGACTGTAGGCCAGCGCGTTCACCCAACCGCCGTGGCCGCGCAGCGTCTGGAGCTTCCTGCCATCCAGATCCCACAAGATCACCTCGCGGCTTGCCGAAGCCAGGTTTTTGCCGTTAGGGCTGAAGGCGACGCTGCTCACCCAATCGGAGTGTCCTTCCAGGCGGTTGACCTGTCGGATCGAGTACACGAGCTTCTGCAGGGTAGCGGCGCTCTGGCTTTTCAGCGGCTCGGGCACGCCGGGGGTGCGGTGGATCTGGCGCTCGGCTTTTAAGGCTGAGACGAGACCCTCTAGCTGGCGGTTGGACGCCAGTAGGGCCTCTGCTGAGGCGTCGAGGGCGACGATTTCACTCAGTTGCGCTCGCTGAGCCTGCCAGAGCGAGACGGTTGCGGCTACTACGAGGATGAGGGCGACGAGAGCAGTAGCACTGACCAAAAGGCGGTTGCGTCGGACGAACTTAGACAGACGGTAAAATAAAGTGTCGTGGTGGGCGTCGATTGGCAACCCTTCCAAGTGCCGCCGGATGTCTTCGCTCATCTGCTCGGCAGATGCGTAGCGGCGGGCGGGTTCTTTGCGCAATGCCATAAGCACGATGTTGTCGAGGTCGCCTGTGAGCCGACGCCCAAGCCGCTTTGCGCCCCCTTCGCGCTTTAAGATAGCCGCCAATGGCGAGACTAGCTCGTCGGCCTGCCTGTGCGCCGGAATCGCAACTGCGAGCACTGCAGCACTCGGCTTTTGCGGTTCCGACTCGCAAATTTTCCGCTCCATCTCCGCGGGTCCGCCTGTCTCCACATCGTAGGGTCTTTGCCCGGTCAGCAGTTCGTAGAGCAGTACGCCGAGTGAGTATACGTCGCTTGCTGTCGTGATCACTTCCCCGCGCACCTGCTCGGGACTCGCGTAACCGGGGGTCATGACCCGCATCACAGTCGCAGTCCGGTTCATCTCGAGCGTTCGTGGGCCGACCAACTTCGCGATGCCAAAGTCCAGGAGTTTCGGTACTCCCGGAGCAGTGACCAGAATATTTCCGGGTTTGAGATCGCGATGGACGATCAGGTTCTGGTGGGCATAATGCACTGCCGAGCAGATGGACCGAAAAAGCTTCAGGCGTTCAGCGACCGAGAGCTCGTGCAGGCGGCAGTAATCGTCGAGCGGTACCCCTTCTACGTAGTCCATCACGATGTAGGGAAGGCCCGTCTCGGTGGTTCCACCATCCAGGAGCTTGACGATGTTGGGGTGGTCGAGGCCCGCCAGGATTTTTCTTTCTGCGTAGAAGCGTTCCAGCATGACGAAACTGCCGACGCTGCCGCCCAGGATCTTGATCGCTACTTTCTTGTCGTAGAGCCGATCCGAGCGAAGCGCAAGGTACACTTCCCCCATGCCGCCCCGACCGAGTTCTTCTGAAATCTGGTACGCACCCACCTGAGACCCCAACAAGGGGTGAGCGGTAGTATCGAGGAAGGCATTATCTCTGGTGTGCCAGAGAAGCAGCGACTCGACTTCTATCTTCAAGTCCTGCTCGCCGGTGCAGGCGGCACCT
>JANNPH010000253.1:0-21926 GCA_031399965.1 Gloeobacteraceae cyanobacterium SOY_34_metabat_159 | reverse complement strand
TCATGGACGGGTTTGCCTGAAGGGCTGAGCGGGTCTGGGTAGAGAAGCGGTTGCCGAGGGTCTGCTGCAGATGCAAAGGTTCGACCGGGGTAGCCGACCCTTGTTGACGCATGGGGCCAGAGACCACGAGCCGACCACTCGCCATCGTCGTGGCAAAACTGAGTCGGCGGGCCATCCCATCGGGGGTAAGCCAGGTAGCGCGGGTATTTTTGTAACCGTCGGGTGTCTGGCAACCGTAGAGCGGCATCGCCAGTTGGCGCAAAGACCCGGCAAGCAGGAGCGGACTGCTCTCGCCGACGCCCGTGGCCCGCGCCGCCGAGACGACGTACTGGTAAGGGGTCTTGAATTTGGCGTCGTAGTAGCGCATGTCCCAAAATTCGGGGCTCTCGAAGAGGCTCGACATCACCGTGCGCAGATCGCCGTCGCTCGCCGTAAAGCGTTTGGCGAGACGCTCGACAAGTGCCTGGGGCGGTTCGTCGGCGACGAAGTACTGGGCGAGCCGGTAGCTGATGCGGCGGGCCGTCGCCGGATGCCGGGCGAGCAAATCGAGCACCTGTTCTCCTTCTTCGATGCCCCCACCTCGAATTACCTGACCCAGGACGACTTTGTCGCCAGAGTCATGGCGGCGGGCGTCAAAGCAGAAGCCGTCAGCGTCGGTGCGTCCCCGCCGACAGAACCCCCAACCAGTGAAGACGCGGGCCACCTCGGTCACATCCTGCTGGCTGTAGCCGCCATCGACGCCGAGGGTGTGCAACTCCAGTAGCTCGCGGGCATAGTTTTCGTTGAGGCCCTTGAAGCGGCCCCGCGCTCCAGGCGTATTGGGGCCGGTATTCTGCCAGTTATCGAGGTAGAAGAGCATCGCCGGGTGGTGGGCTGTAGCACCAAGCAGGTCGCGGAAGCGGCCGAGGACCTGGGGACGGATGGCGGTCAGCTCGTAGTTGCCCACCCACAGCCGGGTAAGTCCCTTTTGCGCAAAGACGTTGAAGTGGTTGAACCAGAAATCGGTCAGCACTTCCTGCAACTGCCGTGGGCTCTGGGTCGCACGCAACAGCCGCGCCTGGACTGCCTCTTGCACCACCTGGGAGCTTCGCAGGCGGTTGGCCTGACCGGCAGCGATGGGCCTGGCGGGCTCTACCGGCATTGTGCTGTCCGGAAGCTTCTGAGTTGGTGGTGCCGATTGCCTGGCTGCTGCCTGCCGGAGCGGACCGTACTCCTGGAAGATTTCTCCCGGCGTAAGCCGGAGTGTTTCCAGGCTGTCGAGGCGGGCCGTGAGCGTGGCGGGTTCACCGAGCGATTCCGGTTGCAGTTGCTCCCGGATATAGCGCTCGACCCCCATCGCTTTGACCTGTTCGATGTCACCGGGCCGCGGTCCAAAGCTCAGCCGCTTGAGGGCATGGAGTGGCCTGAGGTCTGCCGGTATGGGGGCAGCGGCGAGCGGGCCGAGGAGGCCAAAGCCGAGGACCGCCGGTAGCCAGTAGCGGATGGTGCCGGTCAGGATTGAATACATCAGTTGCTACTGCGCAGAGGGGTGCTGTAGTGGGTGCGGTTTGGGCCTTCGTAGTAAGTACGGGCTGGGCCGCTGTAGTAGTTGCGGTTCGGACCGTCGTAGTAGGTACGGGCCGGACCACTGTAGTAATTGCGGTTCGGTCCGTTGTAGTAGTTGCGGTTTTGACCGTTGTAGTAGACGCGATTGGCAGTCTGTAGATATGTGCGTCCCGGTGCACTGAGCGTATTGGCCTCGGTAGGCGAGGGGACGGCAGCAAGGATGACGGTGGCGAGGATGGTGAGGGAAACGAATCGGAACATATTGTGCTATTCCTGAATCTGAACAATCTGTTAGACGGCCGCAGTAATTAAAGGTTCACAATTTAGAATGCGTTTCCTCTCGGCCATCGCCCTGCTCAGCAGTTTGAGCATCGTTCACAGTGCTGCTGCCGGGACACTGCAAAGCGCCTACACAGACCCCGACTATCTACTCAAGCTGCCCTTCGGCACCCATTCCCACTGGCTACAACCCTGGCGGGCAACCCTTGAGACCGTCCCGGCCGCCCGCTTTATCGACGGCGTCGGCATCAACTACAACCTGCAGACCCGCAACCCCGACTTGCTGTTGGGCCTGCTCGCCCGGCAGGGTGTCCGCCATCTGCGCCTTGAAATCGGTTGGGGCAGCATCAATTATGATGACGAGTCAAAGCTCGACACGGCTGATAACCTGCGCTCGATTCTCACTGCCGCAAAGCGCCACGGCATCCGTCCGCTCATCTTGGTCAACTCCAATCACGGTAGTCCGTGCCCTCTCAAAACCCAGACCGTCGTACTGGCGAACGATGCTCCGGTCGGAGCAACCCGGCTGGTTCTGGGCGATACGCGCGGTCTGGTACCCGGCCTGAGCGGTTTATCAGGCGTCACCGAGTACAAAGCGGCTGAAATCTTGTTCACGGCTATCGACGGCCGCGCCGTTACCCTCTCCAAGCCCCTGCCGAAGGCCATCGCGGCAGGTGCCTCTTTGAGTGTCGCGACCTTGAAGTACCGGCCTTTCTCGGTACCCGGCAGCAGCGATTACCGGCGCACCGTCGATGGCTGGCTGCGCTACGTGGGCACGGTCGGGCGCTTTGTGGGCGGCATCGTCGGCACCCCCGAGGATCGCGGCTTCGACCTGGAGATCTGGAACGAACTGACTTTCGGCACGGCGTTTTTATACGTCAACTCCTACTACGCCCAGAAACCGTTCACCTACCCGGAAACGGACATCTGGGGGCTGCTGGTGCAGGAGACTGCCGCCTACATCGAGGCCCGACCGGCTGAATTTCGCCGTGTGCTGGTGAGCAACGGCTTTGCCAACACGATTCCCTGGCCCGCCGCCGCTAACGAACCGGCCCGCATCAATGCCATCTCCAAGCATCCCTACCCGGCGAGGCGGATTTATCCGGCAGCCGAGCCCCAGGGTACGACGCCCGTCAACGCCCTCTACGAGCTACAAAAGCCCGGCTTCGTACCGACTTACTCGACTTTGTTTCCCGAGTACCCGGCAACGGGCATGCAGACCGAATCGATTACCCGCGACACCGCTCCCATCAGCACGGGCTACTACGGAGGCCCTCCCCAGCACGGACGCTTTGCCGGTCGCGTGGGTGGCAAGACTGTCGAGCGCCCAGTCTGGATCACCGAGGTCAACCTCGCACCCGTCGAGGACAATGCCGGTGTGACGGTCGAACGCGCCATGGCCATCAAGGCCAAGACGACGGCCCGCTACCTGTCCTTCTTTCTCAATAAAGGCGTGACGCGCCTCTCTTTGTTTGGCATTGGCGGCGGTGACCGCAGTCACGGGCTGGTAGCAGAGCAGGTCCTGGCCAACCTCGACCGTCTCGATGCCCGCGACCCAGTAGGCGAACCAAATGCCGTCTCACCCCCGCTTCAAGTCATAGGAAGGCTCACAGCACGCCTGGGTGCCGGACTCGACCGCCGCCTCACGACCACCCGTCCACTGCGCGTCACCTCGATTAGTGATACCCACAACCACCGCCAGTTCGCTGGGAACGGCACGCCCGCCTACCCGGACCTCTACAACCGCGACGTGCTCGCTATCCTGCCCTACCAGGTGAATGCTCGCCGGTTCGTCATTCCCTACTACGTCACCACCCGTGATGTCACCCGCGACCTGCCGCCTGAGGAGTACACGGTCGAGATCCAGGGCCTCAAAGGCAACGGGGCGAACCTCAGCGTCTACGATCCGATTCGTGACCGGTCGGTACCGTTCGTGGTCGTGGCCAGAGGTGCAAATCTACTCAAGGTCAAATTAACGGCCACGGACTACCCATATCTGCTCACCGTGCAGGAAGCCAATTGAGACTGTGGTCCGACAAAGATGAGAAGTCGCTGAATTTCCACTCGAAATCGCGGTCGAACCAGCAGTGGGCCACGGCAAAAGGGTCTGCGACGATAAGCCGCGCAACCTGGGTCTTCTCAAGCTCGCCAGCACAAGCAACACTGCCTGCGAGCATTCACCGCTTCGTCACGGCCGGGGTGGCCGCAGACTTGAGTACTTCTTTCTCAATATTGGTGTCCTCGGTCGGCGGCACCCGAAAAGTGACAAACTGGCGGCTCGCCTCGTTCAGTTCGTAGAGGACTGTCCAGGTGCCCTGGCGCAGGTCAATACCGGCCGGGAGTGTGACCGTGTTGGTACCGAGGACCAGACAGCCAATGCGGCCGGGCTCACCGGCGCTTCTACGAATCGATTGTTCGCCTTCGGCGTACTCGGCGGCGGCGATCAAGCCTTGATCGAAGGCGGACTGCAGGGCAGCCCGGCGCCCGGCGCTGTCGGGGACGGCACTCTGGAGGTCCTGGCAACCGTCCGGCCGGAAGAGGACGCTGACTACCGGATGGTCCGTCCACTCGGAAATGGGCACAAAAAGAATCTGGCGGCCGGTCTGGGTCGTGTGGGTGACTTTGACCCGCGCTCCGTCGCTGTCGAGGCGCACGTAATCGACGCCGATTTCGAGCAGGCCGCCGCTTATTTGAGCTTTGACACTCTGGGGCTGCGCGTTGGCGGGTAAGGCGGTGAGCAGCAGCAGCAGTATTACGAACATTCGTCGCACGGCCGGCCTCCGGGGTGTGTTGTGTGTCATGGCGTGGACAGCACCCGCACCGCGAGCTTGTCCGCCTCCGGTATCAGTTCAAAAGTCAGGGTCCAGAGCTTGTTGACCTGGACGAATTCGAGGGAAATGCGCGCGCCACGGGCAAAGTCCGTTCCCTCAGGAAGGACGACCGAGTCCACGCCCGAGACGGTGCAAGTGGAAGGCCGGTCAGCAGACAGCTCTGCTAAAAAAACTCGCCTGGCCTGAGCGTACTGCTCAGCGCTAATTGCTTGTCGTTTGAAGGCCATCATCTGGGCCTGGAGTTCGTTGAGGGGTGAGGGCGCGGCTGGGCACTGGCGCGGTACCACGCTCACCCGTGTTGCCGGATGGTCGTACCACTTTCCAGCCTGGGTGGAGGTCGGCACAAACTTCAGTGCCGACCCGGTCTTCTCGATGCGCACCCACTGCACCTCACCGGGCCGTTCCACCAGGCTCAATTTATAAATTTCGGTGTTTCCCCTGGTCTCGAAATCGACCCCGGCGGCCCCCAGCGGCAGGGGCGCGGCGAGCCAGGCAGCAAGCAGCAACAGTGTTCTTTTCATGGTTTTGCCTGGGGTTCGAGTGGTTGGGGTAAGGCGCGGGCGCAGGCGATCACGGCCTGGTCCACGGTCAAAAAGGCGTCGGCCCTCAGCGGGTTGCTTTTGCAGTACCCGGTCTGGAAAAAGGCCCTGGCGCTCGAATTGTCGAACAGCGCAAATAATAAAGTGGGCGCACTGGGGGAAAGGCTTGGTGCCAGCTTATTTCCCCCGCGTGGCCCCTGTTCGTCGGGGCGGCATTGCCGGGCGCGCCACCAGTTGCCTTCCTGGGCTTCGCCTGAGCCGAGGTCGATTAGATACTCGCCCTGGGCATTCGGCCCGTCTTTGGCGCGATACTCCTCGCTGCCCTGGACTTTGCGGTCGATACAGTCCAACTGCTCGGTACTCAATTGCAACTGGGGGACAGGAACAGTCTGAGCCCCGGTGTGAGCGGGCGCAATCGTCAGGCCCACGAGCAATAGCCAGAAAACGAACATTCGGACTGGCATGACCAGGCCATTACCCTCTGTCATAACGGGCTCCTGCAATGAAAGTTAGCATAAACGCGTTTATGTTTTAGTGCAACCTCATTTGCAGGATGCTCCTTTGGGCGTCCACCAGTTTGCATCAGCGACTGGTGACAGGCTGCCGGAGCGAGACTTGCGCGCAAACCCGATCAAACAGATGATGAGCACACCCGCCCGACCGGCGCACTGCAAAGGCTGTGGCCTTTTTTCACCGGACACCAGGCAAAAGCCTTGCCTTCCTGCCTGGACCCCCACGATGGATACATTTGGCCGCATGAACATAGACCAGCAGGCCCTCGCCGAAATGTTCGCAATCACGACTATCCAGCAGCCCGAGGACTCGATTGGTTTTCTCCTCTGGCGGGTTGCGCATCGCCATCAGCGCGAGATCGACCGCGCCTGCGCTGCGGTCGATTTGACTCATCTGCAGTTTGTCACCCTCGTGCTCAGCGCCTGGCTCAGTCGCTCAGGCCAACCGGTCACTCAGCCGGGCCTCGCAAAATTCAGCAATATTGATCCAATGCAGCTTTCCAACGTGCTCAAGGCGCTCGAGAAGAAGGCTCTGGTCGCCCGCCCGCGCAGCGAATCGGATATCCGGATGAAGCGCGTTGAGGTCACTCCCACAGGAATCGAGGTCCTGTCGCGCGCACTCCCGTTGGCCGCAGAGGCGCAGAAGCGGTTCTTCGGCCCTGATCTGGAATTGGGCGAGCGTCTGCACTCAGCGCTGCGACAAATTGTGGCAAGTTGGGGAGAGGATAGGTGAGTGGTCGCCTGCCTCGATCAGGGCATGTCGGAACACAACTCCCAGGCAAACTCAACTCAGATCACTTTCGGTGGGCCGGTAACAGTCGTAAGCCGCATCCTGGCTGTGGCCGTTCTGCTTTTCTGGCCCTACGGACAAAGTGCGAGCATTCTGCTCTTCGTGCCGCTCCTGGCGCTCTGGGTCCTGGCGACCCTCGGCATCTTCTCACTCGAACTGACCCGGCACACCCTCGCCCGCAGCCTCGGACCAAACCGGATTACCTGCCGCTGGGATGCGCTTACCTGTGCCGAAGTCCAGCCCGTGTTGTTCTTCGGACGGGTACGCCTGGTCTTCCTTTGTACTGGCGGGCAGCGGATCAGTTTTCCGCTCTTCTTACTTGCCGCCGATACGCGGGCCGTCCTCGCCGACCAGATTGTTCTTCATCTACCGGAGGCACTGAAGGCGCACTGGTCGCAGTCGGGGTTCGATCAGGTTGTGCGGGGAGCTAGGCAGGAACAGTAGTAGTGGCACTCAGGGGCGAACGTCTTTCGTACTCCATGCGGCGGGCCGTCCACTCGGCAGTTTTTTCGTCGTGCAGGTGGGCGACGATGTGCAGGCTCATGTCGATACCGGCAGAGATGCCCGCTGAAGTGACAATCGAGCCTTGATCGACAATGCGCTGATCTGAGCGCACCGTGACCGCTGGATACTGGGCACGCATCTCGTCGATGGCGCTCCAGTGGGTAGTCGCCTCTCGACCATCGAGTAGACCGCCCTCGGCCAGTAGAAATGCCCCCGTACAGACGCTGGTCAAGAGTGCGACCTGGTTAGACTGAGCCACGATCCAGTCGATGACAGACTTGTTGCGCTGTTGCCGCCGCCTGCCGGAGCCGCCGGGGACTACCAGGATATCGAGCGGTGGGTGATCGCTCAGAGTGGCGTGGGGTTTGACCAGGAGGCCGCCGATAGATTCGATAAGCCGGTCAGACTCGGCAATGGTCACGACTTTAAAGAGTGCCGGCTCGTCGCGGTCGTCATCCGGCAGGCGGGCCACCGAGAAGACCTCGAAGGGACCGCAGAAATCAAGCACTTCGACCCCATCGAAAATTAAGATGCCGACGGTCCTGTTCTGTTCTGTCTTGCCCATTGCTGTCCTCCCACGGCTTGCAAAAATAACCTGCTCACTGGCAATTGTCCCGTATACCCAGGCGGGAGCAACCTAAATCCGCAGCAATTGCCGACCGACATCGAGGGCTGCGTGCCATGCCAGGTCGCAGGACAGCCGGGAGAATTCCACCGGCTCTGTGGGTGTGGCGGTTCCCGGTTGGAGGGATTTATGCCACCAGCCGACGTCGTGCCACGCCCCCAACTTGTAGCCCACGGCACGGTAGACCCCGACCGGTTGAAAGCCCAGGCTTTCGTGCAGGCCAACGCTCGCCGGATTGGGCAACGTGATCCCGGCGTAAGCGTTGTGGAACCCTTGCAGATTCAGCACTCCAAATAGGGCCGTGTACAATCCCCGTCCCACCCCGGCTCTGTGGCAGGAAGGATGGATGTACACCGCACAATCCACCGACCACCGGTAGGCAGCCCGAGCGCGGTGAGCGCTGCCCGAGGCGTAGCCCCACACTTCGCCCTCGCGCTCACACACCAGCCAGGGAAACTGCACCAGGGTCGAGGCAATGCGCTCTTGCATCTGAAAAAGAGAGGGCGGTTCGACTTCAAAGGAAACAGCACTGCCCAGCACATACCGGGTGTAGATGCCCAGGATCTGCGCCGCGTCGTCTTCTGATGCAGTTCGGATCGTCGCTTTCATCGTTTGTGGCGCTCAATTCTTACGATTGCGGCAACGATAATTGCTGGCTTTAATAGCGGGATTGTAGCAGTTGAGGGAGACACTAATTGCAGGTCCATCGCCTGTGCGTCTTTGCCCAGGTCTAGTGCGCCTCGCTGCTCTCGTGCTCAACCTTTTGGCTACGGTCAATCTTCTCCGGTCGGCTTTGACGGTCTGCTTTCTGACTTTTTGGTCCTTCTTTACTCTTACCGCTTCCCCGGCTTTGCGCACGGTGGACTGTCGGACCGATTTCCTCTGACTCTGCTCAGTACCGGACCGCGTTCCTGTCTGGGGTTGTTTGAAAATTTGTTTGACAGGCGGAGAGACGGCTTTCTGAGGGCCGTCCGTCTTGACTTCCCTCTGTGTGGTGGGCGTTTTCGGCGCGAACAAAGTCATGATCCCGCCTCCAAAAACCAGTGCCGCTACTCCCGCAGCAACGAAAATCCAGGGTGCCGTGCGAGTTGGCTGTGTGCTGGTCGATTGCGGTGATTTTCGGGCTCGGCGCTGAGTGGTCTGTGTTGCTGCAGGGACATCTGGTCGGTGCGGTGTATCGAGCGTCGGTCCTGTCGATTGCGGCCCGGCTGAACTTTCGCGTGTAGGATTTGCCGCTTTTATGGCCGTGCCGGCCACAACCGTAGCGGCGCGACCGCCGGCTGCGTCGTCCTCGTCCTCGGCCCGCTGCTCTGCCTGCTCGATTGCCTGTTGGCTTGCCGCCTCTAGTCGCCAGGTCCTCAGGGCAATCTGTGCCTCGACGTAAAAGGGGGAGTCGTAAGTGATCGCCTCCATGCAGGCGACCGCGCTGCGCCAGTCTCGGATGTCGGCAAGCCGGGCGGCGTCGCTGAGCAGCTGCTGGTCTGCCTGGTAGATCAGATTCTTCAGGGCAAGTTGCAGGTGCTTCTCAACATCGAGAGCGGAGCTGGGACGCTCCTGGGGATCTTTGGCCAGGCAGCGCAGGACAATCTCTTCCGCCTCCGGCGGCATCGGGTGGTTCGGGTCTCGGGAAGGCACCCGCTGTGGAGGGGGCATCCTGGTGTGGATGTGATACCAGCTTGCGAAGGATTCGTCGTCCGCTTTGTGGATCTGGGTATTGCTGAATAGCTCATAGAGGATCACGCCCAGGCTGAACAGGTCCGAGCGCTGGTTGAGCTGTAGGCCCAGGAACTGCTCCGGAGAGGAGTAGCGGGGGGTGCCGACGTAGCCCACGGTCTCACCTGTCGCAGCGGCCTCGCTGACCAGTTTGGCGATGCCGAAGTCGAGAATCTTAATGCGCTCGCCCAACTGGGGGTCGGGGATCAAGAAGATATTCGCGGGCTTGAGGTCGCGGTGGATGACTCCCTGGGTATGGGCGACGTGGAGCCCGTTGCACAGCTGGCAGGCGAGTGGGATCAGCCGTTTCAGCGGGATGGGTTGCCCGGAGCAGCTCAGAGAATCCAGGGAATGGCCCTTGAGGAACTCCATCATGTAGTAAGGAGCATCAAATTCTTCAAAGATGCCGTAGTCGCGGATCTGGACAACGTTCGGACTACGCTCTCCCAACTGAGCGATGATGGCTGCCTCATCCCGGAATCGCTGACGCAGCGAGCCGTCGTCCACCAAATTGAGCTTGAGTAATTTAACCGCGACCACCAGCCCCGGGATCTCGACGTGCGTACCTTTGTACACAGTCCCCATGCCACCCGAGCCAATCTTTTCGATCAGTCGGTACTGGCCGACGGTGCGGCCGATGAATCGATCACGACTGCCGGTGCTACCCATCACAGATCAGCGATGCGCCTCATCGAGGAAGGAAACAGACGAATGATGCATACTTCCACTTCGCCAGAGTCACGGCCGACAGGTCGGCTACAGGCTATCCCAGATTGCTGCTCTTCGGTATGCTCCGCGATCAGGGCCTGGGCAGCATCCTCCTGGAGCATCAGCCCCGAAAATGGCCGACCTCCCATCCCGGCTAACGTGGAGACAAATAACCGCAAAAAGCAATGCAGACAGCAGAAAAGAAGCCCCGCGTAGTAGTAGTCGGAGCCGGTTGGGCCGGGCTGGGAGCGGCCGATTACCT
Organism: Gloeobacteraceae cyanobacterium SOY_34_metabat_159; assembly: GCA_031399965.1. Classification (GTDB taxonomy): domain Bacteria; phylum Cyanobacteriota; class Cyanobacteriia; order Gloeobacterales; family Gloeobacteraceae; genus JANNPH01. The sequence goes on along the minus strand of JANNPH010000253.1, from coordinate 11,618 downwards.
GGCAGCGCAGGGATACGATGTTTGCTTGCTCGAAGCCGGTGCGACGCTCGGTGGCCTCGTCACGGGCTGGCGCACGGCGGCCGGTCGTTCCGCCGAGGCCGGTATCCACGGCTTCTGGTATCCCTACCGCAACATCTTTGCCCTGGTGGAATCGCTCGGTCTTGCACCCTTCACGCCCTGGACGCGCTCTGCCCAGTATTCGCCCGCCGGTCTGGAGGTCGAATCGCCAATATTCCAGGAATTGCCGCGTCTGCCGACACCGCTCGGTACCTTTTTGTACACCCGCTTCACGCGTCTACCACTGATTGACCGGGCCTCGGCTTTGCCGTTGCTCTACGCACTGGTCGATTTCGACAATTCAGATGCGGCCTGGCGGCGCTACGACGCGGTGACGGCGCGAGAACTCTTCAAGCGCTCAGGCGTCTCGGCCCGCCTCTACAGTGATGCCTTCGAGCCGATGTTGCTGGTGGGCCTCTTTGCACCGGGCGAACAGTGCTCGGCGGCGGCCACCCTCGGCATGCTCTACTACTTCATCCTGGCTCACCAACCCGACTTCGACGTGGTCTGGTGCCGGGGTACGGTGGCGGACCAGATCTTCAAGCCCTGGGCGGCGCGCATCGAGCGCTCGGGTGGCCAGATTTTCAGCAACCGGCGCGTCAGTGACCTGATGACCGATGAGTCCGGGCGAGTGACGGGCGTGGTTGCTGGTGATGAGACTTTCGAGGCGGACGCCGTGATTTTCGCCGTCGGGGTAGGCGGCATGCAGAAGATTGTCTCGGCCAGCAGCGTACTGCAGGCTCGTTCCGAGTTTCGCAACGTGATGAACCTGGGAGGGGTCGATGTCTTGGCGACTCGTCTCTGGTTCGACCGCAAGGTGACTGTGCCCCGACCCTCGAACGCCTGCTTCGGCTTCGATGCGACGACGGGCTGGACCTTCTTCGATCTCAACGCCCTGCACGACGAGTACAAAGACGAACTGGGAAGTGTGATCGAGGTCGATTTTTACCACGCAAACCAGTTATTGCCTCTCGACAACGAACAGATCCTTGCGCAGGTGCAGGGCTATCTCAGTACCTGCGTTCCCGGCTTTCGGGACGCAAAAATTGTTGACAGCAGTGTGATCCGCCTGCCACGAGCGGTCACCCACTTCTCCCCCGGCAGCTATCAGTTCATGTTGGGAGCACGTACCAGTTTCGACAATGTGTTTATGAGCGGCGACTGGATTGTCACTCGCCACGGTTCCTGGTCCCAGGAGAAGGCGTTCGTGACTGGTCTTGAGGCAGCCAACCGGGTGATCGAGCGCTTCAAGCTTGGCCAGAAAGCATCGATTGTGCCGGTTGAAGCCGATGAGCCGCACATCCAGGTGGCCCGCGAGGTCAACCTTGCAGCCCGCAGTTTGCTGGGCGGACTGTTGCCGAATTTCTGGTTACCGTGAGAACCAGAGCAAGACCACAGCTCCTGTTCTCTTTTCGGTCATCTGATGAGTGCGATGAAGTGAGTGAGATAGAGTTTGAAATTTTGGATAAGCCGAACATTTCTAGATAGAAATAATGCAGGTGTCATTTTGCACCTGAAGTTGCCAAAAGATTGGAAGAGCTAAGACTACTTACCGGCGATGTGTTTGATGCCGTAGCCCATCTCCTGATGACGTGTCTAATGATTCCTATGCTCTATGCTAAATTCAGGCTTAAAGCTTAAGAAATTACCATGACTTCCCAGGTCGTTTATCCTCATATCGAGAAGCCGGAGGGTCAGCCTGCTCACTTACAAAGGCTGCCCCGTGTTCGGGTTGCTCAAATTGCGATGGATTACTTAGCCTATGGCTGGTCAGTGGAGGAAATGTGTCGCCAACATCCCTACTTACGCCCCTCGGAAGCTCACGCAGCGATGGGTTACTACTTTGACTATCAGGAAGAAATCGATAGTGAAATTCGCAGTGAATGGGAACAAGCTCAGCAAGAGCGCGCGCAAACTCTTGATTCTCCATTTATTGTACGAATGCGGGCGAGGGGACTTTTGTAAGTGGCAGCGATCTAACGGTAAAAGTCACCTTATATGGGGCCAGTTGGCAGCAAGATTGGAAGCTTACGGCGAGCGCTGCTCCTACCTACCACCCACGAATTTGGTGCGGTAGCCCATTTCCTGGAGCCACTGGGCAATCTTGTCGCGGTGTTCGCCCTGGATTTCGATCTCGCTATCTTTCACCGTGCCGCCCGCACCGCAGCGATTTTTGAGCGTCTTGGCCAGTTCTGTCAGTTTTGACTCGCTGAGCACCAGACCGCTAATTACCGTGACCACTTTTCCCCGACGGCGTTTGCGGTCGTGTTCAATGCGGGCTGTCTGCTTGTTGGGTGGCACCTCGACCGGGGCACAGACGCAGGGAGCCTCACCACACTTAAGACAGGTGGGCTCGGGTCTGGGATTGGTCGAATAGACGATCCGGTCTGCGCTCATTGCCTGGAGGAGAGAGTTATTTTCCAGAATAAGTGCAAGACGGTTGCAAGGGCCTTCACACCTCATGCGCTCTAGCTGGGCATCCGGGGTGGGAACAGTTCGGAGACTGGAACAACGGCGATATTCAGTATCGCCAGTTCCACCCCTTCCTCCAGGACTTCCACCCGGTCATAGCGCTCGGGAGTGGGCTCGGTGAAGCGATGCAGCCTGTGGTTCCTGACATCAACAACCCAATACTGGGTAATGCCAGCCGAGGCGTAGGCACGGCTCTTGGTGAGCAAGTCGTACTCTAGAGACGAGTCCGACACCTCAATAAGCAGGAGTACGCTTTCGGGACCCGGATGCGCACCGGCATGGTCTCTACCCGCTGGGTCGGTCTCCACTAGGGCAATATCAGGTACCGGCTCCCCATATTCGCTGAGGCTCACCGGTTGCTCGATAAACAATGTTGCGGGGTTAACACCCAGACGCAACAGCAACTGCATCAACCGCCGCACCGTTGCCGCATGGGGAGGGCCCTGGGGAGGCACAGTAACGATGCATCCTTCTAACAGTTCGATATTCTCCTCCGGGCCGAATACACCGGCTTCGCCCATGCGGTGGTACTCGGCTACCGTGAAAAGCCTGGTGCCAATTCGCTGCACGGCAACCATTGCACGCTGCCTCTGGAGGGACAGACCCATTCTACCTGCGCCCCAGATTATCTTTAGACTGGTCTCGGTAGGTCACATGGACATACGCACCCCTGCCAGGCTCGGAACAATGATCTCAGAAACTCTCAAAAGTTGGTCTGAAGCGAGATTGACCATCGAGTTGGTGCCCAGCAGTTGCTGGTACTCGAATGTTCGCAGCAACGTCTCAGCTTCAGTCTGGAATCGCCTCAAGCAAATCACCTCTAAAAATGCGGGCCACCGCTGCGAGATCTGCAGTGGCAGAGGCGCTCGCTGGCCGGTCGAGTGTCACGAGATCTGGCACTACGACGACGAGACCAGAATTCAGCAGTTGTGTGGGCTTGTTGCCCTCTGTCCCGCCTGTCACGAGGTCAAGCACATCGGCCTTGCCCGAATGCGCGGGCGCGGCGAACAGGCCCTCAAGCACCTGGAGCGCGTCAACGGTTGGACGCGAGAACAAGCCGAGCTATACATCGAGGCCAGTTTCATTATCTGGGAACGCCGCAGCTGCCATGCCTGGAAACTCGATCTCGGCTGGCTTGACGCCGGGGTGTCCACCGAAGAGCGATCAGACCGCGCACGGTAAGGCGAGTGATACCCTCTGCACCGGTACGCCCCACGTTACAAAAAGAACTTCTGAGCTATTGCCCGAAGTCCCTGCCACCTACTCAGCAGAGTAGTAAGTAGCACTGCATACTACTTACTATCTGAAGCCTGTAAGGAGATGCTATGCAACCTGATGAAGAGATCTCGATAACCTTACCGGCCGAGATGGTGCGCGTCATTCGCGAAAAGGTCAGCACAGGCGCTTATGGCTCCAACAGCGAAATCATTCGCGAAGCTCTACGAGGTTGGATGGAGCGCGAACGACGCTTAGGACTGCTGGACGCGGCAATTATCCAGGGCATTGCCGACGCTGAAAGCGGAAGGGTGCGGGATATTGACGAGGTTTGCACCGAGTTGCACGGACTTACAAGTGATGTTGGTCATTCTTAGGACCGGTAGACCGTCCGCAGGCTTCACGATAATCTGATGAAGCCTTTTGCGGAGCCGGACCGATGGATGTCAAAGCAGCCGTAGCCCTGGAGGCAGGTAAGCCCCTCACGATCGAGACGGTGCAACTCGAAGGACCGCAGGCCGGGGAAGTCTTAGTCGAGATCAAGGCGACCGGCATCTGCCATACCGACGCCTTTACGCTCTCCGGGGAAGACCCGGAAGGTCTCTTCCCGGCCATCCTCGGTCACGAAGGAGCCGGAGTCGTGGTCGAAGTTGGGCCGGGGGTAACGAGTGTCAGGCCCGGAGACCACGTCATCCCGCTTTACACTCCCGAGTGCCGTCAGTGCGAATATTGCCTGAGCCGCAAGACCAACCTCTGCCAGGCAATCCGTGCGACCCAGGGCCGGGGCGTGATGCCCGACGGTACGAGCCGCTTTTCGCTCGATGGCCACCCGCTCTATCACTACATGGGCACGTCTACTTTTTCTAATTTCACGGTGCTGCCGGAAATCGCAGTCGCTAAAATTCGGCCCGACGCTCCTTTTGACAAAGTCTGCTACAACGGCTGTGGAGTGACGACCGGGGTCGGGGCGGTAATCAACACGGCGAAAGTCGAACCGGGGGCAAGCGTCGTCGTCTTCGGCTTGGGAGGCATTGGGCTCAACGTTGTTCAGGGAGCACGGCTGGTCGGAGCAAGCATGATCGTTGGCATCGATCTCAACCCGGAGAGGCGCGCCCTCGCCGAGAAATTTGGCATGACCCACTTCGTCAACCCGAAAGAAGTCGAAGGGGATCTGGTGCCTTACCTGGTTGACCTGACCGGGGGCGGGGCCGACTACAGCTTTGAGTGCATCGGCAACGTCAACGTCATGCGCCAGGCCCTCGAATGCTGCCACAAAGGCTGGGGCGTGAGTGTGATTATCGGCGTCGCCGGGGCCGGGCAGGAAATTCGTACCCGGCCCTTCCAACTGGTCACCGGCAGAGTCTGGAAGGGTTCGGCCTTCGGCGGGGCGAGAGGACGCACCGACGTACCGCAGATTGTCGATTGGTACATGGAAGGCAAAATTAACATCGACGACCTCATTACCCACGTCATGCCTCTAAGCGAGATTAACCGGGCTTTTGACTTGATGCACGAGGGCAAATCCATTCGCTCGGTGGTTACGTTCTGATGCTGCAACTGAGCGCTGAGCACCGCGCCTTTGATGGCAAAGTCAGCTTTTACACCTACCCCTCTGAAGCCTGCGCTTCCCCAATGCGCTTCGCTGTCTTCGAGCCACCCCAGGCAAAAAGGCAGCCTGTACCGGTGCTCTACTTCCTGGCCGGGCTGACCTGTACCGAGGAAACCTTCTTCATCAAAGGTGGGGCACTCGCCTTTGCCGCCCGCCACGGCTTGATGCTCGTCGCACCCGACACCAGCCCCCGCGCTACCGGCATCCCCGGCGAAGATGCCGACTGGGACTTCGGCACCGGGGCCGGGTTCTATGTCGATGCCACCGAGGAGCCCTGGGCCAAGCACTACCGGATGTACAGCTACGTCACAGAAGAACTGCCAACGCTCATCGCCGCTAATTTCCCGGCTGACACGAGCCGCCAGGGCATTTTCGGCCATTCGATGGGCGGACACGGTGCTCTGGTGATCGCCCTCAAAAACCCCGGCCGCTACCGCTCTGTTTCCGCCTTCGCGCCGATTGCGGCTCCCGCTCAAGTACCCTGGGGCCACAAGGCTTTTGGCGCTTACTTAGGGGACAACCGGGAGCAGTGGCGGACCTACGACGCAAGCGAACTGGTGTGCGAAGCTCCCTTCCCGGGGACGATCCTGATCGATCAGGGCCTTGCAGATCAGTTTCTCTCGGAGCAACTGCGGCCCGAGGTCTTTGAGCAAGCCTGCGTCGCGGCGAACCAGCCCCTCACCCTGCGCAGACACACAGGCTACAACCATAGCTATTTTTTTGTGTCTTCCTTTATGGAAGATCACATTCGCCACCACGCGGCGGCCTGTGGCTGAAACGCTCCTCGAGGACCAAGCCAGATGTTGTACCGATTGCTGCAAGCTTTGCTGTGCCTGTTGATTTTTGCGCTCCCGGCCACGGCCGCCGCACCGATTGAACCTAAGATTGCCGGGATGACAAAGATGACCGGCTTTTTTCCCCTTTACTGGGACGAGGCACACGGAAAAGTCTGGCTTGAGATCCCGCGCCTCGGTGAAGAACTCCTCTATGTCGTCTCTTTACCGGCCGGGCTCGGTTCAAACGACGTCGGCCTCGACCGCGGTCAACTGGGCGAAGAGCGAATCGTGCGCTTCGAGCGGATTGGGCCGAAAGTGTTGATGGTAATGCCCAACCAGCGGTTTCGGGCAACGAGCACCAACCCCGCCGAGCGTCGTGCCGTGCGCGACGCCTTCGCTGAGAGCGTGCTCTGGGGGTTCACGGTCGCAGCCGAATCAAATGGGCGCATCCTGGTCGATGCCACCGACTTTGTCGTGCGCGATGGCCACGGCATCGTCGAGCGCCTGAAGCGGACCAAGCAAGGTACCTTCAAGCTCGACCCGTCCCGCAGTGCCCCTTACCTGGAGAGCACCAAATCCTTTCCCGATAACACTGAGATGGAGGCCCGCCTCACTTTCACAAGCGACGACCCCGGAAACTATGTGCGCGACGTCGCTCCCGAGCCAGGATCTGTCACTCTACGCGTCCGCTACTCGCTGGTGCGCCTGCCTGGCCCTGGTTTTGTGCCGCGCTCCTACGACGCGCGCTCGGGTTTTATCACCACCAACTACGCCGACTACGCAACCCCAATTGGTGAAAGCATCGAGCGCCGCCTGATTACCCGGCACCGCCTTCAGAAAAAAGACCCAAGTGCCGCCCTCAGTGAACCGGTGAAGCCGATTGCCTACTACCTCGACCCCGGCACCCCCGAACCGGTGCGCACAGCCTTGCTCGAAGGCGGACGCTGGTGGTCGCAAGCCTTTGAAGCGGCGGGGTTTAAAAACGCCTTTACAGTCGAAATGCTGCCTGAAGGAGCCGACTTACTTGATGTCCGCTACAACGTCATCCAGTGGGTTCACCGGGCAACGCGAGGCTGGAGCTACGGCGCATCGATTGTAGACCCGCGCACGGGCGAAATCATCAAAGGCCATGTCACCCTCGGCTCGCTACGGGTACGCCAGGATTACCTGATTGCCGAGGGCCGCCTCGCACCCTACGGAAGCGGGGCCGGGGTGATCTCCGAACGCGACCCGATGCTATCGATGTCGCTCGCCCGGCTGCGCCAGCTTTCCGCCCACGAAATCGGCCACACCCTCGGGATCGTTCACAACTTCGCAGCCTCGACCACTAACCGGGCCTCGGTCATGGATTACCCGGCTCCGCTTATCACCCTCGGTGCAGACGGCCTCCCCCAGCTCGACCAGGCTTACGCCACCGGCATCGGCGAGTGGGATAAAGTCGCCGTCCGCTTCGGCTACTCGGAATTCCCGACCGGTACCGATGACAGGGTAGCCGGGGCAGAAATCTTAAACGCAGCCGAAAAGCGCGGACTACGCTACTTGAGCGATCAGGACGCCCGCCCGGTCAACGCAGCCCAGCCCTTGGCCAACCTCTGGGACAATGGTCCCGACCCGCTCACTGGCCTCAAGACCGAGATGGCCGTACGCAAAGTCGCCCTTACCCGCTTCGGCACCGCCAACATCCGTCCCGGTCGTCCCCTTGCCCTGATGGAAGACGTGCTCGTGCCCCTCTACCTGGGCCATCGCTACCAGGCAGTCGGTGCGAGCAAGATGCTCGGCGGACTCGACTACTCCTATAGCCTGCGTAGCGAGAAAGCCCAGCCGCTCAAAGCAGTTCCCGGTGCTGCTCAGCGCGCTGCTCTCACGGCCTTAATTGCGACCGTTTCACCCGAAGCCTTGAGGCTGCCCGTGAGTGTGCGCACCCTGCTACCGCCCCGGCCCCTGGGCTATCCCCAGACCCGCGAACTCTTCGACGGTTACACGGGTTCTGTCTTTGATGTGTACGCTCCCGCCGAAGTCGCCTCGGGCATGGTCTTCAGCCTGATCGCCGAACCTGAGCGCGCCGCCCGCCTCTCCTACCAGAAGGACTTCGACCCCACCCTGCCGGACCTTAGCGAAGTGCTCACCCGCGTCACAGCCGCTGTCTGGCAGTCGCCCCCAGCCCGCGATCGCTACGACGCCGCCCTCCAGCGCGTTGCTCAGCAATCGTGGATGGACGCCTTGTTAGACCTCGCTTCCGCACCCAAAAATGCCCCGGCCGTACGCGCTGCTGTCTACCAGCACCTCGACGGGCTCGGTAGCTGGCTCGGGCGCAACGCTGGAGCCGACACTTCCACCCAGGCCCACCGCCGCCTCATGCACCGCGACCTGCAGCAATTCCTGGCCCGTGAGTACGAGCCGAAGAAAAAAGAAACCGAGCTTGCCGTCCCTCCCGGCGAACCGATTGGGCAGAGTGAGGAACTAGACGGCCGGACCCTGCGCCGCCACACCCGTGAAGCCCTGTTGCAGCCGCTCGTGGGGGAACCGTAACAGAATCACGTCGGGAGAACCTGAGAGTTGATGTTGCTTCGGCGGTGTTTGCCGTGGTCAGTGGCCTCTATTTTGCCTGACATCGCCCGATCGGGGATTCTTCAAACTGTCTTTGGAAGGCGTCTGGAGTGGACCCTTTGCCTGAGACAGGTAGTGAAGCGGGGCTTGGTGTAGTCAACTTCTGAAACTGGCACTCTAGAAAATAGAGTGGTTGAGTCGGGTTCTCCGGGATAAACACGCCGTCCAGTCGAAAGGCAATCTGTTTGACTTCTACAGAGTGCCGCGCTCTCGTTACCCAGAAACCTGGGGCGTCTTCTCCTGATGGAGGCAACACCGGTTCGACTCCGGTTGGGAGTATCTTCGATGCTATGAACAATGGCTGGGTTTACCGCGATGTCGTCGGACCCACCGTCGCAGGCTGGACGGTGCTTGAGTTTTATGCCCGGCGCTACCGGCACTCAAGCCGGGGGGAGTGGGAGGAACGCATCGCTCAGGGGCAAATCTTAATCGACGAGCGGCCTACCACAGCCGATATCCGGTTGCTGGAGGGGCAGCGCCTTGCCTACTCTCGCCCGCCCTGGTCAGAGCCGCCCGCCCCACTCGATTTTGAAATCGTCTACGAAGATAAAGATCTCCTGGTCGTCTCCAAGCCTGCTGGCCTGCCGGTATTGCCGGGGGCCGGGTTTCTCGACCACACGCTACTCGGTCAACTGCAGAAGCACTACCCCGATGAAACGCCCTTACCCATCCACCGGCTCGGGCGGGGCACCTCGGGGCTGATGCTGCTCGCCCGCTCCAGTGCCGCGCGCGCTGACCTCAGTGCGCAGATGCGCAAACATCAGATCTGCAAAATCTACCGCGCACTCGCCACCGGTAACGAAATGCCGGACCACTTCACGGTCACTCAACCGATCGGCAAAGTCCCGTATCCGGGGTTGGGGTATCTCTATGCCGCCACACCGACCGGTATGGCGGCTGAGAGCACCTGCCGGGTACTGCGCCGGGGCACGGAGTCGAGTGTGCTCGCTGTCAGGATTCACACCGGTCGCCCCCACCAGATTCGCATTCACCTTGCATCAGCCGGTTGTCCACTGTGGGGTGAGCCGCTCTATGCAACCGGTGGTCTTCCAATTGCCCGCGCTCAAGACAGCAAACTACCGGTCCCCGGCGACTGCGGCTACTGGCTCCACGCTGAACATCTGCGCTTCGTGCACCCTGAGCGCGACCGCTGTCTGAATCTGTGGTGTCCGCCACCGCCGCCACTAGCCTAAATGCATAGCGACCACGGGTGACATTCGGCATAGATACTCTTCTAGAAATACGACTTTCTGTAGTGGTGTCAATCGAATAGATGGGCAAAATTAAGAATATCCAGGGCTTGATTTGCCGAGCAGTGATCGCTTCCACATCCTGCAGCACGCAACGGTGGCTGTCTCTAGAAAACCCTGTAGAAGCAGTGTTGTTGCAGGCTCCGCTGCTATCTGTCCACGTTCACTTCGTATCATCGAGAGGGTTGCTCCATGCTGGTCACACACACAAATCCAAGGCTCTTTATTACCGAGTGCGGAACTGTGCTCTTTACCTACCTTGGGTTGGCCGAATACAAAGGGGCAATTTGTGATGCCTGGCAGACGGCGGTCGAGCGGCTCGACGGCCTGCTCATTCACGGCACAATCGTCAGGCCCCCCGGCGACAACCCCGACGGCGATTGTGCGACCGTGCTCGCCCAGCAGTTGTGGGACGAAGAAGACTCGACTGAAGCGTAGTCTACTCCTAGCGCTGCTCGACAGTGAGCGTTCGCGCCTCCTGCATCAAGGACGGCTCAACCCGTAGTTGACCGGAGTAGGGGTACTGAAGAATGACGATCACGTAGACGATCAGGCTGAACATCAGGGCAAACAGGGTGACTAAAGACGGGTAGTTGCCGGGAGTAGCCGGTGGGAAGAGCGTCAGCACAGTCATCGAAAGGGTCGAGCCGAGCAGAACCACCCACCACATCACCTCGGGCAGGGTGCCGGCAGCCAGCCAGAGCCGCTGGTTACGCAGTTCGACAATGCTGTCTAAATTCGACAGAACGCTGGCGTAGACCTCGGTTTGGGTAGCGGTCTTTGCCTCGATACGCGAGAGGATGTCGTAGAGTTTGCGGACTGCGGGCCGGGTGAAGGACTCCGGTTTACCTTTTACCATCGTCGGCCACTCTTGATTGACGGCGAGGTCGATGTACTCGACCAGGGCAGCGCGTATGCTCTGACGGTCATCAGGCGGAAACTGTTCGACCAGGCGGGAAATGACGACCAGTTTTTGGGCTTCGTTGACGAGGTCGAGTTTGGCAAGTTTCATATCGTCCCAGCAGTTGACCAGGATGAAACCGAGGATGAGCCCGACTATCGAAAAAAGATACCCGCTGATGTCCTGGGCCGCCTCGCTTCTCAACGGGTGCAGGCCTTTGCCGTGGCGGTGACAGACCCAGTTGCTCAGTCCGCAGAAAGCCAGGGTCGGCAGTACGACAATCACCAACAGTGAGACCCAGGTCGGCAGGTTCACGAATTCAACCACGATCAACGTCCATTGGGGATCAAAGCGTGCATCGTAAAGTCAGTGCATGTCTCGGCATGTCTTGCAGCAGTACCAGTTTAATAGGCCTCCAGCTTAAAGATACCGGCTCAGCCGTTCCAGAGTTGCCGCATCGTTTCACTGCTGACGAGCAACTCGCAGAGGGTACCCTGGCCTTCGACTTTGCCGTCTTTGAGCACAATAATCTGGTCGGCTCTGCGCAGGGCTGCTTCGCGGTGGGAGACGACCAGGCAGGTGACGTCCCGGCGCTTGAACCTCGGCATCGTGGACGGCACGATCCCGCAGGAGCACTACTTCGGCACCTGGCGCACGTTCCCCGACACCTGTGACTGGTCATGGCCGGAGCAGAAGCCGGTCGGGGAGTGGCGGGAGTACCTCGGGGTGCC
>JANNPH010000239.1:0-11465 GCA_031399965.1 Gloeobacteraceae cyanobacterium SOY_34_metabat_159 | reverse complement strand
GCCCTCGCCGGTACATGGCTTTCAGTCGCTCGTTCACTGGCTGATTGACCAGGCTTTCCGGGGTCTCGGAACGCGGATGTAGGCGATTAGAAGTTCGGAAAGTAGATGCGACCGGGCGTGACCGGGGGGCAGTGGGGGTGGTCGCGCTCGACAGCACCCTGGGTCCTCAGCGCCGCCCGCTGTACTGCACTGAGGCCGACCGCGCCGGTGATGTCCATGCCGGCGTGGGGGCCGGGAGCGTACAGGGTGCGCAACTCTCCCGTGTCAAGCGACCAGATTTTCACCGTGCCGTCTTCGCCGCCGCTCAGCAGCTTGTCGCTGTCGCTGCCGAAGGTGACAGAGCGGACAGCCGGGTCGTCCAGCACTCGCACCGGTTTGCCGCTCGGCACTTCCCAGAGGCGGATGGTGCCGTCGGTGCCGGCACTTGCAAGTATTTGGCCGTCGGGACTGAAGGCGACCGACCAGACCCAGCCGCCGTGGCCCGTCAATTTTGCCAGGCAACGGCCGGTCTCGAAGTCCCAGAGCCGCACGCTTTTATCGGCGCTGCCGCTGGCCAGAATCGGTAACCCTGCGTGCACTGTCGAGGCCAGTGACCAGATCCAGCCCTCGTGCCCGGTGAGAGTCCTGAGATAGCGGCCTCCCGGCGAGTCCCAGAGATAGAGTTCTTTGCCGACACTCCCGGCAAGGGTGCTGCCCTCGGGGTCGAAGACGACCGCGAGGATGCGGTGATTGCTCTTTTCAAGACTCCAGAGGCAGTGACCGGTAGCTACATCCCAGAGCCGAATCGTGCGGTCGGCGCTGCCGGTGGCAAGCCGGCCCTGCCGACTGAAGGCTGCACACCATACCCAACTGGTATGTCCTGCCAGGACGCGGACGCACTCACCCGCCCCAGCGTCCCAGAGGCGAACGGTGTGGTCGGCGCTGGCGCTGGCCAAGATCGCTTCTGGCTCGCCTGCCATGCTCCCCGGTCGCGCAAAAGCGACTGACCAGATCGGGTGGCTGTGGCCGCCCAGCACCCGGCACAGGCCGGTCTCGATGTCCCAGAGCCTGACGATGCGGTCGGCCCCGCCCGTGGCGAGGGTCCGGCCATCGGCACCGAGGGCGATGGCACCGATGCCGCTACCGTGGCCTTTGAGCGCGTGCAGACACTGGTGGGTCTCAAGATTCCAGAGCTTGACCATCTGGTCCACGCTGCCGCTTGCCAGCACACCGCCATCGGGGGCAAAGGCGAGTGCCCGTACCGTCTCGGCGTGGCCCTGTAAGATTGCCAGGCATTCACCGTCCGCATCCCACACTCGAATCGTCCGGTCCCAACTGCCGCTTGCGAAGTGCTGTCCGTCGGGGCTGACGGCAATCGAGCGAATCTTGTCCCGGTGACCGTTCAGCACCTGTAAACACTCGCCACTGCGGGCGTCCCAGAAACGCACCGTCCGGTCTGAACTGCCGCTCACCAGGGTCCGGCCGTCCGGGAAAAAGGCGATTGACCAGACTTCGTCGGTGTGGCCCCGCAGGATATGCGTGCAACGCCCGTCTTCCCAAAAGCGGATCGTGCCGTCGCTCCCAGCTGTAACCAGCCGGTCCGTATTACCGGTGAAGGCGACTGCCGTCACTACGTCGCCGTGGCCCTCAGTCGAGAGGATGCACTCGCCGGTGCCGAGGTCCCACACTCTGGCGGTGTGGTCGAGACTGCCGCTTGCGAGGCGCTGCCCTGTCAGGTCGAAGGCGACTGAGCGCACCCCTCCGCAGTGGCCGCGCAGGACGCCTGCAGCCTGCCCTGATGCCACCTCCCAGATGCGAACCGTCTGGTCGAGGCCACCGCTTGCCAGGTAGCGCCCATCGGCACTGAAGGCCAGCCCCTCGACCCAGCCCACGTGGCCGGTCATGACGAAGTGCTGCTGCCACGTCTCGACGAGGCAGAGGCGGATCTCGCCGCGGGTATCGGCCATTGCCAGCCAGCGGCCATCCGGGCTGAAGACGAGGCAGAGAATGCCGCAGAACGTGTCGGCAAGGGCGCAGCGGATAAAGCGACAGCCCGAAAAGTTGGTGTCTTCCAGGGCGGCTTCGCGCAGATCGGCCTGCCGAATGGTGAGGCCCGAAAAGTCCCAGCCCCGCAGGTCGCTGCCCAGAAAGATCAGCAAGTTGAGAATGTTACCCGCGGCGTAGCCCGTTGCCCCGTCGGCCCGCAACTGTGCAAGAACCTCTTTCAAGCGAGTTTCGAGGGCGCCCACCCCGCCGCACAGGGCTGTCAGGCAGTCGGCCACGGGCTTGAGGACCAGGCGCAACTGGCTTTGCCTCAGATAGTCTTTGCCCTGGGCATGGACGAGGGCATGACGGTCGAAAAGCGCAATCTCCCCCGCTGGCACTTCGCGGCAAATCTGCTCAATCAGACGGTTGGTGACGCATTCCATCACCACCGGCTGCAAGGTGAAGCCGGGACCACTTTTTTCAACGAGTGAGCGCCGGATAAGAGAACGGATGACTTCGACGAGCCGCGGTCCGGCCGCCGGTGCGAGGACGCACTCGCGCAGGCGATCCAGTGTGGTCGGTTCGCGTTTGAGGGCCAACCAGCCCATCACCTGCACTTCGAGATCGCAAAGGCGGTCGAACTGTTTGTGGAGCAGTGCGTCGATGTCGCCGAAGACGACGGTTCCTTCGCGCAGCAGGGCGACGAGGGCTCCGATATCGCCGTCGAACAGGTCCTGCACGGCCGGGGCAATCATCTTCAAGGCGAGTGGATTGCCGGCGTAGTGACGGATGAGGTCGTGCCAATCTTCCGCGCAGCCGTGGAACTCGCCCCTGGCCTGGAAAATTGAGCGGCCCTCTTCCTGTCCGAGCCCCGGCAGTGCCAGTGAGCGCACCGGCAGGTGGGTTCCTTCCAGGATATTCACCTCGTACGGCTTCTCCCGGCCGGTCAAAAGCAGGCAGCTGCGGTGGGAGATTTCACCCACGGAGCGAAATAACTCGCCATAACCTTCGTAGCCTTTGCGGTAGTGCCCGGCCCACCCGCCTTCTTCGAGCACCGTTTCGATGTTGTCGAACACCAGTAGACAGCGTTGCTCCTGCAGCAGTTGGATGAGGCGGGCCAGTTTCCCGTCGAGGTGGTGCGGCAGGTCGCAACCGGGTCGATCCTCCAGAAACGCGATCACTTCATTGAGGATCTGTTCGACCGGCGGCGCGTTGCGCAGTGACCGCCAGACAACGCACTCGAACTCAGATCCCAGAAGGGCGACGAACTTGGCTGCCAGGGCCGTCTTGCCGATGCCACCCATGCCCAGTAGAGCCACCAGGCGGCAGTTTTCTTCGACAAGCCACAGATGCAGCAAATCCAGTTCTGCTTCCCGCCCCCAGAAGTGCGAGACGTCGATAGCCTCACTGCAATCGAGCCTGACCTGCAGGCTCGTCACCTCGGGGATCTGGGCGTACACGCAGTCTCCCTCTTCCAGGTGCAACCCGAAGACCTCGAAAAGCAGACTGACCGAGCTGACATCGACGCCGTTTTTACGGTCGAGGATGCGCTTGATCGTGTTGTGGTGTAGCCCCGGTAATCCGGCCAGTTGAGCCTGGATAGCCATTCGGCGGGCAGTACAACGCACCCCGGTCTTTAACTCCCAACCGCGCATCTTGGCCTGCAGTTTCTGCCAGCCGCCCTCCGTGAGGATGAGTCCACGCTGGCGACTAACTTTGAGGGACTGCATTGCGTACTCCAGAGTAAGGGTGGTTTCGAGCCGGCAGAACCTGGATTTTGAAGATGTCTGGATTCACAGGAAGCATTCAGGCTCGCTTCGTTTGCCGGGCAATGATTAAAATTTCAACTGACAAACCAATATGAAAAGAGTCACCGCAGGCTCTGCCTGGCCAATCATATCGAACACATTCAAAGTATGGCCATCACCTGAAGCCTGAGTCCTGGAAACTGGTGAGTAGCAATGAATAGCAACCGGAAAGTGCCTATTTTATGCAAACCTGGGTACTTCCTGG
The DNA here is from genome assembly GCA_031399965.1 of Gloeobacteraceae cyanobacterium SOY_34_metabat_159. Classification (GTDB taxonomy): domain Bacteria; phylum Cyanobacteriota; class Cyanobacteriia; order Gloeobacterales; family Gloeobacteraceae; genus JANNPH01. Next base: position 7,487 of record JANNPH010000239.1, on the reverse strand, counting down.
ATACTGGTATCCTACTGGAAACCGAGTGACTTGCTTATCGTTATCTACAGCAGCAATCATCGGAGAAGAATAGTAGGATAGCCATTGAAATAGTACGCAGTTGTTTGAAAGCGGGCTGTCTTCAACTGACGAGGGCACAAAGTTCTACATGTTGCCAAGCAACACCCAGGTGCTGTATCGGTACAGGACGGCCTGCGCTGGGCAGTCCTGGCCTGAAATGTAGACTTACTTCAGGTACAAGTGGGTTGCGGAGGTCGCGTGGACAACAAGTATTCATTCGTGGGCGGAAGACAGGGTCCGTGGCGGGTCACCCGGCTGGATAGTCTTCGGGGTATCGGTCTGGAGGCGGTCGAAAGAGTGCAGATTGTGCACGGGGAATGGAAGGAGTCAGGAGCGGCGTGGGTCCTGCGCGGCCTGACCAGTAACCTGCGCTACGCGACGCGGGTCGAGGTAGAGGCCCTGCGCGCAAGCCAACCGGCCCTGGCTCGTCCGGAGGCACGGTGTGCCGCGCTGATCCCGATTAAAAAATCGGCTCAGTGGTGGGAACTACCCCAGGACGAGCGGCGGGCCATCTTCGAGGAAACGTCGCACCACACGGCCATCGGCATGGAGTTCCTGCCGGCAGTCGCCCGCCGCCTTCACCACTGCCGCGACATCGGCGAACCATTCGATTTTCTGACCTGGTTCGAGTACGCCCCGGAGCACGCCGACGACTTTGGAGAACTGCTTGACCGCCTGCGAGTGACGCGGGAGTGGGACTTCGTCGAGCGCGAGGTGGATATCCGGCTTGAGTACGGCGACGAAGGAGTTTAATCTCGACAGGCTCGTCTGCTACAACTACCTCACGCGCTTGAGTTTGAATCTAGGTGCTCACTATCACCTGCATCAGGCTGCGAACGTGCTGCAACGGTCTCACGAATCAATGACACCAGCTCCGGCAGGCCTGTGCCGATTGTTTCCCACACAATCGCAGGACTCAACCGAAAATATTGATGCGCTGCAAAGTCGCGTATACGTTTTATTTTTGACCACGGAATCTGATCGTGGGCGTCCTTGAAATCTTGAGGCAGGTTTGCTACCGCTTCGCCTATCTGAATCAAGTTGTAAACGACCGCGTCGATGAGCTGTTGATTCTCAAGAAACTCTGCCTCGGCTACGCCCTCTACATACTGCTCGATACGCTCAGCAGCATACAGAATATCGAGTAGACGCAGATCGAAAAGGCGCTCAGACATAGACAGCTTCTTTTAAGATTTCTGCCGCAATTCTGGGATGCAGAGAGTCGAAAGTTCCGAGATCCACACGGACTCTCAAGATGGATTCCAGATAATCTTGCAGATCAAAAAATTGATAGAAGCTGACACGCGCATCGGCCCTGAACTTGACAAGCATATCTACATCCGAGCCAGGACGAGCCTCATCCCTGGCCGTGGAGCCAAATATAGCCATAGTCTCGACACCGTGACCTTTGATTTCAGACCAATGGCAACGCAGGCGTTCGAGTACCTCCTGGCGGCGGGGTATCAAGAATTGGTCTTCCATACTGTCGCCATCCATGGCCAGTCTAGTAGTGCTCCCACGTACCATTGTCGGCCGACCGGGCGTGTATAGCCAGGAGTAGCCTCACAGAAGGCTGCCCTGCTTCCTTCCCAAGGGCAGCCGGGTTCAACCTGCGGGTAACACGAGAGTGGGCTGGGCTCAGACCTGGCAGAATGTTGCCTGTGGTCGGTAAGGTTCGCATTGCCTGGATTTCCACCAGGGCCGCGCATGGTGCTATTGCGGTGTAGGAGACATTGAGGAGCGGCGCGTTGGGGAGACGGGCCAGATCGTGAAGTCGCGCAGGGCTGTACGCACGATGTTTTTATCCATCTTTTGTAGGGCCTGGTCGAGTTCGATCAGGTGGGCGCGACCCAGTTCGAGGGCGTGCTCGTCCGGTTGGTAGACCGTGCCGACCGGATAATCCAGGTAGGGCGTGCGCGTGTTCTCGATGTGGCAGCCGAGGATATGGGCGACGACCTTGCCCTCGGTAAAATCGACGAGGCGGCGGATGCTCCTGGCAAACTCCTTCCCGTCTTCTACGTACAGGCGACCCGGATAGAGCGTGTCTCCGGTGAAGAGGATGCCGGTCTGTCGGTCGTAGAGAGCGATGCTGGTCGCCTCATGGCCGGGAATCGGGATGATGTCGAGGACGCGATTTCCCAGATCGTGTTGGACGGTCTGCACAGGCCAGCGGGCAATGCCAAAAAAGTCCTGGACTGCCGGTAGATTCGGCCGGACCAGGATTGTCCCCGGCTGCTGAAACTGCCCATCGCCCGCGATATGGTCATCGTGAGCGTGGCTGTGGATCACTTCTAGCGGGATGGATTTGCGCCCATTTCGGGCAAGCCAGCCGTTTACGACCGCCTGGACGGCCGGGGCGGTTTTCGGTTCGCCCGCTCCAGTGTCGAGCAGCAGGGCCTTCTCGGTCCCGAAGAATAGATAGAGAAAGGGTTTCTCGTAGTGGGAACAGCCCGATTGGCGCAGGATGTAGAGGTCTTCGTTGTACTGGTAAGCCTCAAACTCTGGAATTTTGCGGCAGTCGGGTCCGCCCAGGAGCCAGGTTTTTGGCAGGGTACCCGTTCTCACGCCCCCACCGTCCGGTTGAGGAGCGGTGGCCCTGACCGTGGCAGTGATCACTGTGAGGATGCCGAGAATCGCGACCAGTTGCAGGGTGCTGCTATACCGTTTGCTGCGCAGGGCAACAGGAGTCTGCCGCACCCGATTAAAAAGACGCTGCCACCTCATCCCCATTTTTCAGGCTCCATGCCTACAGTCCTGAAAACCGCTCTACCTGCCGGGAATTGAGCGCTACGCATGAGGATTGCTGTCCTCTAGATGCGTCCCCGTCAGGTTAGCCCCAAATAAGTTCGCGCCCGTCAGCGTCGCAGTGCGCAAGTTGGCACCGGTCAGATCCGCGCCGACCAGAAAAGCCCCGGTCAGGTTGGCACCTGTCAAGTTGGCACCGACCAGATCTGCCCAACCCAGGCAGGCACCTGTCAGGTTGGCATCGCTCAAGTTTGCCGCGCAGAGGTTGGTCAAGACCATGAAAGCCTGTACCAGGACTGCATTGCTCAAATCGGCACCGCTCAAACTGGCCCCCAGCCAGATCGATTGGAGCGCCTGGACGCCGCTCAGGTTGGCGCCCCCCAGGTTGGCGGTCGCAAAGACGGCCTGGTTGAGCGTCGCTCCTGATAGTTGTGCCTGACGCAGGCTGGCACGGGCAAAGTTGCGCTCGCCTGTACCGTAGCGCCTCAGCAATTCCTGGGCGTCCATTGGTTTCCTCTTCGGCCTGGGGTCCGAGTTCAGGATACATCCGACCCGATAGAACACTGACGCTGTACTCAGGCCAGGAAATCTAGAGGACGGCTCATATTCGCTGCAAACCTGAGAATACCGGGGTCGCGGTGTGCATAGATCAAAGTCCCCTGGTTGTCGAACAGATAGGTCGCCCCCCGTTGGGTGAGATAAGCAGCGTCCGGCACGTAGATTTGCCAGTGGCTCAGCACTTCAGTCATGTTGCGCAGCCTCAGGGTCGCAAGTTCAATCGGGCGCTGGAATCCCCGGCCAAAAAGCGAGAAATTTTTGCCCTTCAAGGGAGGCAGGGGTCCGGCTTTGACGACCTCTTCCTCGGCAATCAGTTGGGGGGAACGGCGGTCGCCCAGGTACCCACGCAGCACTTCAGCGAGTGTCCCTGGACTACCCAGCCCTGCGCACATCAGCATCAAATTTACCCAGGCGCTTTGCCCTGCTGACAGACCCGGCAACTTCAGTTTGAGTCCCGAATAGAGGCCCAGCTCGCGGTGCAGTGCTGCTGTCGGATCGACGAACAAATCTTGTTCCGGAAAGCCCGTGTACTGGCAAAACTTTTGCCCGGAAGCACGATTGCCGATTCCAACCGCCCGCACTCTTACCCCAGAGCGCTGTAGCAATTGCTTGTCTTTCTGTAGCCACCAGGCGTACTCCAGGCTGTCGAAATCTCCCAATTGAGTCCAGACCAGGACCAGATCTTGCCGGTCAGCACTCAAGTCCCCACTCAGAATTGGCACGAAGGCACCATCTCCGACTCGCTGACGCTCAGTCTGCTGCAAAAGGCCGTAGGGGTTCATCCCGTCTCCTTCAATTGTCTGAACAACTCCATCGAACAGCATCACTGTCCAATGAGGACGTCTGGGCTGAGTTTCGAGTCCTGGCGAGCGGTTCAGTAGACAGCGGTTACAGTTTCCACCCGCCTGAGCTATCAATCACCTGGCCTGTAATCCAGCCACTTTGCTCTGAGGCAAGAAACTGCGCTACCAGTGCGACATCGCTGACGGTACCGGGACGAGCCAGGGTCGTCATCGATTCCAGGTTCTGCCGGAATGCCGGGTCTTTGAGTAGATCGGCACGGAAATTCACTTCGACTACTCCAGGGGCAATCGCATTGGCGCGAATCTTTCGCGGCGCGAACTGAACAGCCCAGTTGCGCACCAACGTATCAATCGCAGCTTTGCTAGCACAGAAAAATCCAAAGTCCGGCGAGAAAACTTTCTGGGTTGCACTCACAGAGAGGGCAATGATCGATCCGCTATCCGCCAAAACGGGGGACAGTGCATCGGTCAGCAAATATGGAAACAGCACATTCGCTTTGAGTGTATCGTGCAGTGCGGTGCTATCGAGATGACCAGCAGCAGAGGGAGCCGTAAAGGCTGCGTTATGCACCAGGGTATTGAGCTTGTACCCTCGCAGTGCAATGGTAATCTCCTCGCAAAAAGATACCACTGTTTCTATTTTCGTGAAATCGGCGTGTACAAGCACACCATCAGCTCCCTTAGCACGGATTGCGTCAAGGGTTTCTTCGGCACCTTCTTTGCTGTTGCTGTAGTGAAGCACTGCGAAGCTTCCAGTCGTTGCCAATATCTCGGCAATACCGCGACCAATGTCGCGTCCGGCACCCGTCACTAAATAAGCATGAGGCTGGGGCAACGGCTTTCTCCTTTCCTTGAAATGATGTTCAAGAAAACGATACCAAGCCAGGCGGTTTCAATCTACGGAGTAATTTCTCTGCTGGCTGCGACTCAGCGTTCGGGCAACACACTCGCATGTAAAGTGCCCCATTCGTACATGCCCTTCAACGCGACGACAAGACCTGATCCAAGCTCTGTCAGTTGCCATTGTTCGCCCATTTTACAGATGACGCCATCTTTTTGTAACTCGCCCAACGCCTGGCTCAGCACGCGCTGGGCAATATCAGGCATGAGTTGGGTCAATTCCGAGTAGCGCTTTGGTCCTGAAAACAAATGCCAGACCAGCATTGCTTTCCAGCGACCGGAGAGCACGGCAAGCGTGCGTTCAATCGGGCAGGCAGGAAATTTTTTGCGCGTGATTGGCATTGTGATCAACTCTGTTGTTTACATCGACGCAATTATGGAATATTGCATGAGCGTTGAAAATACAGTTATCAATAAAGGGCATTATCTCTTTTTATTCGTCAAAAGGTCCAGCGATCGAGTTTCTGTCAGCTTCGTGGCGAAAGTCAAGCCGAATGCGAAGCAGTAGATCATTCAACGCCGGCTTGCCGGAGCCCTGGCGAGGCAAGTTGCTTTTCTGATGGGCTATTTCTAGTTCCTGGCATAGACGCTGATATTCTGAAGCAAAAAAAGTAAGGTCTGCCGATTTGAGCTGCGACTTCTCTGGACCTTCCAACTTATGAGCAATTAAATCATTTAGATAACTCAGCTGGAACTCTTGATTGAGTTGCACCAGATTTGCTTCGATCTCTCCAGTTTTCATCAAATAAATTCCTGTCAATAGCACCCGAAAGACGTACAGCAACGGTTTTACTTTTTGTTCTTTCTCAAAGAATCTCCATTGAGTATGCGCGAAACCTTGATAGTGATAGCTGTGAAATCGGGTAATGCACTGCTTCGCAATTACTTTTAATTCTGTATGTTCAGGTGTTGTTTGAAGGACGAGTGGTGAGTAAAGCTGCTCCAGAACGTAGCCATTCTTTTTGAGCAACAAGCAAAAAAACTTGTAGACATCGTGGGTGACGAGATCGATCTCCAGGCCGTTTTCGATGCCCATAGATTCAATAGTTTCCTGACCAGGTTCAAGGCCGACAACATCCGTCAGGGGCAGGACATGCACGCCGCGAAGATCGTAGTCAGAATCTGGCGACGGGAAACCGTAGAGATGAGCACCACTCAAGGTTGTGAAGAGTAGCGCAAAAGAATGCTTTGTAACAATCTCTTGAAGGCGCGGGTCATGTAGATCGATCTGCATGAGGGAGAGAATGGTTATGCTAAGAAAACTGACCTTCCAGTATAGCAATTCTCATGGACCGTAGAACTGTCGAACAGCGTACTATTCTTCTCAGCATCTCAGGTTCCCAGGCTTACCGACTCAATACAGCAACAAGCGACCAGGACTACAAGGGCGTCTGCGTCGGCCTCAAAAAGCACTACCTGGGTCTTGAAAGCTTTGAACAAAAAGACAGCGGCTGGGCCTTTGAACCTGGAGACTTTGTGTTTCTGGATGGAGTGCAAGATGTTGTCGCCTACGAATTGCGCAAATACATGCAACTCGCGATCGAAAACAATCCCAATATTCTCGAACTGCTCTGGCAGGACCCGGAAGATTACCGCATCATGACCCCGGTCGGCAAAAAATTAGTCGAGCACCGTCAGGCCTTCCTCTGTACAAAGGCAAAGCACAGTTTCAGCGGCTACGCCATTTCCCAACTGAGAAGAATCGAAGTGCATCGCAAATGGCTGCTCAATCCTATCGAGAAAGCGCCGACTCCTGAAGAGTTTGGGATAGTCGGTGTCAAGCCGATGCCGAAAGAGCAGTTAAATGCCTTCCTTGAATTTCTCTATGTACTTATCCAGGATCGAATCTCTTTTTCAGAGATCGAAGAAGAGTTTGCGACTTTTTTAGAAAAGCGTGTCGATTTCAAGAGTGCACTCAAGCAATACCCTCTAGAATTAAACGTCCTGGGATACGTTCAAAACCTCACCGGGAGCAGCGACAACTTCATTCACCTTCTGCACGCAACCCAGACCTATCAAGCTGCGATGCGAGCCTACCAGAACTATCAACAATGGAAAGCTAACCGCAACCCGATGCGCTCAGCCCTGGAGGCGAAAGTCGGCTACGACGCAAAACACGCGATGCATTGCCTGCGCCTGCTGCACATGGGCATCGAAATCCTCAAAGACGGAGTGGTGATCGTCAACCGCGAAAAAGCTGGAGATGCCCCGCTGCTTCGGGCTGTACGCAACTGCGAATACACCTACGATCAGATCATGGCAATGGCCGCAGAATCACAAGCGGAACTCGAATGTATCTATCGCACCTCTTCACTGCCAAAAACAGTTGACCGCGTTGCAATGAGCACACTCTGTGAGGAACTTGTCGAAATGCAGGGTTGGAATTGAGCGACCTTTTGAAAGCATTAGAAAACCGGCTCA